>NZ_JAIMIA010000113.1 GCF_019966495.1 Tateyamaria pelophila | reverse complement strand
CGAGGAACTGGATACACCCAAGACTCAAAAGTTGGCCCAACGTATCAACGATCAGATGAAACAGCGTTGATGTTTACGAGTATAGCCCTGCCGAGATCATCATTTGGTTCTCTGAATACGTGCTGAGATGCTGTCGAACCTGCGCGAGTACTTTGTTTTCTTCGGCTGTTGCAGCAGCTGGCAGACTACGAGATACGGATCGCAAAACATCAACGGCGGGAAAACGGCCGCGTTCTGCAATAGATCTATCCAAAACGACGTGCCCATCCAAAACGCCGCGTAGGATATCGGCTATGGGTTCGTCCATATCTGACCCGGCCACCAGAACGCTGAAAACACCGGTGATGTCACCTTGACCTTCTCCGCCGGGACCAGCCCGTTCGCATAACGACATGATCAGATGCGCTGTGGATGGTGGAAATCCACGCAAAACGGGGGCTTCACCGCCGGCAACGGCGACCTCGCGATGCGCTTCTGCGAAACGCGTAATCGAATCGGCCAAGAATAAGACAGACTGACCCTGATCGCGAAAATGCTCAGCCACGGCCATTGCTGTCCAGGCACAACGTCGTCGCATCAAAGGAGACTGATCGGATGTCGCTGCAACCACGATCGTGCGCGCGCGCCCTTCGGAGCCAAGCACCTCGTCTACGAAATGCCGCACTTCGCGACCGCGTTCTCCTATCATTGCGATCACGACGATATCGGCGGTTATGCGCCCTGCGAACGCGCCCATCAGGCTGGATTTCCCAACGCCAGAACCGGCGAAAAGACCGATCCGCTGGCCCTTCACAATCGGCAGCATTGTGTCGAAAACGACATGGCCGGTGCTTAGCCTTGCACCCATTGGCTTGCGCGTCGCAGCGGCGGGGGGCGCGCAACGCAAGGGCCGAGCCACCAGGCCTTGCGATAATGGGAACCCGTCCAGGGGTTGGCCATCCGGGTCAATAATGCGGCCTACCCAGCTTTGATCCGGAGCAATCGTTCCGCCCCGAGACAGGGTCACCCGATCTGCCAGGGCGACGCCTTCAATGGCCGCGTCCGGCAATAGCACGATTCCCTCCGGCAGCAATTGAATGACTTCACCCTTTAAAGGTGATCCATCCCGCCGGGTGAGTTCTGCCCGATCTCCAATGCGCGCATGCTGATCAAGGCCGGAGACGTGCAATACTCCGCCCTGCACGGCGACAACACGACCGACGCTGCGCGCGACCTCCAGCCCTGCGAGCCGTGAATGCAGTGATTTCAATCGAACAGCGTGGTGCATCGGATCCTCCTGATGTCTGCAAACTGTTTTTAAAGGAATCAGGGTTAAGCCTTGATTGAAATTACTCGAGGGAGAAGCCCCGATGTTCCAGAACCTCGCCGTATTCGAAACGGCACACGCAATGGCTGTCCATGCCGGAAACAAGCAAGCTGTCGTTGCTCAAAACGTCGCGAATGCCGATACGCCCGGTTATGTCGCGCGTGATATCCCGAAATTCCAGGAAATCTATGCCGCGCGCGACGGCGCGGGATACATGCCGCAGGCCACAAGGTCGGGGCACTTGCACGGTATTGTCGATGGCACAGTTGCCAGCATGATGCAAAAGGACCGCTCCTTTGCGTCGCCCGATGGAAACACCGTGTCATTGGAAACCGAAATGCTGCGCGGGACGGATGCCAAGCGACAGCATGATCGTGCGCTCGCGATTTACAAGTCAGCGCTAAACATCCTGCGCAGCAGCCTTGGCCGTCAATAGGAGCGTCTCTTATGAGTGAATTCAGTAAATCATTGTCTGTTTCAACAAGTGGTCTGCAGGCGCAATCATCGCGGTTGCGGCATTTGTCCGAGAATATCTCGAATGCGGATACGCCCGGATATCGGCGCAAGACAATCGATTTCAAGACGGCATTTACCGGCAGTGAAGGTGCTTCCGCCGTCGAAGTCGGCAAGGTGTCGCTCGATGATCGGCCTTTGGAAAAAATTCACGATCCATCGCATCCGATGGCGGATGAGACGGGTCATTACCAGGGGTCTAACGTTGATCTGTTGATTGAACTGGCAGACGCGCGCGAAGCGCAACGCAGTTATGAAGCAAACCTCAAAATGTTCGAACAGGCCCGGCAGATGTCGTCGAGCCTGATGCAATTACTGCGCCGTTAAACGGCGTTTCACAAAGGAGATCCAGAATGGATTCAGCAGCTATTTCAGCGGTGCAAAAGTACGCCGCATCCCGTCCGGCGACGGAACCATCGACCGATGATGGCGGGGCGATGTTTGGCAAGGTCGTCATGGATTTTGCCCAGACCGTCGCTCAAGGCGAAAAGGTTGCACAACAGGCGATGGTGGGAGACGCGGATCCACATGCCCTGGTGCAGGCCTTGGCGCAGACCGAACTTGCAGTCGAAACAGCAGTAACAGTTCGCAACAAGGTCGTCGAAGCGTATCAGGAAATTCTGCGGATGCCGGTGTAATGCTGGACGAGGTGATCTTTTTTGACACGCTGAGGCAGGCACTTTGGGTTGCTGTGCTGGTGTCGATCCCGATCCTGACCGTGGCACTTGTCGCAGGGGTCTCAATCGGCTTGGTGCAGGCGCTGACGTCGATCCAGGAGATGACGCTGACCTTCGTCCCCAAACTGGGCGCGATCATCGTCGTTTTCTGGGTTTCGATGGGGTTCATGACGCAAACGATGGTGTCCTTTTTTCAGGATCGCATCATTCCACTGATAATCGGAGGTTGAATTGGACAGCACAGGGTACATTACACTGACACGCCAATCGGGCCTGATGCGCGAGATGCAAGTTGTCGCCAATAATATCGCGAATGCCGCCACGGCGGGTTTTCGGCAGGAAGGTGTCGTTTTTTCCGAATACGTGAAGAGCGTCCAGGGTGGCGCGTCGCTGTCCATGGGGCACGGAAACGTGCGCCAGACCTCTTTTGTTCAGGGCGGGTTGGAAGAAACCGGCGGAACATTCGATTTTGCAATCGAAGGCAACGGTTTTTTCCTGATCGAGACGCCCGACGGTGAACGATTGACCCGTGCCGGCAGCTTCAGCCCAAATGGCGAGGGCGATCTGGTGACATTTGATGGTCACAGGGTTCTGGATGCGGGCGGAGCGCCCATCTTTATCCCGCCAAATGCCGAAACGATCGGTGTCGGATCTGACGGAACGATGAGCGCCGATGGTGATTTCGTCGGGCAGATCGCAGTCGTGGTGCCCAATGACGCTGTGTCGATGGAGCGTGCCAACGGTGTGATGTTTCGCGCCGATGATGGGTACGAACCGGCTGAAACCGCCCGGGTGATGCAGGGGTTTGTTGAAGGGTCCAACGTGGACCCGATCTCCCAACTCGCCCGGATGATCGAGGTGCAGCGCGCCTACGAAATGGGTCAGAGCTTTCTCGATTCCGAAGACGAGCGCGTACGCCGAGCGATGGACGCGATGATGAAATCCAACTGAGGAGACGCACATGCGCGCCCTGAAAATCGCAGCAACCGGAATGCTGGCCCAGCAAATGCGGGTCGAGACCATATCCAACAACCTCGCGAACATGAGCACGACGGGGTACAACGCCCGCCGTGCCGAATTCGCCGACCTGCATTATCAGCAGATGACACGGCCGGGTGCGATCAACGCCTCCGACGGCACCGTCCTGCCGACCGGCGTGCAACTGGGATTGGGCGTGCGGCCGGCGGCAATCTCGGTCAATCTGATGCAAGGGTCCTTGTCGGCCACCGGCGGAGATCTGGACGTCGCCATCGATGGCAAAGGATATCTTGAGGTCACGCTGCCATCGGGTCAAACGGCCTATACCCGCGACGGCGCGTTAAAGACCAACGGCGAGGGGCTGATTGTTACGTCGGATGGCTATCCCGTTGCGCCGGAGATTGTGATTCCAAGCGATGCGCGCAGTATTTCGATCAACGGGGATGGCGAGGTTTATGCCTATTTCGTGGATAATACGGCCGCGCAATTGATCGGGCAATTTGACCTTACGGGATTTACCAATCCCAAGGGCCTTGAGGCAACGGGGAGCAATCTGTTCATCGAAACCGAAGCTTCAGGCCCTCCTTTGGTCGCCAGTCCGGGAGAAGACGGATTGGGCACGCTGCGCCAAGGATACCTTGAGGACAGTTCTGTGGATGCGGTGCGCGAAATCACGGAGCTGATCGCAGCCCAAAGGGGCTACGAAATGAATTCCAAGGTCATCTCTGCCGCCGATCAGATGATGGGCGCAATGACGCAGGTGCGCTGATGCGACATGCCCTCGCCATATGCATGTGCCTCGTGGCCAACAGCGCGTTTGCCGACGTGGTCACGCCAGTTCGGACCCTGCGGCCCGGCGCGTTGATTTCAGAGTCTGATCTGGCTCTGAAATCAGGAGATAAACCTGGTGCGTTTGACCGCATCTCTGATGTTGCAGGGCAAGAGGCGCGCACCGCGCTTTATGCCGGCCGGCCGATTGCCTTTGACGCCATCGGACCGCCTGCGCTTGTGGACCGGAACCAAATCGTTTCGCTCCATTTCGAAGCAAACGGGCTGATGATCACCACTGACGGCCGTGCGCTCGAGCGGGGTGGTATCGGCGACCGCGTCCGCATCATGAATCTCAGTTCGCGTTCAACACTCTTCGGGTTTGTACAGTCGGACGGCACAGTAAAGGTAACACAATGATAAATCCAATTCGCGAAAGACGTTTCAGAGCAGTATCCGGCGTGGTGTTGTGCGTCGGACTGGCGGCCTGCGGTCGTGGGGACCATCTGGGAAAAGCGCCGTCTTTTTCTGATCCGGTCGAGACAAGAGAGCATTCAGCCATGATTGCGAGCAGTTTGCCATTGATCTTTGAAGAGCAAACGGACCTCGATCAGGCTTCACTTTGGAGCGGTCAACGTGGATCGCTATGGGGAGACATGCGCGCCAAGCAACGCGGAGATATCATGACCGTGGTGATCGAGATTGACGAAGAAGCCGAAATCTCAAATGAAACGGACCGATCCCGCAGTGGCAGCGAAGCTCTGGGCGCCGCACAATTGGCCGGACTGCCCCAACGGCTGGATCGCCGACTGCCTGACGGTGCGTCTTCGGCGGATTTGGTTGCCATCAACTCCAACAGCAGCTCGAGCGGAGACGGCTCGGTCAAGCGAAACGAGAAACTGACGCTTCGTGTTGCGGCAACGGTAGTAGACGTGTTGCCTAATGGCGTCTTGTCAATCTCCGGGACACAGGAATTGCGTGTGAACTTCGAACTGCGCGAGTTGCTGGTTTCTGGATATGTGCGGCCCGAAGACATCTCTCGTCAGAACGAAATCACCTATGACAAGATCGCGTCGGCGCGTGTGTCCTATGGTGGCCGTGGACAAATCACGGATGTGCAGCAACCCCGCTACGGTCAGCAGGTTCTTGATGTCATTTTGCCATTCTAGGGGGTGAAAGATGAAAAAACTGTTGCCGCTTATCCTGTTGCTCGTTGGGTCCGGTGCCGGAGTTGGTGCAGGTATTTTCCTGCGACCTGGTCCCGTTCCAGAGGAGCAGTCGGAAGACGCTGAAAAAATGTCGGTCGAAGCCGAAGGCACCCAGGAAGCGAACGATGTGGACCACGAATATGTGAAGATGAACAACCAGTTTGTCGTCCCGGTGGTCGAAGGCGATCAGGTCACGGCGCTCGTTGTGCTGTCCCTCAGCCTCGAAGTTCCGGCGGGCCAAAAGGACGTGATTTACGCGAAAGAGCCAAAATTACGGGATTCTTTCCTGCAGGTGTTGTTTGACCATGCAAATATCGGCGGTTTCGAAGGAGCCTTTACCAATGCCAACAACCTGGCGGTTTTGCGCGGAGCGCTTCGGGAAGTTGCCCAAAAAGATATGGGCGATCAGATCTCGGATGTCCTGATCATCGAGATCGCACGGCAGGATTACTGATCCTTCAGCGCAGCACGCTCTGAGTAATGGCTTGCGCCAGCGCTTGATCGCGCCGGTGACGGGCCAGTTTTTCCTTGTCCGCTTTGGCGAGCGACTGTGCCGCCTGGGTTTTGCCGAAGGCGCGCTTGTGTTGTGCGATGTGCCCTTCCTTTTGGGCAAGGACCTGCGCCAGTTCGATATTCAAACGAGATTGTGTTGTGGTCACCCATCGCATCCAGATGATATCGGCACCCACGGCCCGCATCTGTGCATGTTCCGTCGGGAGGCTACGGGTTTCTTCAACATAGCCCCGCAATTTCTCAAGCTCGGCGCGTAAGCTGTTTTCCCGCTCGAGTATGGCCGCCAGTTTCTGCTGGCTGTTGCGGTATTTGAGGTCGCACAACTTGTGAAGTTGATCAAAATCCACGGCTATATTCCCTTGCGTGCACGATCGCGCATCTGATCCGCAAAGCGGATGGCCGCAGCGACGGCCTGGTAGTGATCAGGCGCGATTTCGTGGCCAATTTCCGTCACCGCATAAAGCGCCCGCGCGGTGGGAGGATCGCTGTGAATGGGAACGCCCGCTTCCATCGCCGTTTCACGAATGCGCATGGCCGTGTCATCTACGCCCTTTGCCACACAGATCGGGGCGGTTCCGGCTTCGCGCGCCCATTTTAACGCAACCGCATAATGCGTCGGGTTTACGATGATCACGTTGGCATCGGGCACATCCGCCATCATTTGTTGCGCGGCAATCGCCTGCGCGCGGGAGCGACGCTCTTGCTTCAGGTGCGGGTCGCCTTCAGAGTTCTTCGTCTCGTCCATGATCTCTTTGCGCGACATCCGATTTTTGCGAATGTGTTCCTGATGCTGCCATAAGGCATCGATGCCTCCGATACAGGCGGAGACAAGAACAACGACCAGCAAGAAGGCGATGCACAACTCGGCCAGCAATTGGACAACATTGCCGGGCCCACTGTGCATGACGGAAATCATTTCGGGCATGCGCGCCTTGAGGAAGGCCGCCAAGAAGGTCGAGTAGATCAACAGTTTTACAAAGCTTTTGCCAAACTCGAAAAATCCGCTCCGCCCGAACTTCTGTTTGGCGTTTTGCAGCAGGGAAATGCGTGACAGCTTTGGCTGAAGTTTACTGGGGGCGACCACAAAGGCGCGCTGCGCGAGAATGGCCGTCAGGACCGCCAACGCAGGCAACGCAAAGACCGGCACGAGAGCCACCGCCGTGTGCCACAAAACGCTGCCCATAGGTGCGTTCGGCCCACCTTCGAACATCAGCCGGGACATCTCGTCAGCCTGGTCAATCATCACTTGCATCTGAAGACCGAAAGATTGAACCATTTGTGCGCCAAGCGCCAGAAACGCCAGTGTCAGCCCCGCATACGCCGCAGCGGTTTGCAGATCGGCTGATTTGGCAATATCGCCTTTCTTCCTTGCCTCCAATAGTTTCTGTGGAGTCGGGTCAAAGGTCTTGTCGCTGTCGTCGTCCTGTTCACTCATCTGGCCGATCCGAAGGGATTGGCCATGAACTGGTCCAGCGCCGACAACCACACCGACAGCATTGTCGGAGCGGCCAGAAACAGCAATACGAGCCCGCCCAGCGTGATCACGGGCGCGCCGACGAACGCGACCATCAACTGTGGCATCGCCTTGTTGATCACGCCAAGCGCCAGGTTATACAAAACGGAGAGCAAGACGAACGGTGCGGCAAGAACGAAGGCAAGTTCAAAGGCATATGCGACTTGCTGAAGGCCCCAATCTGCGACGTCGCTTCCCGCTGACATCAAGCCGATGGGCAACAAGACATACGAATGAATGAGCAACAGTGCAGCCTTGATGTGCAGACCTGCCATGACCGCCAACGCAATCGCCCCAACGCTCAAGACATATCCCATCGCGGCCAGAGGTTCAGTCGCAGCGCCACCGAGGATTTGAGACAGCGATGTGGATTGTGCCGCAATCGCGCCCGCTGTTTGCAAGGCAAGAATAAAGAGGCGGACGCCAATGCCCATCAAGACGCCGGACAGCGTTTCGGTCAGCGCAAGAGTGGCAATCATACCGGGGCTTGGATCCGGCGGTGTGCCTGGAATGGCGGGCGCAACGATCAGGGTAAAGGCCAATGCGATGACCAGTTTGACCCGCATGGGTACTGTTTGCTCTCCGAAACCGGGCAACAGGGACACCATCGCTGCCACGCGCAGGAAAACGACGAAGCCGATCCAAAGTTGCGCTTGCAGCAGCGCCAGAAAATCCGCCGCAACCGTCATGCGGCAACTACCCCAACCAGGGCAGGCCTTGCATCGATGCCGATCTCCTCAAATGACAAAACTGGATTCGAGATTCCCTTGGCCCGCATCAGCGTTTTGACGAAGCGCCGTCGCCGCGTGTTGGTCACCACGGCCGCAAACACGCCCTGATTGCTCGCATCCTGCAGCTTTTCGGACATATTCAGAGCAAGTCGATTGAACAGATCTGGTGGAAGGGCCACATCAAGACCGCGTTCCGCATCCACTTGGTAATTTGCAAACGCGTCCTCCCATTCCGGTGCCAGCTGAACTAGCGGAAGCGTGCCATCCGGGCGTCGCATCTCGGCCACCAACTGGAAGCCGAGCCGCTGCCGTACATGCTCGCAGATTGTCTCGGGCCGGGCATTCTGGCCGCGTGCTTCGGCGGTGGCCTCAAGGATAAGGGGCAGATTCCGGATCGAAACCTGCTCATCCAGCAAGAGCCGCAATACCGCGTGCAACACATCAATCGGCACCTTGTCGGGAATGAGTTCGTCCAGAAGCTTGCGGTTTGCATCCGCACGCGCCGGATCGGAAATATTGGTCATTTCCTGCAGCAGACGGCGCAAGGATTTGAGGGTCAGCAGGAGACTGAAATTCCGTTTCACGACCTCGAGCAGATGGGTCGCCAATATCTCGGTGGGGGTGACCAGCGTGATGCCGGACAGGGCTGCCGTTTCCTGGTCTTGTGGGTTGATCCAGCGCGCCGGGGCACCGTAAACGGGCTCGGTCGTGTCTTTGCCGGGGGGCAAGGCGGCGCCTTCTCCAGGCGAAAGGGCGAGGATATCCGTGCCGCTCAACTCGCCGCGTGCCTGCTCGACGCCTTGTATGCGCAGAACGTATGTACCGGTCGGCAATCCCGGGTGATCTGTCAACCGGATTTCCGGAAGGATCAGGCCAAAAACGGTGGCGACATGGGTTCGCATATTTGCGATGCGGGCGTCCAGGCCCGTGCCAGGGTCCAACACCATGTTCACCAGATCGGGTGCAAATTCGACATGGATATCGTCAAGCTCCAGAATATCACCGAGGGATTTTTCGGCAGGCAGGTTGACGCTTTCTTCCACGATGGCGTCCGAGACCGCGTTCGCCTTGAACCGCTTGCGCATGATGTATGCAGCGATGCCGAGGCCGATGCCGCCGGCCATGAACGGCATGAAAGGCAGGCCGGGAACCAGGGCGAACAGCACCATCAAGACCGCGACAGTTGCCAGAGCAGCCGGATGTTTGCCCAACTGGTCGAACACGGCAAGATCGGTGGCGCCTTTGGCGCCGCCCTTGGCCAACAGGAGAGCGGAAGCGATCGAGATGATAACGGCGGGAATTTGCGAAACCAGCCCGTCGCCTACCGTCAAAATAGCATAGGTTTCAAACGCACTGGCCAGCGGCATCCCGTGCACGACGGTGCCCATGATCAATCCGGCAACAAGGTTCAGCAGCGTGATCAAAAGGCCCGCGACCGCGTCGCCTTTTACAAACTTCGACGCCCCGTCCAGCGAGCCGAAGAAGGTTGTTTCGGCCTGTTCCAGCTCGCGCCGTTCTTTTGCCTCCTGGTGGCTGATGGCTCCTGCGGACATGTCGCTGTCGATGGCGAGTTGTTTGCCTGGCATACCGTCCAGGGCAAAGCGCGCGCCGACCTCGGCCATGCGTGTGGCCCCCTTGGTGATCACCATGAAATTGACGATCAGCAGAACGCAAAATACGACGAGACCCAGAAAGACACTGCCGCCCATGACGAATTGCGCGAACCCGTTGATAACGTCGCCTGCGGCCTGCGTTCCGGTATGCCCTTGGCCAATGATGAGCTTGGTTGACGACACGTTCAACGACAGGCGAAGCATAAGAGACGCCAGCAAAATCGTTGGAAAGGCAGAGAAATCCAACGGTCTTTCGATAAAAAGCGTGATGGTGAAAATGAGGATCGCCAGCGCGAAGGATACGGCCAATCCGATGTCCAGTACCCAAGCGGGCATGGGAAGGATCATCATCACGATGATCGCCATCAACGCGACAGCCAATAAAACGGTTGGATTAAACGCCGCTTTGGCGCTGAACGTCATTGCGCGCTCAGCCATTGCCGCCTCCGCTCGCGGCAAACAGCGACCGGCGTGCGGTATTCGCGAGCGGAACCAGTGATCCGCGATTTGACGAAGTTGCTCCGGTCAGCAACGGAAAGTTGTTTTCCCTTTGGGGCGCGGGTGCGGCCGTCGCCACTGCGTTCATCGGGGTCAACTGCTGATGAATGCTCTCAAAACGTGACTTATAGATTTTGGCATATTTTGGCGTTCGCGAATGATAGGCTCCTGCCGCATCCGACCAATTGCCCAACTCCCGATGAAGGTCGGACAAAAACTCGGCCGCGTAGCGCGCATTCTTGATCGGATCGAACATCTCTTCGATCGACTGAAACGCCTGCCCGTGCCATTTGTAGTTGATCTGAAAACAACCGACATCAAAGCTCCGCGCGCCCCGCTTGAAGTGTTTGAAAACGAATGCCCGCGCGGCGTCTTCGGTCTCGAACCAGTGGCCGGCCCCTTCCATGTTCACTGTCCAGGGCCAAGGCTGCAATGTGCCGCCCTTTCCGCGCCCCGTTTCCGTGCGGGTGACGGCGCGCAGCACATTGATCGGGACATTGAATTCATGCGACGCCCGCGCGGCCGCCAAGTCACAGGTCTGGCTGTTGTTTGCGGTGGCAGAGCCCGTGTACACAAGCAAACCCGCGCATATTGCGCCAATCTGCAGCCCGACTATCCCGAGAATCGCTTTCACAAGTTTGTCCTCATCACGTTCTGTGATGGGGGGACGTTAGGTGGGGCCGGTTTAGAATTCGTAACCAGCGCTGCTCAATTTTTCCTTGTTGAACTTGGTCAAGGACTTGCAGGCCGGTTGCATTGGGTTCTGGACCTGCAAAAATCTTTCAAAAATAATGGCTTAAGCAGCGCGCAAACCCAGGATGTCACGTGCTTGCCGCCATGTGGCCACGGGCCGTTCATATTTTTCGCAGAGTGCCACAGCACGTGCGACAAGGGCGGCGTTCGAGGGGGCAAGCCGCGCGCGATCCAATCGCATGTTGTCTTCCAGCCCGGTTCGAGTGTGGCCGCCGCTTGCAATCGCCCATTCGTTGACTTCGATCTGCCCTGCACCGATACCCGCGGCGCACCATTGGGCGTCCGGCGCCAGCCGGTTCACCGTCTTGATGTAGTAGTCGAACACATCCTTATCCACGGGCATCGCATTTTTCACACCCATCACGAACTGGATATAAAGTGGGCCGGGAATGCGCCCGTCTCGGTTCATTGCAACGGCCTGATGGATATGGCTTAGGTCAAAGGCTTCGATCTCTGGCTTGACGTCATAGGTGCGCATTTCGCCGGCCAGCCAATCGACAAGATCGGGCGGATTTTCGTAGACCCGCGTGGGAAAGTTATTCGATCCGACAGACAATGACGCCATGTCGGGCCGCAAGGGCAACATCCCGCCGCGTGTCTCGCCCGCCCCGGACCGTCCGCCGGTGGAAAACTGGATAATCATGCCGGGGCAGTGTTTTGCCAACCCTTCCTTGAGGCGTGCGAATTTTTCGGGATCAGATGTCGGAGTCTCATCGTCATTGCGCACATGTGCGTGGCAAATAGTGGCCCCCGCTTCAAACGCGGCATGGGTCGATTCAATTTGCTCGTCGACGGTGATGGGCACGGCGGGATTATTGGCCTTCGTTGGCACGCTGCCAGTGATTGCCACGCAGATGATGCAGGGATTGGTCATGATAGGTCCGCCAATGCAAATGTTTGGGCGACGCGGTAGAACGGAACGTCAAATTTACGATATTGTACCCCGCCGGGATGAGCGATCAACTCAAATGCGACCGCACCGCTGGTTTTGGGCCTTCAAAATGTGCCGCGATTTTGAACATGGTTACTCGATTGCGCCCTCCGGGTGTGTTTTTGCTGACCTGTCTGCGGTCTGTGTGTTTGATCGGGGCCGAGCAGATCGCCTATGGGTATGAGCATTCGCCTAAAACGCAGGAATTGGAAAAAACGATGATCAAGCCGCTGAATCCGCCGTCGATTGCACCACCTTTCGGCGCATACAGTCACGGGGTCAAAGCTCCGTCAGGCCAACTGGTCCTGACCTCCGGCCAGTTGGGCTTGGACGTCGACGGTACTGTGCCTGCGTCGGTATACGATCAGGCGATGATTTGCTTTGGTAACATCGAGGCCATTCTGGGCGCTGCGGGCCTTGGGCGGCAACACGTGCTGCGTCTGAATGCATACGTCACCGACCGAGCACACATGCAAGACTATATGGCGGCGCGGGACGCATGGTTGACGGGACTGAGCGATTTGCCTGCGTCCACGCTGATGATTGTATCCGGCTTCACGCGCGCCGAGTTTCTGGTCGAGATCGAAGCAACGGCTCTCGGGGGCTAGTCTGGATCGGCACAGTGGCGTCGAAATGCGCGCTTGAGCATATCGAGTTCCGCGCGCAACAACGCGACTTCGGCGCGAATGTCGTCACCGAGCGCCTCTCCGGCAATCAGGGTAAAACTGCCGAGCTCTTGGCCATCTACCGTGTCACTGATGACAAAGACCTGAACACCGTCAGCGATTGCTTCGGCAGGAATTGGAACGTCGAGCACCCAATGGCCTGCTTCAGTTTTCTCGGTCACGGTGACATCCGGAATTTCGGTGTCAAGATGTGTGACCGTGACCTGTGGCACGCCTGTCCCGGTTTGGTGCAGCACGCCTTGCCACACAGCGTGGCGCATTTTCGTCGGGGTCAGGGTCAGCGTACTCATGCAATCATCCTTTCTAAAGCGCAGCGCGCGGACGGCGCGAGAAGGTCAGATCGCGGACAGTCACCTGATTCATCTCCGGGTTGTCAAATATGAGGTCAACCCAAGCATGTTCCACGCGCTTTTCGTTCATCTTGGAGTAAGCAAGGTCGAATTCGATCGTCTCGGTTCTGTCGTTCATGGGCAATTCGCGCACGATTTGTTCGGTGTTTGGCCCGTGGCGGATGTTCAGGCGCGCAAAGACGCCGAGGGGCTTTTCGGAGTCAATAATCGTGTTCATGCCAATCAGGTGAGTTTTGCGCAGTCCGTTGACGGCGTCATGTGGAAGGTCCACGACCAGTGACAGGAACGAACCGTCAAAGTGAAACACGTCCATACACAACCCGTAAGGCGCCAGATCCTCTTCGCGCAGATTGCGCAGCTGGCGCAGGGTCAATTCACTGAACCCGCAGTCATGGAACAGCGTGATCTCATTGCCCAACCTGGATTTGGTTTCAACCGAAGACATCCCCGCAGGGGCCAAAGGCCCCCGCCAGAGTTCGGGACGCCAGAACCAGTCAGAGTTATGCGGCCGGGTAGAGCCGGTTGAACCGATCATCGGCAAAGCCAACCTTGCGTCGGCCTGATGGATCAGACGATCAAGGTGGCTGCGCAGCAAGCGGGCTTTGCTGCGCAAGGCGCGCAGTTCATCGATTCGGGCGCTGTTTGCATTCCGTGCCGCGCGTGCCCAATGGCGCATCGTGCGTTTGTGCGCGAATTTCTCCAGAAAGCTGATGCTCTTGCCTGCCATATGTCTTGTGATGTTCCGATTGCGATGGGCACACTTATCTAGGCAGCGGACTCATAAAACTCGATCCACAGCCTGACGGATGCCAGTTTGATCATCGACAGGAAATTGCGTGATGT
>NZ_JAIMIA010000112.1 GCF_019966495.1 Tateyamaria pelophila | reverse complement strand
CATGGGAATCCCCCAAAGGCAAAAACCAAAGCAAAATATAAGCCTATCCCACCATGGAGGGACGCCAGGTCTTTTGCGGCATCCGCCAGTCTATGCCTTCCATCAGCATCGCAAGCTGTGCGCGGCTCAGGCTGATCTTACCCTCGTGTGCTGCGGGCCACACGAACCGCCCGCGCTCAAGGCGTTTGGTGAAGAGGCATGCCCCTTGACCATCCCACCATATGACTTTGATCTGATCGCCACGCCGTCCACGGAACAAAAACAGATGACCCGAGTAAGGATCACCCGTCAGAACCTGCTCGGTCTGAGCCGCAAGCCCGTTGAAGCCGCGCCGCATATCCGTGACACCTGCCGCAAGCCAGATCTTTGCATCCGCCAGCACGGGGATCATGCTGCAAGTCCTCGCGCCAGTTCCAGAACAAAGCCAGCATCAGCCCCGTCGCTCACGCTCAGCTTGCGGCCATTCTCAAGCGTGATCTCTATGCGCGCAGAGCTCAGGATGGCGTCCTTGGGTAGTTCAGGTGCATCCCCCGCAAAAATCTCAACAGGGGTAAACGCAGTCGTCTCGGGCGCACTTGGTTGAAAACGGGGATCGCTCCGCCAGGAATAAATCCGACTTGCCGGTACGCCGTGACGCGCCGAGACCATCGGAACCGTCGTACCAGCGGCCCTGCTTTCCCCAACCAGTTGACGCTTGAACCCAGCCGCATACTTGGAACCGCGCACCCGCTGCTCTTTGCTCATCATAAAACCCATCAAATTGCGCCAGCAACCAACGCCAGCCTCGCGCAATACTCCCAGATCAGATCATGCCATATAAGAGGGGGTTCCCTTGGTGCTTACGATCGACGGTCTGGAGTTCGCCTTTCTCTCGGGCGCGGAAGGCCCGCAGGTCGAGAGCCGGTAGGGCTGGGACGTGGACGGCGTCGAGATCCGGGTGATTCTGGATTTTGGGGCGGGCTTCATCGACCATCGCGGCTGGTTCATGAACGCTGGGGCGTGAGCATGACCGACCTCGCCCAGTTCACCGCCTGGCGGGACGCCCTGATGGCCGCGCGCTATCAGGGCATCCGCACTGTCGAATACGACGGCAACCGCTGCGGGACCGGACGGATACTCCAGATGCGCTGCCGTTTGGCGTCAATCCGAGCCAGGCTCTCGGCCACAAAGCCCATCGCCACCCTGTCCAGCGCAGGCGGCGCCCTGATCCGCATGGGAGACACCCTCCTGGTGTTGCGCATCCCCGCAGAGGTGTCCGCGCAGATGACCCCGGGGTCCGTTCTGCTCGATGTCATGCGCCAATGGGTTCGCGTTCAACATGGGGATCATGATGCCTGCCGTCTGGCATCTGACGGAGATGGTGATTGTCCAAATAGCGCAACACAACGAGAGCATTCACAAAAACTGGCCTCCTTTCTGCCACTCGTAGGTTTTCTTTTGACCTCAAACATGCTCCTGAGGAATTGCTCGATCAATTCGATCACGCAGCTCTTTGCCAGTCTTGGCGAAACCAAGGATGCGAGCGGTGGCGACGATCAGGTCTTCCCGCGGCATCTCCCCACTTTCTGCAATTACACGCCCCGCGGCAGCTCGGATCTCGAGGGGCGGAAGTAAATCGGCCTTTGTCGGCGCACCTTCTCCCGACCGATCGCGCACTGGGCAATCGTCGCGCTGGGCATCAGTCATTGCAAAATCACCATTCATGAAGATGTCAGCCGCCCGCGCTGCACGGCCGAGTGCCTGATCCGATGCGCTCTGAATGCGTCCCCCAGTCCTTGCTTTCCCAAACGCAGAAGATACTCGACGCGCAATCAAATCTCGATGAATTGGACCTTCCGCAGTCACAATCCTGGTCACCAGGTCGACCAACACATTCATCGGCGCCTCATGGGGTTCGACGGTCATGTTCACTGAGAAATTCGTAGAGACGTAAGCGGGGGCGCTGAGCTCGGGCGGCGGAGGCAAGACAACGGGCTCGGCCGATGGCTCTGCTGCGGTTTCCGGAACAGGCGTGCGTCGGCCACCTGTGTTTGCGCCGGAGAATGCCGGTCCCTCAGCGATGGCCGCGGCTTCAAGGGCAGCCTTGAGACGCTCGACCTCTGAGGCGCGACGGTGGAACCAATCTGTGCTCCAGATCCGATGGAAGCGCCACCCTAGACCCTCCAGAACTTCTTGACGGAGCCTATCGCGTTCTCGCGCCCAGAGCGCCGAGTGATAGGTGGCGCCGTCGCATTCGACCGCGAGGATATAACGGCCTGACTGCTCTGGGTGCCGAACCCCAAGATCAATCCGGAAACCTGCAGCCCCAACTTGATGGTCACAGGGATAGCCGAGGCGCTCAATGACATCCGCAACATCAGACTCGAGTGGGCTGTCAGGCAGCTCTCCTGTGACCTGTGGCTGAGCTATCTGCCCGCTACGGGCAAACTCCAGAAACCGCTTGAGCACACGTGGCCCATCGCGGCTGGTTCGGCTCGTGTCGATGTCGTTCGGGTCAAACGAACAGAAGACAACGCAGCGAGTTCGAGCACGTGAGAACAGGACGTTCAAGCGACGCTCGCCTCCTTCCCCATTGACTGGGCCGAAAGACATAGAAGCTAGGCGTCCATTCGGTTCGGCTGGGCCATAGCCAACCGAAATCAGAATCACGTCGCGCTCGTCGCCCTGCACGTTTTCGATGTTCTTGACGAACACATCCTCTGACCGACCCTCTCGCAAGAATTCATCAAGGACTTCATCCTGGCGTCGCGAAATCTCAAGCACCTCCGTCAGCATGTCGGACTGTGCTTTCGAGAAGGCGACCACCCCCAGTGAGAGATCGGGACGAGTGCGCGCGTGCTCTGCGACCGCCTTGGCGACTGCTTCGGCCTCGATCCGGTTTGTCCCAGGCCGCCCCGTGCCACGCGACCGACTTGTATAGACGCCCGGTACGCGCTCGAACGCGAGGCCGTATTCCGGATCGTTCTGAACCGGCGATGGCGGCAAGATCAGACGATGATCATAGAATTCAGCATTGTTCACCATGATCAGCGACGGATCGCGCGAGCGATAATGCCACTCGAGCATCGCGGGATTCAGCCCGCGCGCTTCACAAAGCGTCAGTACACTCTCCATTTCTGTTGCGGTCGCCGCGCGTACTTCTTCTTCAGTGTCCTTGTCAAAGTCTACATCCTCAGACCCAGAAATACGATCGAAGAAGCTGGTAGGCGGAAGCTGTTTCTGGTCACCAACCACGACGATCTGGCGGCAGCGCGCGATGGCGCCCAGCGCTTCTTCTGGACGTACCTGGCTCGCCTCGTCGATGACGAGCAGATCGAATTCCGCAGCCCCGGGGGGCAGGTATTGCGCGATGGAGATCGGGCTCATGAGCAGCACCGGCTTAATCCGCTGCACCATCTTCCCGGCCGCTTTCATGATTTGGCGGATCGGTCGATGTCGACGCTTTTTCGCCATCTCTCCACGCAGAAAGCCCATTTGACCCGCAGCACCTGTGGGGAGCTGCGCGAGATGCTTTGCGCGTACGAGCCGTCGGGTTTCCGCCAGCCGGGTTTCCTCCAGAGCCTGAAACGCTGCCACCAATTCATGTCGATCAAGATAGGCAAGATCATTCAGCCCGGGCAGAGCCGCACGGGCCGCTTCCCAGCGTGCCTCGGCGGTCGAGTAAAGGAACTCATCCAAGGCGTTTTCCGATGCCAGGTCACCAGCATCCAGCATCACGACCAAGGGCGCTAGCCCGTTGCTCTCCAGCTCTCCCGCTAAGTGAGAGAGGCGCGCCCATTCGCCGAAGCGATCGAGCCCAGCGCACATCGTCTGAAGCCTCTGGGCGAGCACTTCGAGGGAAATACCCTCACCCTCGGGCCACTGGATCGACAGGCGCTCAACCAGCGGTGCCAGAACCTCATCTGCGGCACTTATGGCCTCACTGAGCTCGGTTTCACGCTCTGCCGCTGTGCAAAGCTGTTCAATGCTATCTGCATCGGTTAATTTTTCCATGTCAGCTATGTGTCGTAGCCACTCTGCCTGAGACAAAATGGCTGCGAAGGGCGTGCGCTCGCCTCGCCAAGCTGGCCCAAGAACGGTTTTGAGCCATTCTTCCTCGTCGTCGAGGTCGCGCCGTCGCTGCTGAACACCGGCCAACGTGTCTACCAGAGTAAGCCTGTCGGACGGTGATCTGGGCAGCGGTACATTCAAAACAGTCGCAAGTTCGCTGCTCGCGCTGCGATACGTTCCGAACAAGCGAGCCCAGAATGACCCAACCCCCGGCACCATTCGCGTGCGTAGAGCATCTGCGGCTATGTCGAACGCGGAATCCGCGAATTGGGAAGAAGCGGCTGCGCGCGCCTCAGCCCAAGCTCGCCCGGCCCCAAGAGCTTCTTGAAGTCGAGGATCATCCGCGCGCGCCACGAGAGCGGCCGTGGCATCCCTGGCGTCCGCTGGCCGACTAGATGCGGCGCGCAGCAGATCGCGCAACTCAATGCAATCCGAAAGAGACAGTGGCGCAGGTCGCCCGGAAGCCTCTGCTAACCTCGAGGCCGCCGTTTCCAGGGCCTTTACCGCGTCCAAAGCGCGTCGAAGCTCTGGGTCAAGCCGCTGCAGATCAGTCGGCTGCAGGCTCGTTGTGCCAACACCGGCAAACGGATGCTTCGAGCGCAAGCCAGCTGTTGTAAGCAGATCAGCATAAGCGCCGACGGTGTCAGATAATCTGCGCCGTGTTGCCTCGTCGATCGCGGCCAAGCCATCGCGCGGCAAGCGGGGCGGTGGCAGCTCTTTACCCACGAACCGAGCGATCTCTGCCATCGCTCGGAATGGGGTGAACGCGTGATGCGGGACAGGCTCATGCAGCAGAGCATTCACGCTATTGAGCTTGTCGCGGGTATCTCGCAGGGCATCTGGCGTCTCTGGCATTTCCGGCGCTGCTCTACCTGCACTTAGGGTGCGCGCGAGTTCCTCGAGAAGGGCCTTCTTGTTCGCAGCGCGAGAATGGATTTCCAGGCAAAGGTCGCCGAGACCGACTTTCTTGAGACGGTCATGCACGACCGATAGCGCGGCCATTTTCTCAGCGACGAACAAAACGGTTTTGCCATCATGGGCGGCACCCGCGATGATGTTGGCAATCGTCTGCGATTTGCCAGTTCCAGGTGGGCCCTGGACGACCAGATTGCGTCCTGCCCGCACCTCCTCGATCACCCGCGTCTGGGACGCATCCGCTGGAACCACGTGTATAAGATCATTGGGGGCCAACCGCGGGTCGAGTCTCTCGCCAGGGCCAAACAAAGGATCGGACCGCTCGAACCCACCGTCCAACAGACCACAAAGGACAGGGTGTTCTTCAAAAGCCCCCTCCGGCCATAGCGCGGGCTCGAGGTCGCGCATCATCAAGAGTTTTGAAAACGAGAAGAAGCCAAGCTGCATACCATCGCGATCAATGGCCCACCGGGTACGATTTTCGATGCGCTCGGCGACTTCGTCGAAATAAGCTTCAGGCGCAAAGGGCTCATCCTCAGAAATTTCCGGCAACTCGAGCCCGAAATCTGCCCGCAGCCGTTCCTGAAGCGGCAGGTTGGTCACGATTTCTGTGTCCCGTGCGAGTAAGTTGAAGGTTGCGCGGCGGTCATCTCGAACAAGTTCAACCGGGAGCAGGATCAGTGGTGATTCACGCAAGGTTTGCGAACTGTCGCTTTCGAACCAGCGCAAAAAGCCCATCGCAAGATAAAGGATGTTGACGCCTTGCTCTTCTTCCGAGGTCCGCGCATCGGTGAAGAGCCGCAACAGGCGGCGCTGCAATGCCTCTTGGCCTAGCCGGGTCTCCAGAAAGAGGTCTTGGTACCGGGCCTCGCGGTCTGCGTCGTCTTCATCCTGAACAGCCAGAAGCAGACCATCGATTTCGGCCTCTTCTTCCGGCTCCTCTTCGTCGCGCGCCAGAAAGCGCATCCGCTTGCCTTGGACCTTCAGCAGATCGTAGATGTCCGCGCTCCGCTCCTCGACGATATCGAGCGCATTGGCCCGCTTCGCTGATCGGTTAACATGAACCAATCGGTTCCGCGTTCCCGTTTCCACAAGCCGGCGGCGAGCGTCATCAAGAAGTCCGGGTAATTTGCCTGGCTGTGAGTTTACGTTCATACTTCAGCCTCTTTCGATACATTGCGTTTAAACACTTGAGGAATCATCTATTCAATACCTTGGTCCTGTCGCTTGCTTTTTGCCTGATAAGAGTGTTCCGGTCTAATGTCGGCATATCGGTTAGGTCTCGAAGCTGAGATCAATCCACAACCGGATAGTACGGTGCGCCCCAATTTTCTTCTGGGTTCGACATCATTGTGTCGACGAACACCGGCATCAGGCTTAACAGCAACTCAGCGCCATCTCGGACTTGTTTGCGATTGACTTGGCTGTTCCAGGTGGCGCCACCATGAACAAGCTGGTTGCGCAAGACATACAGCCGGTCGAACAAAATGCTTAGGAGTTTTGCGGTTTCATGGCCCTCAATCGCATATTGGGCTGCCTTCTTTGCGTTCTCGAAGCGGAGTTCCCAGTTTTCAAATTCGGTTGCGCCATTGTGGAATTTCCAGAACGGCCCGAAGATGTATTTGTTGTCCAGTAAGTCCTTCACGACCCCTTCGAACTGATACCAGATTTCATGCGCTATACGATCCTTTAGGTCGCAACGAACCAGTGCATCAAAAAAATTTTGAAAATCAGCTCTAGCAAACGAGCCAGGGTCCTCACCCATGCCCTTCGCATAAGCCGCATTGAACGCAATCCAGGAGAAGATGAACGCGCCATCCGGATCGTCATCGTCCAGTGCTGCTGCACGACTCAGCCAGCTAATCGACCGATGAGTGCGCAGATTGAGTTCTGACGGGTTCTGCTCGCGAAGCTGCCGGTGCTTGTCTTGTAGGTAGTCGAATTCTGAAGAGATTTCAGCCATGTCTATCGTGCTCCCATCCGATCTGCCAACAAACGCTCAATATCGTCCAGCATTGCGCCATCATGGCTGGCTTCTACTCTCATTTCCTCGATAGCTTTGCTTGCCTTGTCGAGGGTCATCCATTCCGTCTCGGGTTGATCTGGCGCATCCCAACGTTCTTGCAGCCAGGTTTCGTATTTGCGGCGCTCACCTTCAGACAAAAGGCCATTGGCGTAGAATGCAATCAATCGGTGACCCAATTGACGCAGGCGAGCATCCTCAAAGGAACTAACAATTTCCTGCCGGTGCCGCCAATCGGCGTCCTGAAACTCCTTCAAAAGTGCTTTGTCAGACCAATTGTAAAAACCGCTGAATATGCGTTTTTCAACTGGAAGAAGGGCCTTGTCTGAAACCTGACGGTACCGTGTTGCCATAACCCGAGCCAAACGTTCGCGAAACTCAGGGGCGTCTGCAATTAAGCGGGCACGGCGGCTCTGTTCCTCAGTTGCGGCATGCGCTGTCAATAGGGCAGGGGACTTGTTGATTGAAACCGACCGAATGATCCGTGGCGTTGCTTCCAGCTGTACCGCGAGTCTCTCTTCGCCAGCGGTGATCAGCTTTGATGGGTCAGCTGCATCGAGATCGAAGAAGAAAGCTTGATTGGGATTGCTGCTCGAATACCCGCATAAACACCCCACTGTGGCTTGCGGCGGACCTCCACCAAAGCGACCTACCAGTTCAAGCGGCTCAAAACTTTCCAGCAAGGACTGAACATGCGTCTTGTTCCTGTTAGACAGAAGCTCCGCCCAGAGATCAGGATCCTGATCGGCGATCTTGCGCGCAATAAAGATCGTGGCCTCGACGTCTCCGAGTGCGTCATGAGCGTTGTGGCCCTCGAAGTCATTGAGCGGTGCCAGGCGATCCAAATTGAAGCGGACCTTGCCAGCTTCATCGACGGGCCATTCAAATAGATCAGTGCGACGACACCAGACAGCGTAAACAGCGGTCATGATGTCAAAGCGTGTATTGCCGTTGAACTGCGTTACGAAGATGTCTGGCTGCAGGTTTTGATAAAATGCCTGTCGAAGCATCTCTTCGTCGAAACGGATGCTGTTGAACCCAGTCCAGATCGCAGGTGACCAGCGTTTGACCAGCTCCGCCAGGGACTGTGTGAACTCAAAATAATTGAGTAAAGCCGGGTCAAGCAGCTGCGCAGGACGCAACCCCGTCACGGCCAATGCCTGCGGAGATGGGATGATATGCGGTGCTAAGCGGCAGCGCAAATTCACCCGCTCGATCTCTTTGAATTCCGCGTCCGTGCGGATCGCTGCGAATTGAATAGGATGATCGAAAGCGGGCGATATTCCCGTAGTTTCGAGATCGTAAAATGCGAAATTCATAAGCCATCTTAAGCTCCCAGAGAGCGGGCGTCACGCAGAGATACTATCCTGCCAAAACTGGCGCGTCCACATATGACGTATCGCGATATTATATCTGGTTCGTCAATATGGAGGTTGCATGACGAACAGATACGAACAGAGATATTTGATTGACCTGGCTCACAGGCTTGCCACGCGCTTCACGGCACGCAGCGTTATGGCGCTGGAGCTTTCAAACTGGATTGAGGATCAAGATTTGGGGTTCTCTTGGGATAGCGACTTCGACCGCTTCAAACGCAAGGGTGTGCCTGCCGAGGTCTGGGAGGATCTGCGTGAACGTCTTGCGCATCAGTTTGCGCGGGCACCGCGTGTCCGACCAGATGCTCTTGCCCGAAACATATCCGCGCTGGCTGCGCATATGGGACTCAGAAAGAATGAAGAGGAAATCTTCGCCCTGGCAATTCGCGCTGCTCGAAGCGGACCGGTCAAATCTCTGTGCAGCGCACTAACAGATGAGGCCCGGATTCCAGTCGAAGACGCTGTTGTTCATCTGACTGGCCTCTCACCAGCGCAGGTGCGAAAAGCTTTGTCCGCCTCAGGACGACTGATGGTTTCTGGTCTGCTGCAATTTGAAAGACCGCCGTTCATTGGGCTGGGGCTTTTACCTTCCGATCGCTTGCTGGTGGCACTTGAGCCGCCTTCCCATGGGCTTGAGGACATTCTGGGTGCGCTCTTTGACACCACTGAACCCGCATCGGTCACTTGGGAAGACTTTGACCATTTGGGATCGAGCCGGGACTTCGCATTCCGGTTGCTGCAGGGGGCGACGCATCGGCAGGAAAAGGGCGTGAACATTCTGCTGCACGGCGCTCCGGGGACGGGAAAAACCGAGTTTTGCAAAGTGCTCGCCGAAAGGCTCGGCGCAAGTCTCCACGCGGTTGGTGAAGCCGACGATGATGGCGACGAGCCGACGCGATTTGAGCGTTTACAGCAACTGCGTCTCGGTCAACGGCTTCTCGCCGATCAAGGCAACAGCATCATACTGTTTGACGAGATGGAAGACCTGTTCCCTGGGCTCGACAATGGGCTCTTCGGATTCTCGTTGCGTCGATCGGGTTCAAAGGTTCATACCAACCGCTTAATTGAGGGCAACCCTGTGCCGACCCTCTGGACGACAAACAACATCAGTGACTGCGATCCAGCGTTTCTGCGTCGGATCAGCTTTACGCTGGAGTTGCGCACACCCCCGGTCGCTATTCGGGCCCGGGTATGGCAAAAACTCGCAAAACAACACCAGGTACCACTGCCCCAAGACCTGTGTTTGGAGTTGGCACACAGCATGGAAGATGCGCCCGCACTGGCCAATAGCGCCCTTCGCGCGGTGCGCATCGCTCGTGGTGGAACAGATGACGTGAGACTGGCAGCAACCGCCATTTCTCGGGCTGTACGTGGTGGCCATACTCCCTTGATCTCGCAAAGCGCTGTGCATTTTGATCCGGAACTGGCGAATGCAGACCATGATCTGAGCCTGATCACACAGCGGTTCGTCACTTGCGGTCCAGCTGATACCGGTGGACTTTGCCTCAGTGGACCGCCGGGCACCGGCAAGAGCGCGTTCGCACGCTATCTTGCAGAATGTCTTCACATGCCTGTCCTGGAGCGACGTGCCTCTGATCTGCTCGATCGCTATGTCGGGGGAAGCGAACGCAACATTGCAGATGCCTTTGCAGAAGCGCGTGACACCAGTGCCTTTCTTGTATTCGACGAAGCGGACTCACTGCTTGGCTCCCGCAATGGCGCCTCTCATCGCTGGGAAATCTCGCAAGTGAATGAAATGCTCACCTGGATGGAGAACCACCCTCTACCCTTTGCTTGCACCACAAATCTTGTTGATCAGCTTGACCCTGCGACAGCACGACGCTTCAGCCTGCGGGTCGGTTTTCTGCCGCTGAACCTCAAGCAGCGCCATGCCTGTTTTCGGCGTTTCTTCCATGCCGATTCTCCTGCGGGCCTCCATATGCTTGATCAGTTAACGCCCGGAGATTTTGCGGTTGTGGCCAAACGGTGCACTTTGCTCGGCATAACAGAGCCCGCGGCTATCGTGACGGAGCTGACCCGGGAACAAACCTTCAAACCAAACGCAAGCCATCCAATCGGATTCCGAGCAGTGAGTTAATAGGGTGGGAACCAACACGACAAAACGGCTTTTCACAGCGGAAGTCCGCTTGAAGCCCTGAATGGTTTGCGCAAGACTGCCTGAAATGGAGGTTTTCCAATGCGGTATGGCCGACTGACAGACCTGGTCCGGCTGGCGCTGCAGATGCAGGGCAGGGCGGATGGCCTGTCACTCGATGATATCGGGGAAACCTATGAGGTTTCGCGCAGAACAGCCGAACGGATGCGCGATGCGCTTAGAGACGCGTTTCCACAAATTGAAGAGATCAGCGAGCCAGGTGGGCGCAAACGTTGGCGCCTTCCACCCGGTACAACTGGGCGGCTCGCAGATCCAACCGTCGAGGACATTGCCACGCTGCATCGGGGGGCTGAACTGGCGCGTCAAAGCGGCGATACCGCAACGGCAGATAACCTCGACACACTGTCAGACCGTTTGCGAGCCCGTTTGCCAGGCCCCAAGCGCACCCAGCTTGAGCCTGATATTGCAGCGCTCCTTGAAGCGGATGGCGTTGCCCTGCGCCCTGGTCCGCGAGAACGTATCCCTGAGGAAACACTAAACGACCTGCGCCAAGCCATACTGGCAGGGGTCTGGATCAAGGTAGATCATCGTGCTCGCGCATCGAGTCTCTTGAGCCGCAACGCTCGGCTCGGTCCTATAGCGATGCTGCTCGGTGAAGGGCGACAGTATCTGGTCGCTTACAGCGACTGGGCCAAAGATGTTCGTTTGTTCGCTCTGGCAGGCTTTGAGCGGATCGAATTATCCAATGAGGGCTTTGAACGCCCTGACGATTTTGATCTTCCAGCTTGGATGCAGCGGTCTTTCGGAGTCTGGCAAGAAGAACCTTATGACGTGGTCTGGCGGTTTACGCCGGAGGCCGCGCCAGATGCACGGTTATACCTGTTCCATCCGAGCCAGGAAATGACCGACGAGCCCGATGGCAGCCTGACTGTGCGATTTCGCGCGGGCGGGTTAAAGGAGATGTGCTGGCATTTGTTTCGGTGGGGAGATCAGGTTGATATAATTGCGCCCAAAATACTTCGCGATACACTTAAAAGCTGTTTAGTCGATGTTGAAAAGGCTTTGAAAATCTACCACTACAAATAAAAAACTAATTGTGTAATTTATTCCCGTCTTGTGCGAAATGCAAGACGATCGTCGCACGAAACGATATCCGGCACGTCAAGCGCCACAAACTCGACAACAGTCGTGCCGGAGCTGAGCGCCTAACCCTAATTTTCATTGTACCCAAAAAGTCTTGTTTTCAATATATTTTTCCACCAAGATTCTCTGTTAATTATATGGTTATCATCGGTTGTAGCCTTAAATATATCCAGAATAGAATATTCAAAATGCTCCTGAATGTGATCTATCGGTAAATTTTTCAATCCTTTATTGCTGCCATGACCGTTGCGTATGTATGATTTCCAGCGACCTAGTGTTCTGAGTCTGACGCTTCTTATCTGTTTCCCCTGATTTTATCGAGTGCGTTGAGTGCTCGGCGTTCGCGGGTGAGGATATCTTCGGCGGTTTTGGTCCATTTGAAGGGTTTGGGCTTCTCGTTGTGGTGCGCCAGATATTCGAAGATCGTGGCCTCGAGATCATCGACGCTGGAGTAACTGCCGCGTCGGATACGTCTTGAGGTGATCTCGGCAAAGAAACGCTCCACAAGGTTTAGCCATGAGGCGCTGGTGGGCGTGAAGTGCAGCTTGAAGCGCGGGTGCTTTGCCAGCCAAGCCTTTACGTCGGGCGTCTTGTGGGTAGCGTAATTGTCGAGAACCAGATGAACATCTCGCCGCGCGGGCACGGCCTTGTCGATTTGGCGCAGGAACTGCAGGAACTCCTTAGCACGATGCCGCGGCATGCAGTCTCCGATGACCTTGCCGGACTTCACATCCAGCGCGGCAAACAATGTGGTCGTGCCGTGGCGCTTATAATCATGGGTCATCGTAGCCGCGCGGCCCTTCTTGAGCGGCAAGCCGGGTTGGGTCCGGTCAAGCGCCTGGATTTGTGACTTCTCATCCACACACAGCACGACGGCGCGATCTGGCGGGTCTAGATACAGCCCGACGATGTCGGTGACCTTCTCTTCGAACATGGGATCGTTCGAGACCTTGAACCCCTTCGTGAGATGCGGCTTCAGCCCTGCCTCAGCCCATATCCGACCAACGCTCGAGGGCGAAATGCCCATGGCCTCGGCCATCAGCGTGCGGCTCCAGTGCGTGGCGTTGGGCGGGGTTTCCTGTACAGTCTTGGCAATCACTTTCAGCCTTGTTTCCAGAGGCAACGGCGGCACGCGCGAGGGTCGTGTCTTGTCGCGCTTGAGACCTGCCACGCCTTCATCAAGATACCGCTCCTGCCATCGCCACACCGTCGGCTTTGACATCCCAGTCCAGCGCATGATTGCAACAGTGCCATGACCGCCTGCCGTCGCCAGCACAATCTTGGCACGCCAGACGAGCTTACGTGGGGTGTTCCGGTTTGTGATCAGGGATTGAAGCTCCAAGCGATCAGCGGGGCCAAGGTAAAGGCAGATGTCATCACGTCTCATACGCCCAATATCGCACATCGAGCCGCAAATGGGAATCTTATGTCAGACGGCGAACACTAGGATCATTTCATCACCATAAGCTGAGCCAACATACATCTTTCCATTTGAGGTGTCCGTAATTAAATAAACCCCTTTTTGATTTTGAAGGGCAGTAATCCATGCCTCTTTATTAATTACTCGGCTAAGCTGTTTCCACGATAATTTTACAGACTCATAGCCGGGAAATTCGTCGTTATGGAATGTATCCGTAAGAATTTGCATCACTTCGCAATCGGACATGACAGATGAAGCATTGCGGATCAGATTTTGCGATTGATTTTTATACCTTACAACTAACCGACCACAATATTTTTTGTATTCCTTTAGCTCTACGTGTTCATATCCAATCGATCCATAAGAATTAAGGTCTTTGGTCACTTTGCCAACGTGAAATAGTAGCCCGCATTCCCCAAGTAGATCTCTGATTTCGCTGTCTTGAACGTGATATTTTCTATATATATCATGGCGTTGGTTGCTGCGGAGGATGTGTTTCATGGATCACCCAGAGGGTGCGGGCTTGCAGCGGGCAGATCGTGTGGATTTTGACCCTCGCGTGCGGCTGGAATTCCGGGGCGCTCAGCTCAGTTCGGATGGCGGCCTTCTGGTGATGCGCGAGCTTGATGACGCGCTCGGTCTGTCCAATCTGGCGTCTGCTGCCCTGTGCGATAATCGCCGTGGCAAGAACACGATCCACCGGCTCGACGGGCTGTTTCGGCAATCGGTCTACGGCCGGTTGGCAGGATACGGGGACGTCAATGACGCCGACCGTCTCGCGCTCGATCCCGTGATGCGCCAGGTTGTCGGTGGCCGTGCCGTCGATGCGCATGCCGCATCCACGTCGCAGATGGGCCGGTTCGAGACCGAGGGACTGGCGACCGCAGAGAACCGGGCGGCTCTGTCTGA
>NZ_JAIMIA010000111.1 GCF_019966495.1 Tateyamaria pelophila | reverse complement strand
AAGGCCTATATCAAATGGGAATGCCAGGATGCGTGATCATGCCAAATCCGAATTTCCAGACGTGGGGTTGCTCAATCTTCATCGACCGCACGCGGGCTTGGCGCATTCTTACCGGGACTGCCCCATAGGAGCGCGCACCGCTCGCGCCGCTTTATCAAGATCAAATGAAACGTTCGTTTTTCCATTTGAGTTCGAATTTTGCTGGAAAGGGTACATCATTGGTTGAAATGGCACTGAATTGCACACCAATTCGTTGTACGAATTCACTCCAATTCAAACGACACCCAACCGAGTGATCCCGACTGTGCCATAGCAGGTGATCGGTGCATCTTTGACGGGCACAACGCGCAGTGAGCTTTTGTCAAAATTCAACGCTTCTTACGTAAAGCACCCTTTTTGACGCCCGGCCGCCGTCAACGCTTCGTAGTTGCCCTTCAGTGACGCGATCTGAGGTTCCAGGTCGGATCCAGCTGCTACGAGAAACGCTGCGGGCCAGAACAGGACCAGCGCAACACCTGTCGCGACGGCATCATTTGTTGCCTTTTTCTTCTGTGCGCCGGACAATTCATTCACCTTATTCACGACGCTATTTCGCTCGGCAACAATGGACTTGCAACTATAGCTAGAATATGTCGACGGGCTTACATATGTCGCCTGGATCTTTTCAGGCTGGCTGGCACAGGCCCCCAGAAGGCTCAATGCAATTGCACCAACGAGTGATTTTCCGACAAATGAAGTCATGGCCTTGCCTTTTGTTTGATACGTGTTTGTTGCCTGCATAGAGCTTTGGTTGAACGCTCTCTTTTGAGCCGTTGCCAAAACGCTGTGGTTCTTTGTCGGCGACCTTACGATCAAACATGTTAAAATGACGTTTTGCCGACATGGCAAAACTTGGCCATTAGCTGAGTGACCGATGGCAAACTTGCATCTTTGACCGCCGCCTCACGTCGCGACTAAAGACGGCAAAACTCTCACTCCCGAACACCCGAAAACTGCGCTGTCCATTCTTCGCGCTGATCATCGGTGACCTTTGCAAACAGGTTATCCGGTACGGTAAACGCGTGACCCTCGGGCAATTGCGTCAGAGCCGCGCGGGCGCTGGTGGGCCAATCAGTGTCGCCGGGCTGCATCGCATCTTGCATCCTCGTGGCCGCGTCCGGGATGAACGGCGCCGACAGCACCGCATAGAGTGCGATCAGGTTCAGGCCGAGGCGGATTTGCATCGCGGCTTTGGCCTCGTCCTCTTTGATCGTCGCCCAGGGCGCCGCCGCTTGCAGGTATTCATTGCCGGCCACCCAGATTGCCCGCAACTCCTGCGCGGATTTGCGAACTTCCATGGCGTCCATCATCTCGGAATACTTGGCGATGCGGGTGTCCAGATTTGTGATCAATTCCTCTTCCTGCGGGCCGAACGTGCCGCCGTCGGGCACCGTCTCGCCAAACTTCGAGCGGCAGAACTTGGTCACGCGACTGGCGAAATTGCCCAGCACGTCCGCCAGATCCTTGTTCACACCTTGCTGAAACAGCTCCCATGTGAACTCGGTATCCGATGTTTCGGGGCAGTTCGACAAGAGCCACCAGCGCCAGTAGTCGGCGGGCAAGAGCGCCAGCGCCTGATCCATGAACACGCCGCGCCCCTGGCTGGTGCTGAACTGACCGCCTTCGTAGTTGAGGTAATTGAATGATTTCAGATGATCGACCATCTTCCACGGCTCGGCGGATCCCAGGATCGTGGCTGGAAAGCTGAGCGTGTGGAAGGGCACGTTGTCCTTGCCCATGAACTGGGTATAGCGGACGTCTTCGGCACCTTTGTCGGTACGCCACCAGCGTTCCCAATCCGTGTGACCTTGCGCATCGGCCCATTCGCTGGCGCAGGCAATATATTCGATGGGCGCGTCGAACCAGACATAGAATACCTTGCCTTCCATCCCCGGCCACTCCGCATCGCCCCGACGCACGGGGATCCCCCAATCGAGGTCACGGGTAATGCCCCGGTCTTGCAGGCCGTCGCCGTCATGCAGCCATTTCTTGGCAATGGAAGTGGTTAGAATGGGCCAGTCTGTCTTGCTGTCGATCCACGCATCCAGGTCGTCCTTGAGGGCGGACTGGCGCAAATAGAGATGTTTGGTTTCACGCACCTCCAGATCGGTTGAGCCGGACACGGCTGAGCGCGGCTCGATCAGATCGGTTGGGTCGAGTTGTTTGGTGCAGTTTTCGCACTGATCGCCGCGTGCCTTGTCGTAACCGCAGTTCGGGCAGGTGCCCTCGATATAGCGATCCGGTAAAAAGCGTCCGTCAGCGTTGGAATATACCTGTTTTTCGACAACTTCGCGGATCAATCCTTCGTCGGCCAGACGGCCCGCGAAATGCTGCGTCAGCGCATGGTTTTGCGGCGAGGACGAGCGTCCGAAATGGTCGAAAGACAGCCGAAACCCCTTGGCAATCTCGGCCTGAATGGTGTGCATTTCGGCGCAGTATTCCGCAACGGGCTTGCCGGCCTTGGCCGCGGCGAGTTCTGCGGGCGTGCCGTGCTCGTCCGTGGCGCACAGGAACAAAACCTCGTTGCCGCGGGCGCGCTGGTAGCGGGCGTAAAGGTCGGCGGGAAGCTGGCTGCCGACCAGGTTGCCCAGATGTTTGATCCCGTTGATATAAGGAATGGCGGCGGTGATCAGGTGACGTTGCATGAAAGAGCCTTTGGCAAAGTTGCGGCCCGTTTAACAGCGCTGCGGCGCAGGGAAAAGCCCTGCATGTATTTGCATCAGTCGGCCTTGTCGGCGCGGTCGCGGCTGCGGCCGGTCAGTCGCCCGATGATGAAGGATGTGCGCGGCGCGTAGATATAACGCGTTTTCTGGCTGGGAGTGGCGCGGGTGCGCATGCGGGTCAATCCGAAAATGATCAGCGCACCATGCCCGATGGCAATCATCCCAAAGAGTGCGGAGGGGCCATAGGCGTCGATCAGGGCCGAAGCCGTCAGGGGGGCTGCAATCGCACCCAGCGCGAAATAGAACATAAGTGCGGCGGACAATTCGACCCGTTCGGAGGCATCCGCAAAATCATGGGCGTGAGCCGCCGCGACCGAGTAGATCGGAAAGCTGGTCAGCCCGAACAGCCCGGCGGTCAGCATGATGCCTGTGGTTCCCAGGCCCGAGGCCATCACCGTGATGGCGCAACTGGCCATGGCGGCGGCGGACAGCCAGATCAGCACCCAACGGCGGTCGAACTTGTCAGCCAGCCAACCGATGGGATATTGCGCGATCGCGCCGCCCAGGACGAAGGCCGCCAGAAACCACGCGATCTGGCTGGTGCTCAACCCGACCTCTTGGCCGTAGATCGGTCCGACCATGCGGAAAGACGCGCTCGACAGGGCGGCCACCACAACGCCTGCGGCCGCCAGCGGCGAGCGTTGTACCGCCAGTTTGGGGCGCAGGCGCGGTGCGCTGGGTGTTTCAGGTTGCTGTACCGTCGTCAGCGTCAGGGGGAGCAACGCGGCACAGCAAAAGATCGCCAGCAGGTTGTAGCTGATGTAGCTGGCGGGTTCGAGGACACCGATCATGAGCTGGGCCACCAAAGACGCACCCATATCGACCACCCGGTACGTCCCCATCGTGCGGCCGCGTGTGTCATTGGTGACTTTGGCATGGAGCCACGCCTCGACCACCGTGTAGCAGCCTGCGACACACAAGCCCGATGCGACGCGCATGAGCGCCCATGCAATCGGATCAATGATGATCATATGGGCGAGCAGGCCAATAGCCCCGGCAGCGGTAAAGGCCGCAAAGGCCCGCGAATGCCCGACACTGCCCATCAGTCGGGGCGCCCACCAGCAACCGATGAAAAAGCCCAGGAAGTGCGCCGAGCCGAGCATGCCGATCTCTTGGCGGGAAAAATCAAGGGCGAGGCCCGAAAGCGCATCCAATGGCCCAAGCGCGCCAGAGCTGAGCTGCATGAGAGTGACCGAGAAGAACAGGGCCGCGAAGGAAATGAGCGTGCGCATATTGAGGGCACGTTGGCCCATCGGTTGCGCCATGCCTAGCTGTTATTCGACGATGCAGGTCGTTTTCAGACGGCGGCGCTGATTTCAGCGTCGATGTCTATGGTGACGATGGGATCAACCAGGTCGGGATATCCCGAGACGCCAAAGCTGTGCCTGTCAATCCGTGTCGTGAGGGCCACAATCAAGGTGGTCAGGTCATCCGGCGCGGTGCCTGCGGGCCGGAACAGGCCTGCATCAAAGCGCACGGGGCGGGTGATGTCCCGCAAGGTGAGTTGTCCTTCGATCGCGGCCCCGTTCGAGATGCGTCCGTCGGGGCCGAGGATTACGCGGGTGGATTGGAAGCGGGCCAGCGGAAAAGCCTCCGCATCCAGCACGCTTGCCGACTTCAGGGCCTGGGTGGCCAATATCAGCCCGGTCTCGGCCTGTCGCACATCGGCGGTCACGTCGGCGGTGGAGGCTGTGAGAGTGTCCAGATTAACGCTCAGATCGGCGCGGTTGACGGGCAGCGTGCCTTTGATCGGGGTGCCGTTCAATGTGAATGTATAGGTGATTGTCGCGCCGGTGCCTGCCAAACGATAGGGGGTGGGGGCGGCAAGGGGCGGCGTGGCGAGGGTTGCGAGCCCCATGGCAAACAGGGTGCGGCGGTGCATGGGCGGGTCCTTATCTGGTCATGCCCGGCAAATAGCGCGTGGTGATGCCGTTGTCCGCGCCGGTCACGCAGCCTTGATGATCCCCGTGATCCGGGGCAGCATCTGCCCCTTTTGCCGCGCCACGTGCCAGCCTTGTTCCGGCGCCATGCGCGCCCGCAGCCGGCGCAACTGCCACGCGCCCGGGGTGGCCTTGTGATCCGGGGCCAGATGCCAACGGGTTTCGACCCCCTGCGCGCCGCCCATGCCGGGTGTCAGCAGCAGCCCCAGCGGGGCAGGCCTGCCGGTCTTGCCGCCGTTTTCCGCCGCCAGATGCATCCGCCGCACCGGGGTCAGCGCAGGTAGCCCCGGCAGGTCGGCCAAGGCGAGGGTGACCGCCCCGGAGCGCAGCACTTCCTCCATGCTCCACAGCACGTCTTCGGCCCGTTTGGGATGGACCAGGATCAGCCGGGCGGGATCGACAAAGGGCATCACCCCGCAGGGGTTGAGCCGGTCCACCCCCCACTCGGGTGCAATCCACAGGATCGGCCCCGTGGTCTGTGCCGCCAGCCACAGCGCCAAACGGTGCCGGGCCGGTCCGCAGGCCTCGTGTACCCGGCCCAAAGCCAGCCCGTGACCCAGCCCGTACCGGTCGCCTTCGGGCAAAAGCGGCAGGCAGGGGGCGGCGCGTGCAGGGGCGCGAGACAGCAGGGATTGGGGCAATGACATGGTTCCAACATACATGTTCTTATTTTGTTCTCAAGCGGGGCTTTTGCATCTTTTGGGTGAAAATGCCCTTGCAGCCCTCTTCCCGCCCGCTAGGGTCCGCTCGAACATATACACGAAAGGATGAGGGTATGGAGCGACGCGCGCTTGGACGGACAGGAATTGAGGTATCGGTCTTGTGCCTGGGCTCCATGACATGGGGCACCCAGAACACGGCCCAGGAGGGACACGATCAGATCGATCGCGCGCTGGATGCGGGCATCAACTTTATCGACACCGCCGAAATGTACCCGGTGAACCCGGTCAGTGCCGAAACCATTGGCCGGACGGAAGAGATTATCGGGCAGTGGTTCGCGCGCGACAGTCGCCGCAAGGATGTTGTGCTGGCGACCAAGCATTCCGGGTCCGGCGTGGCCTATGTCCGCGACGGTGCAGGGATCACAGCCGCAAGCATCCCGGAAACGATCGAAGGGTCCCTGCGCCGTCTCAAGACCGACTACATCGACCTCTATCAATTCCATTGGCCGAACCGGGGCAGCTATATGTTCCGTCAGAACTGGACCTATGATCCGTCGGATCAGGATCCTGTGGCTGTGCGCCAGAACATGGAAGATTGTCTGGGGGCCTTGCAGGCCCAGGTGGATCGCGGCGTGATCCGCGCCTTTGGCCTGTCAAACGAGAGTGCGTGGGGCACGGCACAGTGGCTGGCGGCGGCGGAGCGGACCGGTGGGCCAAGGGTGGCCTCCGTCCAGAATGAATATTCGCTGATGTGTCGTCTTTATGATACGGACATGGCTGAATTGAGCGTGAATGAGGATGTGGGTCTGCTATCGTTTTCACCGCTTGCGGCGGGATTGTTGACCGGGAAGTATCAGGGGGGGGCCGTGCCCGCAGGGTCGCGGCTGTCGCTGAGCCCCGAATTGGGCGGCCGCAAGACGGACCGTGCCTTTGAGGCGGTCGATGCCTATCTTGCTGTGGCTGCCCGGCACGGTCTTGATCCGGCGCAAATGGCGCTGGCGTGGTGTTGTCGCAGACCGTTCATGTGTTCGGTGATCTTTGGAGCGACAACCATGGAACAGCTTGATATTGCGCTTGGTTGTGTCGACCTGTCCCTGAGCGATGAGGTGATGGCCGAACTTGACGCCACACATCGCGCCCATCCGATGCCGTATTGATTGCAGCGTGATCCGGATGCGCGCCATTTGGCGCGCACGATTCCCGCGACCCCCGACCTGACCTTCCCCTCGGGGGAAGAGAGCCTGTGTCTGGCCGACCTGCTTTGGGGGATGTATAGCGCTGGTTCAGAACGGCCCTTCGGGGAGAGTTCAAGGGGCAAGATGAACATGGGATCCGCCGCGCGCGGCCTTGGGGCTTCGGCCGTGATGCGCGCTATAGGCACGGCTGAAGCTGGATTGTGCACCAAAGCCCGTGGCGACGGCGATGTGTTGCAGCGATGCTGATGTTTGGGTGAGGAGGCTGTGCGCTTCGGCCAATCGCAGCGACAGGTAGTAGGCTTTTGCCGTAGTGCCGAGGGTTTGTTTGAAGTGGTTTTGCAGCGTGCGCGGGCTTAGTCTGAGCCGCGCTGCGATATCCGGTATGGTGAGCGGAGTTTCGAGGTTTTGCTCCATCACAAGATGGGCGCGCTTGACGAGCGGACTGATGGACATGCTGCGCAGATGGCGCAGTTGCGGATCGGTCGGAGCGGGTTGATTGGTGTGGATGAAACCGGCCGCAACCTTTGCTGCAAGATGCGTGCCATGGCGGGCTTCGATCAGGTGCAGCATCATGTCGAGGGCGGGGGCGGCCCCGCCGCTGGTCCAGACTGCACCGTTTGCGACATATCGGGCGTTCACCGTGTCTACGTCAGGGAAGGAAATTGCGAAACTTTCGATGTCTTCCCAATGTGTTGTCGCCTGTTTTCCGTTGAGCAGCCCGGCTTTGGCGACGACCCATGGCCCGCCGTCCATGGCGGCCAGCAGAGTGTTGGGCTTGGCCAATCGTCTGAGGCTTGCCATCAACTGTGGTGTGGATTGCCGTTTGAGGTCGAAACCGGCGACAACGATCAGAACGTCACAGCTGTCAATGCGGTTCACCGGGGCGGCAGGGATTGTGAGGCCGGAGGTCAGGGTGACGTCCTGCGTGTCCGGCGTGGCGAAGTGCCAGTCGAAGACCGGCTTGCCCGCCTGACGATTGGCAGCGCGCATCGGGTCGACCGCTGCGGCGAGCGACAAGGTGTTGGTCTCTTGCAGGACCAAAATTACGACTTTTGTCATGGAACTTGCGCTTTTCGTCAAAACTGGTTCGATAGCTACGTCAAACTGCGCGAAATACAAGGAGGGTGCCCATGCCACTGACGATGAACCGCGAAGTCTTTATCACCTGTGCTGTAACGGGATCGGGGGGCAGTCAGGATCGCAGCCCGCATGTGCCGCGTTCGCCGGAGCAGATTGCGGACAGTGCCATTGCTGCCGCCAAGGCCGGAGCGGCGATTGTGCATTGCCATGTACGGGACCCGGAGACCGGCGCGCCGAGCCGGAAACTTGAATATTATCGGGAGGTTACGGAGCGTATTCGCGCGGCGGATGTCGATGTGGTGCTGAACCTGACGGCGGGCATGGGCGGGGACATGGTGTTTGGCCCGACGGAGCACCCTTTGCCGACGGTCGAGGGGACCGATATGATCGGCGCGTCCGCCCGCGTGCAGCATGTGGCGGAATGCTTGCCGGAGATTTGTACGCTGGATTGCGGCACGATGAACTTTGCCGAAGCCGATTACGTGATGACCAACACGCCCGGCATGCTGACGGCGATGGGGCGGATGATGACGGCGCTGGGCGTAAAGCCCGAGATCGAAGCCTTTGATACGGGCCATTTGTGGTATGCAAAACAACTGGTTAGCGACGGTGTGCTGGAGCCCGATGCGCTGGTGCAGCTGTGCATGGGGGTGCCGTGGGGCGCGCCCGATGACCTCAATACCTTCATGGCGATGGTCAACAATGTGCCGGATGAATGGACCTTTTCGGCCTTTGGTCTGGGGCGCAATCAGATGGCTTATGTGGCCGCTGCGGTGCTGGCGGGGGGCAATGTGCGGGTCGGTCTTGAGGACAATCTGTGGCTGGGCAAGGGCGAGTTGGCGCAGAACTGGCAACTGGTTGAACGCGCGGGCACCATCATCGAAAACATGGGCGCGCGGGTCATTGGCGCGGCGGAAGTGCGCGAGAAACTGGGCCTCGTGAAACGGGCTCCCAAGGCGGTATGACCGGGGGGCACAGCCCGTGCACCGGGCGTGCACCACCTGTGCACCGGCTGCGCGCGCTGCGTTCAGGTGTCGTTTACGGTCTGGTAACCCTGCTGGTAGGTTGTGCGGTGGGTCCGGGGGCACAGAGCTTCCGAGATCAGTCGGTGCCGATCGGGGTCAGCAGCCGTTTTGCGGCGGACCGGTTCGAAGGGTCGTGGCAGGTGCGGGGCGCCTATCCGGGAGATGCGGATTTTTTGAGCGTTGCGCGCCGCGACACGGGACCGGACGCAAGCGTCTGGACGGTGCGATCGCAGGTCTGTCCGGCGGATGCGGCTTGCCGCGCGGAAACAACCGATTGGCCGGCCACAGTGACGCAGCCCGGTGTGGACCGCGTCGATACGCCGGAGGCCGAAGCGCGGCAGGTGGTTGTGATCTGGGTGGACGAAGGGTTTCGCACCGCAGCGGTGGGCGATCCTGCGGGCAGTTTTGCCTGGGTGCTGGACCGCAACACGCAAGGCGGCGCGGACCGGATTGAAGCGGCGCGGCAGGTGCTGGCCTTCAACGGTTTTGACCTGAGCGACATGGAAATGCGGCCATGACGCGGCGCGGCCCATCCGGCGGCCTGGGGCAGGCCACCGCAAGAGAATTTTGGATCAAGGAATGACGACATGACACAGACAGCAGCCATCATTGGCGGCGGGGTGATCGGCGGCGGATGGGCCGCGCGGTTCTTGTTGAACGGATGGGATGTGCGGGTGTTCGACCCGGACCCGGACGCCGAGGCCAAGCTGGCCCCGGTGCTGGCGCAGGCACGGCGGGCTTTGCCCAGCCTCACGGATGTGGCGCTGCCCGAAGAGGGGTCATTGAGTTTTCACGGTGATCTGGCCGAGGTGGTTGCCGGGGCCGACTGGATACAGGAGAGCGTGCCGGAGCGGCTGGAGATCAAGCACACGGTGCTGGCGGCGGTGCAGGCGGCCTGCGCCGAGGCTGCGATCATCGGTTCATCAACCTCGGGGTTCAAGCCGAGCGAGCTGCAGGAGGGGGCACTGCGGCCGGAGCAGATCATGGTGTGCCATCCGTTCAACCCGGTTTACCTGATGCCGCTGATTGAAGTTGTTCCATCGCCTGCGACCGACCCCACGCTTGTGGAAAAGGCGCAGGATATTTTGCGCAGTTTGGGGATGTATCCCTTGCATGTGCGCAAGGAGATCGATGCGCATATTGCGGATCGGTTCCTAGAAGCAGTGTGGCGCGAGGCGCTTTGGCTGGTCAAGGACGGTGTCGCCACCACCGAAGAGATCGATGAGGCCATTCGCATGGGATTTGGCATTCGCTGGGGACAGATGGGGTTGTTTGACACCTATCGCACGGCGGGCGGCGAGGCGGGCATGCGGCATTTCATGGCGCAGTTTGGCCCGTGTTTGACGTTCCCCTGGACCAAATTGACGGATGTGCCTGAATTCACCGACGAACTGGTCGAGTTGATCGCGGGGCAGTCGGATGCGCAGTCGGGCCATATGACGATCCCGCAGATGCTGACGGCGCGGGACAATAACCTTGTGGGCATGATGCGCGCGCTCAAGGCCAATGACTGGGGCGCGGGTGCGGTCTTGAACGCCCATGAGGCCGTGTTGCGGGCGGGCAATGTATTGGGCGCGCATGCGGATGATCTGGAAGATGTGTCGGCGCCGATATTGACGGTGCGCCGGGCGGTACCTTTGGACTGGACCGATTATAATGGTCACATGAACGAGGCCCGGTATTTACACGCCTTTGGCGATGCGACGGATCGGTTCATGGCGCTGATTGGCTGCGATGCGGATTATATCGCCACGGGGGGCAGTTATTTCACAGCCGAGACGCATATTCGCCATGTGGATGAAGTACTGGCGGGGGCGATCATCGAGGTGCGCACGCAGGTGTTGGCGGGGGCAGGCAAGAAGATGCACCTGTGGCACGAGATGTATGAGGGGGACCGGTTGCTGGCGACCGGCGAGCATTTCCTGCTCCATGTGAGCCTTGAGACGCGCCGCCCGTCCGAGCCGTCTGCGGCAATTGTCGCGGCGTTGGAGCGGATTGCGGAGGCCCATGCGGCGTTGCCCATGCCGGATGGGGCAGGGCGCGCTGTAGGGCAACGCCCTTGAAGCGCGCGCGGCCCGTGCGACAGGTGCTGATCACCGCCGGGGCGTCCGGCATCGGGCGGGCCATGGCCGAGGGCTTTGACGCGGCGGGCTTTGAGGTCTGGGTCACGGATGTAGATGCAGTGGCCTTGGGTGATCTGCCGGGCCATTGGCACGCGCGGATTTGTGATGCGGTGGATGAAGCCGCGATGGCAGCGGTTGTCGCGGAGGCCGGGACGCTGGACGTGCTCTGTGCCAATGCGGGTATTGCGGGACCGACTGCGCGGGTGGAGGATGTTGCATTGGAGGATTGGCGCGGCTGTGTGTCGGTCAATCTGGAGGGGGCGTTTCTGGCCGTCAAACATGTGCTGCCGAGGATGAAGGCGGCGGGGCGCGGGTCTGTCGTGTTCACCTCGTCGACCGCAGGCATTTACGGATACCCCAACCGCGCGCCCTATGCGGCGGCCAAGTGGGCCATCATCGGGTTGATGAAGACGGTGGCGATGGAGGCGGGGCCGTTTGGCGTGCGCGCCAATGCAATCTGCCCCGGTGCCGTCGAGGGGCCGCGCATGGAAGGCGTGCTGGCCCGCGAGGCGGCGGCCAAGGGCATGACCCGTGATCAGGTCTATGACGGCTATGCGTTGGGGACGTCGATGCGGTCCTTTGTCGAGGCATCGGATGTTGCGGATATGGCGGTGTTTCTGGCGTCGGATGCGGCGCGGCGGGTGTCCGGCCAGGTCATTGCGGTGGATGGCCACACGGAGAACCCTGATCCGAAGGTGTAGTCGGTGGGCGGGACTGTTTGCTGGCGCAAAGGCGCCCGCCCGCCGACCCATTGTGTCTCAGGTGATCGTGCGGCGCAGTCTGCCGAAATGGTCAGGCATGTCGCGGGCGGTGTAGCTGGCCTGTCGGACCAGTTCGTCGAAGTGCAGGGACAGGGTTTCGATCCGCTCGCGGTCGCGGAAGGCCATGTAGTGGCCGCCGGTGTAGATGACCGCGAGCAGAGGTCCGAAGACGGTGATCGGGGCAGAATAGAGTGCGCGGGCGTCATAGAGGCACAGGCGCAGTCTGGGGTAGAGTTTCGCGGTGAGGTCTTGCAGGTGGTTGAGTTGTTCATGGCGCACATCGACGGGCAGGCTGTGATAGTATCCGCTGCCGTTGGCAAAGCTTTCGACTTCGAAGATCGGCATTGCGATTTCGTAATCTGACTGGGCCGATTGCATCCAACTGAGCCGGTCGCGCGAGGCGTTGATGGCCTGCGTGGTCGTGCGCCCCAGATGGGGTTGGTATTCCCATTCCAGCATGGCCTGCGTTTTGAGCATGTCGGGCAGGCCTGCGGGCACGTGACGGATCTTGTACCCGGCCGCCTCCTGGTGCCAGCTGAAGATGCGTTCGTCGATCAGGGCGCGGGGGGCTTCGGTCAGGGTGAGGGCGGCCGCGCTGAGGGCGGCTGCGCTTTCAGGGCGGTCGGACAGGCCCAGAAGCCAGTCTGCGGAGACACCAAGGGCCTGGGCGCAGGCACCGACCACTTGTGCGCCGGGCAAGCGAGCGTTGTCGCTGGTCAGGGCCTGGCTGATGGTCGAACGGTCGGCTCCGATCAGGCGGGCGAGGGCGCTTTGCGATAGCGACTGATCTTGCATGGCCTGGCCCAGACGGGTGCGGAATTGCTGGGCCCGGATGCGTTTGTCGAGAATGGTACTCATATGGTGGTAACTATCACAGATTGATAGGTTTGTTAACAATATTCAGAATTCGCACCATGCGGTGCCGCAGGTAGTGTGCCCTGAATCCATATGAAATGGCGCCTCCCAATGACCAACTTGCCGTCGTCCCGCCGTCATCCCAAAGAGCGTCCTGCGGGTGTCGAGTGGATCACTCTGGGGCTTTATGCACTGTGTGTGTCGCTGTGGGGTGCGGGCGTGTTCGCAGTGCCCTCGGTATCGCTGGCGCTCGCGGCTGTCGTCATTTGCTTGGCGCTGGTTCTGCACGGGTCGTTGACCCATGAGGTTGTGCATGGCCATCCCTTTCCGTCCTTTCGCCTGAGCGAAATGCTGGTGATCCTGAACCCTGGCCTGTTCATTCCCTACCTGCGATTTCGCGACACCCATCTGGCGCACCATCAGGACGCAAAGCTGACCGACCCCTATGACGATCCGGAGTCGAATTATTTCGATCCGGTGGTCTGGGCGCGCTTGCCCGGTTGGCACTGTCGGGTTCTGGCGTTCAACAATACGCTGTTGGGGCGGATCGTGATCGGGCCGCTTGTGGGGCAGATGGCGTTCATGCGCGCGGACGCAGCGGCGATCCGGGCGGATGATCGGCAAGTGTTGAAGGGTTGGCTTTTGCATCTGCCGAGCCTGATCGGTATTCCGCTTCTGGTCTGGGCGTCCTCTGTGCCGCTGTGGCTGTATTTTGGGATGTGTTACGCGGCAATGACCGTGCTGAAAATTCGCACTTTTCTGGAGCATCAGGCCCATGCGCTGGCCCGTGGCCGCACCGTGATCATCGAAGACCGAGGGGTGCTGGCCTTTTTGTTCCTCAACAACAACTTTCATGTCGTGCATCATATGCACCCGCAGGTGCCGTGGTATCGCTTGCCCGCAGTTTACCGTGCCAATCGTGATCGCTACTTGCGCAGCAATGAGGGCTATCTCTTTACATCTTATCGCGACGTATTCGCCCGGTATTTCCTGCGCGCCAAGGATCCGGTGCCGCATCCCCTCTGGCCCTCGGAGGGGTGATCGCCCATAGAGGCGCATGACACTCTGGATTCCGATAACGCTGGCGGCGGCGCTGTTTCAGACGTTGCGCTTCATGCTGCAACGTCAATTGTCTGTCGGCACGCTCAGCGCAGGTGGGGCGACGCTGGCCCGGTTCCTCTATTCGGCCCCATTGGTGGCGGTGCTGATCATGGCCTATATGGCCTTGACCGGGCAGGCCTGGCCTGAGTTCGGGCTGGAGTTCTGGATCTATGGGGCGACGGGCGGATTGGCGCAGATCATCGCGACCATCTGCGTGGTCAGCCTGTTCAAGGCGCGCAATTTTGCCGTGGGAATCACCTTCAAGAACACCGAAAGCATTATGGCGCTTCTGGTGGGTTGGGTTGTGTTGGGAGATGGCGTGGGGCCATGGGCCATCGCGGCGGTTTTGCTGGGCGTGGTCGGGGTGCTGATCCTGTCGGCGCCGCCGGAACTTGTTCATATCCGGCCCCGTGATCTGATGAACCGGGCGTCGGCGCTTGGGTTGACGGCGGGGTTCCTGTTTGCGGTGTCCGGCGTCACTTATCGGGGCGCATCGCTGAGCCTTGATCTTGACGACCCTGTGGCGCGCGCGGGCCTGACGCTGGCGGCGGTCACGGCGATGCAGACGGTTGCAATGGTTTTTTGGCTGCAATGGCGCGATCCGGGGCAGGTGCGGGCCGTCTGGAACGCCCGCCGCGTGGCCATCTGGGTGGGCCTGATGTCCATGGCCGGGTCGTTTTGCTGGTTTCTGGCGTTCACCTTGCAGAACGCGGCTTTCGTCAAGGCGGTGGGGCAGGTGGAGTTGATATTCAGCGCTTTGGCCTCGGTTCTGGTGTTTCGCGAAGCAGTGTCGGGACGTGAATGGATCGGCATGGCCGTTCTGCTGGCTTCGATTCTGATGCTGATTTCCGTGCTGTGACGGGGCGGACGAAGCGTCCGCCTTACGGGAAGGTGGTGCGCGTGCCTTCTTTGCCGCAAGGCGGTGGCATGCTGCGGACCGTTTCAGGGGCTCTGCCCTCGGCGCTGGCGCGCCTCCGCCTGAATATTTTAGGCCGAAAGAAATGAAGTATACTCGTGCGCCTGAATTGACCTGAGGTTTTCCCCTCAAATCACTTTGTATTCTTTGAGCGATACGACGCGGAAG
>NZ_JAIMIA010000110.1 GCF_019966495.1 Tateyamaria pelophila | reverse complement strand
ACATCACGCAATTTCCTGTCGATGATCAAACTGGCATCCGTCAGGCTGTGGATCGAGTTTTATGAGTCCGCTGCCTAGGTAACACTTTCGGTTTTAAAGCCGCAGCGGAACGCGCTGACGCTGATCTTGCCACGCGACCAGTGGTGTCGCCTGAAATTGGCCGCAAAGAAACCCAAGTCGCGTTAGAGTTATTTAACCCCATGAGGGGATAAATAAAACTTACGGATCAGGAGCCTGGTTCGACTTTTTGGTAACGAGTATGAGCGGAGGCATGCGCCTCCGCTTTTTAGTGCGCATGGCTCTTTCAGGGTCAGAAAACCTTGAATGGCAGGGCGGCGTGTCGCTCGACCCTTTTCGTTTAAACGTCCAACTCTTCCACGAACCGGGCATTTTCCTGAATGTACTGAAACCGCATTTCCGGTTTCTTGCCCATCAACCGTTCCACCAGATCGCCGGTTTCGCCCGGTTCATCATCATCGATCGACACGCGAATCAGCTTGCGGGTCGCCGGGTTCATCGTCGTTTCCTTGAGGTCCTTTGCGTCCATTTCGCCCAGACCCTTGAAGCGGGACACGTCGATCTTGCCCTTGCCGCCCAGACCCTTCTCAAGCATCTCGGCCCGCTCGACCTCGTCCAGACAATAGACGCGGCGCGCGCCTTGGGTCAGGCGGAAGAGCGGCGGACAGGCGAGGTAAAGGTGGCCCGCATCGATCATGGGCCGCATCTGGGTAAAGAAGAACGTCATTAAAAGCGCCGCGATATGCGCACCATCCACATCCGCATCGGTCATGATGATGACCTTGTCATAGCGCAAGTCGTCGACGTTGAACTTGGCCCCCAAACCCACCCCGAGCGCTTGGGTCAGATCCGCAATTTCGGCGTTGGACCCCAGTTTGCTCGAGGCAGCACCCAAGACGTTCAAAATCTTGCCGCGCAGGGGCAAAAGCGCCTGTGTCTTGCGATCGCGCGCCATTTTGGCGGATCCGCCGGCCGAGTCGCCCTCGACGATGAACAGTTCCGTGCCCTCGCGTGTCTTGCTGGAACAATCGGTCAGCTTGCCCGGCAGGCGCAGCTTTTGCGTGGCCGTCTTGCGCGAGGTTTCCTTCTCCTGGCGGCGGCGCAGCCGTTCTTCGGCGCGCAGCACCAGAAAATCCAGAATCGCGCCAGCGGCCTTGGTGTCTGCGGCCAGCCAGTTGTCAAAGTGGTCGCGCACCGCGTTTTCGACCATGCGCTGGGCGTCGACCGTGGCCAAACGGTCCTTGGTCTGCCCGACGAATTCCGGTTCACGGATAAAGCACGACACCAGCGCACCCGCCCCGGTCGTCAGGTCCTCACGGGTGATCGTGCTGGCCTTTTTGTTGCTCACCAACTCGCCGTAGGCTTTGACGCCCTTCAGGATGGCCGCCCAGAACCCGGCCTCATGTGTACCGCCTTCGGGCGTGGGCACGGTGTTGCAATAGGATTGGATGAAGCCGTCGCGCGCAGGCGTCCAGTTGATCGCCCACTCGACCTTGCCCGGAACCTTGAACTTGTCGAACGACACCGTACCCGCGAACGGCGCGTCGGAATATGTCGTGGCTCCGCCCAGAACTTCGGTCAGGTAATCCGCCAGTCCGCCGGGAAAATGGAAGGTGGCCGATGCTGGAGTTTCACCATCCGCAATGGCTGTTTTCCACCGAATTTCGACGCCGGAGAACAAATAGGCCTTTGACCGCGCCATTTTGAACAGGCGTGCGGGCTTGAGCTTGAGCGAACCGAAAATTTCCGGGTCAGGGTGGAAGGTGACAGCGGTGCCGCGCCGGTTGGGCGCCGCGCCGATCATCTCAAGTTTTCCCTGCGGCACCCCGCGCGAGAACTCCATCGCATAAAGCTCGCGGTTGCGCGCCACTTCGACCCGCAGATGGTCCGACAGGGCGTTGACAACGGAACTGCCAACGCCGTGCAGGCCGCCCGACGTCTCGTAGGCATCGCCGGAGAATTTGCCGCCCGCATTCAGCGTGCAAAAGATGATTTCGAGGGCCGATTTCGACGGGTCCTTGGGGTGTGGGCCGGTGGGAATGCCGCGCCCGTTGTCGCGCACGGACACATGCCCGTTTTCGTGCAATTCAACTTCGATCCATGTGGCGTGGCCCGCAACCGCTTCGTCCATCGAGTTATCGATGATCTCGGCAACCATGTGGTGCAGCGCCCGGTCGTCCTTGCCGCCGATATACATGCCGGGGCGCAGCCGCACGTGCTCCATATCCTCGAGCACCTGGATCGAGGAGGCATCGTAGTCGTCCTTGGACTTGGACGCGCCACTGAGTAGGTCGGTCATCTGGACTGCTCTTTTTTGTTTGTTGGGTCACACTATGCCAGAGCGGCGGGAAGGGGGGAAGTGGGATTGACGCCGTGGCGTGCTGCACAACCTGCGTTTTCGCCTTTATCGCTCGGTTCGGTTGATTTCCGCTATGCTACGAAGCTCAGCGCCTCTTTGACATGCCGTTGTCTGCCGCTGTCTGCCACAAACGCGCGCTTGCGGTTACCCTTCGGGCCAGCGCGGTCCCAAGGTGCCCGGCGTTTGTTGCTCGTCGATGACGCGGCGGTAGTGCTTGATGCTGTGATCCGGGCCAAAGCGCGACCGTTTCGCCTTGGCCCGGTGGACCGTTCCCATGTTATGAAAGATACCCGGCAGGCCACAGACGGGATCGTCATCGCGGTTGATACAAAGGCAAAGGTCCGAATGCTTGATCGCGCCCGAACTGCGGCGGGGCCAGGGGGCTGCGAAACCAATTCCCGGAACGCCGCAGGTGCGGACCAGAACTTGCGTGGCCGCAGCCCCGAGCGAGTGGCCGATGATGTAGTCGGGCTTGAGGTTTTCGCGCTTGAGCCAATCATAGATCACCTTGACATGGGCCAGAAACCCCTGATGCCATACTGTGCCAGAAGCGCCTTTCTCTGTGTCTTCGTCACTCAGCCGATAGCGTTTGCACCCGATCTGCAACACCCGCAGATGATATTTCAGATAGTCCGCCACCGAGTTTGAACCGGGTATCAGCAGGATGTTCCCCTTCAGGAAATACGCCGCCACGTCGTTTTCGTCCAACTGATGCAGGATGCTGGGCGCCAGTGGGCTGTGGCGTCGGCCCGTGTAGGACGCTTCGGCGATCTGGGCCGCGAGTTTGATATCGTAGCAATGGGCCATCGGACTCAGCTTTCGTGCTGAATGCCTCATGGGTATGGCGCGTGATGGGCCTTTGGGAAAGGGCGGGCGACACGCCCGCCTTACGGGGAAACCCGGCGCACGACGCGTCAGGGCATCCAGTCGAGCAGGATGCGCGCCACATGTTGTGGTTTTTGATGCAGAATCCAGTGATCTGCCCCGGGTACGTTGACCCGTGTCAGATCACGCGCAAACGCTTCCAAACCGTCGGTGGATTGCGGCAACAGGGCGGTATCTCCTTCCCCCCAAATCAGCAAATGCGGGCAAGTGACCCGCAAGGCGTCGAGCGGAAAATCCGGCATCTCGACGGGTTTGCCCGGATCGGCCACCACAAGCTGCGAGGCGCGATACCAGTTGATCATCCCGCGCAGCCCGGATTGCCGCCAGGCCGCCTTGTAGGCCTCCAGTCGCGCTCCGGCCAGCCAGCGCATGTCCATCTTGTCGGAGAAAAGCGACAACAGCTTGGCAAAATCATCCGCTGCCAGCGCGTCTTCGGATCCCGCGCTGCGCAGATAGGTCATGTATTGCGAGGCTTCCGATTGCGCGCCGCCCGCGGCGATTGCCCGTTGGAACGGCACAGGATGCACTCCGTTGGCCACGATCAGCCGATCGACCAGCGTTGGATGAAACATCGCCAGCCCGTAAGCAACAGCAGCGCCCCAGTCATGGCCAAACACGGTCACAGGTCCGTCGGCGCCGATGAGGGCGACCATATCGTCTACCAGTTTCGAGACAGCATATGCCCCAACTTCGCTGGGGGCGTAGCTGCCACCATAGCCGCGCTGATCCGGCGCGATACAGTGGAACCGGTCCGCCAGCAGCGGGGCCAGATCTTCCCAGGCGCCGCCATATTCGGGAAAGCCATGCAGCAACAGGAGTTTGGGGTGAGACGGATCGCCCCAATGGCGGATCAGGAAGGGCCGCCCGTCAAGATCCCGAGTCTCTATCCGCATCATTCGCCCTTCGGCTTGCTCTCAAAATGGAGCCCGGCTGCGGTTCGTGGGGCGAAGCCTTGCCAGTAGGTATGATCGTCGGTTGGCTGGCCCGCCTCGTTGAGGTCGACAAGCCCGTCACTGGCACTCGGGATCAGATCCAGGTACATCGCCTTGTCCGCTTCGCCCTTCAGATGAATGTCCATGAACGCGGTGGCAAAATGCTGCGCAATGTTGTTCATCCGCGTCGTGTCCCAGACGGCGTCCGCATAATGCTCAAAAGGCAGGAAATCGAGCGCCTCGGACGGTGTCCAGCTTTCGGCGGGTGCGGGTATTGGGGCGGCGGCATTGTGATTGGCATAGTCGAATGTCAGCAAGTGGCGGTCCGTTCCAACGGCATGATCGAAAATTCCCCGCATCGCCGGATAGTCGGACACGTCGTCGGCCCCCCCCGCGATCACCATCGTGGGAACCCGCAACCCAGCCAGGCCATCCAAATCCCAAAACCCTGCATTGTTGCCCCAGGGGCCAATGGCGATGACGGCCTTGACGCGCTCATCGATCAACGCCTCATGGCTTTCCGACCCCGTCAGATGCTGCGCCAGAAGACCATTCGGCGTTCCCCAGTTGAACTCCGTCGAAGCTTGCGTAACCCCGGCACCCCCCAGGATCAATGCACCGTATCCGCCCATCGAATAGCCGATCACACCGGTATGATCCGCATCCACGATGTCGCCGATCGGGCCCGGCAACCGCGCCATGTAGTCGACGACAAAAGCCTGATCGATGGGCCTGTGTAACAGGGTGGAGCCAAACGCCCCCTGATCGGAATACGTGCTGTCCGTATGATCGATCGAGACCGTCACATAGCCTTTTGAGGCCAGGTTCTCACCCAGATGGCTCATCAGGTAGCGATTGCCGGGATATCCGTGGCTGATCACGATCAGGGGAAAGCGTTCACCGGTAGCCGGGGCGGCATCCCGCACTGCCTGTCCGGTCAGCGTCACTTCTGTCTGCCCGTCCCGGATGATCGCCCGGTAGGTGCCGCCGGGCTGCGTTGTCGGGTCCGCAGGGTACCAGACTTCGAGTGTCAGGGGCCGATCGTAGCGCGGAACGGTGCTTCCGTCGATATTGACCACATCGATGCTGTTGGGGATGGAGGCGGCCAGTGTCTGTACGCCGACCTTATAGGGCCCGTATGGGGCCAAAACTGGGGCGTCGGGTCTTACACGGTCAATCGGGTTGGCGACAGCGCTGAGTGCGACGACGGACAAGGCAGTGGCCAATGCAATCGGCGGTGCGGCATGTCGGGTCATTTGAGGCTCCCTGAATTGTAGAGCGGTATTTGCAATGACTCAACCTGAGACACCGTTGGCGCGATTATTTTCATGCAGGTTTATCGCAAGTCAACCGCATATGCACCACCCATAATGAGCAGCGTCCCGCCGATCATGCGACATAGAAGCGCTTGAGTGATGGGGCTCGGATGACTAAATCTCGACCATGCGAAGATTATTTACCAGTCTGCTTTCCCTTGCGCTGTTCCTGCCTCTGGCAGCACGGGCGCACCCCCATGTTTTCGTGGATGCGAAACTGCGCCTGCAGATCAATGAAGAGGGGGTCTTTGAAGGGATCGAAGTCGCGTGGACCTATGATGACTTCTATTCGCTGTTGTTGCTGGCGGATATGGGTTTGACGCCGGACGCACAAGGCGGGCTGGAACATAACCAGCTTGTCTTGCTCGACGGATTTGATCTGCAATGGATCGAAGGCTTCGCCGGGGATACGATCGCCGCGCGTGACGGTGAACCGGTCACTCTTGGGCCGCCCGAAGGGCGCGGGATCAAGGTCGAAGACGGCTTGATCACGTCCACCCATTTCAGGGCCGCGACCGGGCCCGCGGATGGTTTGGTGATCAAGGCCTTCGATCCGACGTTTTATACGGCCTACAGTTTGATCGGGCCGGTGGATGTGAGTGCGTCGTGTCGGGCGATTATTCAGACCGCCGATCTGGACGCAGCCTACACGATGGTCGAAGAACTGCTTTATGCCACGCCTTCGGCCGAGGCCGAGGACGACTATCCCGAAGTGGGCGAAGCCTTTGCCGATACGGTTTTCGTCACATGCGCGCCCTGAGATTTGCGGTTCTGATCGCTGCGGGCGCCGCCCTCCTCTGGCTTTTCGGCTTTGGAGGTATGGGCGAGATCGCGCGCTGGGCCGCCATCGAACAGCGCGAGGCGCAGAACGCCCTGGCCGCAGGGCTGCGCGCGGTGCGTGCGGGCGAACCGGGTGCCTGGCTGGCGCTGATGGGGGTCTGTGCCGCCTACGGTTTTTTCCATGCGGCGGGCCCGGGACATGGCAAACTGGTCATCGGCGGCTACGGCGCGGCGGTACGGGTCACGGCCTGGCGCTTGTCCTGGTTGGCTTTGGCCGCGTCCTTGGCCCAGGCTGTTGCGGCGATTGTGCTGGTCGGCCTTGGCGCGTTGGTCCTTGGTTGGGGGCGCGCGGAGATGACAGAAACCGCGGAGCAGGTCCTGGCCCCCGCCAGCTACGCCGCCATTGGCCTCGTCGGCGTCTGGCTGGTCGTGCGTGGCGTGCGGCGCGGAATGTCGGCGGTGGCCCATCCGGTCGATGCGGACGGGCATTGCCACAGTTGCGGGCATGCGCACGGGCCCAGCGTCGATCAGGCCGAGAACATCACTTCCTGGCGGGATGCCGCAGCCATTGTGGCCTCCATCGCGATCCGGCCCTGCACCGGGGCGGTTTTCTTGCTGATCCTGTGTTTTGGTCTTGGCATTCCGCTGGCGGGCATCGCGGGGGCTCTTGTGATGGGACTGGGCACCGCCAGTGTCACGATACTTGTGGCTCTGGCGGCGGTTGGGACGCGGCGCACGGCTTTTGCCGATTGGTCGGGCACCGGCGCCCTGCGTGCAATGGCATTGATTGAGGTGGTGATGGGCGCGCTGATCGCGCTGATTGCCACGGCTTTGGTTCTCCCTTTCGTCTCGTGACGCCATCGCGCCCAAAATTCGGGCAGTCTGAAAACACCAGGGCTTTTCAAGTATTCAAAGCCGGCGTAAGGCTGGGCCATGGCCATATCCTTCATGTCGTATCCTGCGCACGGACGCGCTGTCCTGACCCTTGGGTTGCCGCTGATTGGCGGGCATCTGGGGCAGGTGGCCATTGGTGTGACCGATACGGTGATGCTGGGCTGGTACGGCGTGAACGAACTGGCCGCGCAAACCGTTGCGGGATCGTTCTTTTTCGTGCTGTTCCTGGTCGGCGCGGGCTTTGCCTGGGCGGTGATGCCCATGGTCGCATCCTATGATGCCGAAGGCGATGAGGTCAGCTTGCGCCGCGCCACGCGCATGGGACTGTGGCTGAGCCTTGCCTTCGCCGTTCTGGCGATGCCATTGATGCTCTGGTCAGAGCCGATCTTGCTGTTTCTGGGACAAACCGAACAGGTCGCGCGCGACGGCTCGACCTATCTGGCGATTGCGGGGTGGGGGATCTTTCCGGCGCTGATCCTGATGACATTCAAGAGCTATCTGGCCGCACTCGAGCGGACGCAGATCGTGTTCTGGATCACCGCTGTGGGGGCTGTGACCAATGGGCTGGCGAACTATGCCTTCATCTTTGGCAATTGGGGTGCGCCCGAAATGGGGATTGCCGGGGCGGCGGTGGCGTCGGTGGTGACGCAGATCGTGATGCTGTTGGGTGTTGTCGCTTATGCACTGTACATACTCCCGGAACATGGCATCCTCAAACGCCTGTGGCGTCCTGATTTCGAGATGCTGGCCCGAGTGTTTCGGCTTGGCTGGCCCATCGGGCTGACATCGCTGAGCGAGGTCGGGTTGTTCGCAGCCACGGCTCTTATGATGGGATGGCTGGGCACGGTGCCGTTGGCGGCGCATGGGATTGCGCTGCAACTCGCGTCGATCACGTTCATGGTGCATCTGGGGCTTGCGAATGTGGCGACGATCCGGGCCGGAAACGCCATCGGGCGCCACGATTTGCCCCACCTTGTGCGCGGTGCGAAAACCGTGATCGTGATGAGTCTGTTGATGGCGGCGGCGACGGTGGTTCTGTTTGTCGTCTTTCCGGAGCCGTTGATCGGGATATTCATGAAGAACGATGAACCGGCGCGCGCGGAAATCCTGAGCATCGGGATCGTTCTGCTGGCGATGGCGGCGTTGTTCCAACTGATGGACGGGGCACAGGTGGTGGCGCTGGGACTGCTGCGCGGGGTGCAGGACACGCGCATGCCCATGGTGATCGCCGCCGTGTCCTATTGGGCCATCGGTATGCCGTGCTCTTATGTTTTTGGGTTTGTTCTGGGGTGGGAGGGGGTCGGCGTCTGGCTCGGCCTTGTGGTCGGGCTGGCGGTTGCCGGTGCGGCATTGATGTTGCGCTTCTGGCGGGTGACGGTGCCTGCGCTGGACCGGGCCGCCGGGTCGGACGCTCTTTCACCCTCCTGATCGGAGGGCAAAAGTCGCCCCACCCGCCGTCCCCTGAACGGCGTCCTTTGCGAAACAGACCTGTCAGGGGCCCGGGCAAGTGCAGGACGGGTGAGCGGCCGCGCCCTGCGAACCAGCTTATTCCGCGGTGCGCTCCTGCATCAGCCGATCCGCTTTTTTGCGCACCAGCACGGAGCGCAGATCATGCATTGCCAGCAACAGTGTATCGGTCACGTCGTTGAGCTGGTCATCACTGGCGCGCGACTGGGCCCATTGGGTCGTCAGGTTCAGGTAATCGACGGCACGGTGAATGTCGTCGATATCCCGTTGTGCCAGCAGCGCGGTCCGCTCGGCCATCCAGACCTTGATACGTGCCAGATCGTCCTCCGACAGCGCCCGCGTCCCGTTGGGCTTGATCTCTCCGTTGCGGATATTGACCGTTGCGATCTGATCCATTTCGATCCGCCCCTGACGGTTTTCGGTATCCACCCGAAACACGGCTGCCCCGTTTTCGCGGACGCGGAAATAGTATTCTGGCAATGCCCCCATGCGTCCTCCGGTTACTTCAAGCCTGCACAGAAAGTCTGGATGCGGGTACAGGCTTCTTTCAGTGCCGCGTCGGACGTCGCGTAACTGATCCGGAAGTTTGGCGAGACCCCGAAGGCCGCGCCGAAGACGACGGCGACCCCGGTCTGTTCGAGAAGGGCGGTCGCAAAGGTTTCGTCATCCGCGATCACGGTGCCGGCGGCGGATGTCTTGCCGATCAGCCCGGCGATCGACGGATAGACGTAGAACGCGCCTTCGGGCACCGGGCATTCCATGCCCTCGATGGCGTTCAGCGCCTCGACCACCAGATTGCGGCGGCGCACGAACATCTCGTTGTTGGGCGCGATGAAGTCCTGCGGGCCGTCAAGGGCTTCGACGGCGGCCCACTGGCTGATGGAACACGGGTTCGATGTGGATTGCGACTGTACCTTGCGGATCGCCTTGATCAGTGGTTCCGGCCCTGCGGCATAGCCAATACGCCAGCCTGTCATGGCATAGGCCTTGCTGACGCCATTCACGGTCAGCGTGCGATCCTTCAGACCCGGCTCGACCTCTGCCGGGGTGCAGAACTCGAATCCGTCATAGGCCAGATGTTCGTACATATCATCGGTCATGACCCAGACATGGGGATGCCGCATCAGGACGTCGGTGAGCGCTTTCAATTCCGCGCGATCGTACCCGGCCCCGGTCGGGTTCGAGGGCGAATTGAAGATCAGCCATTTTGTCTTTGGCGTAATTGCGGCCTCGAGCTGCGCAGGCGTCATCTTGAACGCACTCTCAATGCCGCAGGCCACCGTAACAGGTGTGCCGCCGGCCAACAGAACCATGTCGGGATAGCTGACCCAATAGGGCGCAGGGATAATCACCTCGTCGCCGGGGTTCAGGGTCGCCATCAATGCGTTATACAGCACTTGCTTGCCGCCCGTGCCCACGGTGACTTCGGCTGTGGTGTAGTCGAGCCCATTGTCGCGCTTGAATTTGGCGACGATGGCCTGTTTAAGGTCAGGAATGCCGTCGACGGCCGTATATTTCGTTCGCCCCATGGCGATGGCCACGACGGCCGCGTCCTTGATGTTCTGGGGCGTGTCGAAATCCGGCTCCCCGGCGCCGAGGCCAATGACGTCACGCCCTGCGGCCTTCAGTTCTGCCGCTTTGGTCGTCACGGCGATGGTCGGAGACGGTTTGACGCGGTCGAGTGTCGCGGAAAGGAATGTCATGTTGGCCTCGGGGCGGTAAGTGGATACGACATCCGTCATAGGCGGGGGCAAGACAGCAATCAAGCGTTTGAACAGATCTAGGAGGACAGCAATGGACGACACTCACGATTGGTACAGCCCTGAAGCTTCGACATTCGGAGACCGTGTTGCAGGTGCGCGCGAACAGGCTGGGATGACACAACAACAGCTGGCCAAGCGGCTGGGGGTGCGTCTGGCGACCTTGCGCGCATGGGAAGACGATCTGAGCGAGCCGCGCGCCAATCGCCTGTCGATCATGGCGGGGCTGTTGAACGTCTCGATGATGTGGCTGATGAACGGCGAAGGCGAAGGGGTCGATGGGCCGACCGAAACGGCACCCGTGTCCGACGATATGCGCGATTTGCTGACCGAAATGCGCGATCTGCGCGGGGATCTTCTGGCGCGTGCCGAACAGGTGGGGCGGCTTGAAAAAAGGTTACGGGCTGCTTTGCAGGATGCCGGCAATGCCTGAAGAGCTTTACGAACATCGTCTGAAACGCCTTAGGATGCGGTCCATGCGCCGCGGCATCAAGGAGATGGATCTGATTCTATCGGCCTATGCCGATGCGCATCTGGCGCAGATGGATGGGCCGACATTGGACAATTATGATGCGTTGTTGAACGAAAACGATCAGGACCTCTATCGTTGGGTGACCGGGCAAGAAGCTCCGCCTCAGCGATTTTCTGATTTGATTTCAAATATTTCCCTGGCCCTACAGAAGTAAAGCGCCGATCTGCGTGTCGCTTAACGTTATGTTTGCGAGTCTGGCTCATTTTCATTCAAAGCAGAATGAGTCGGAGATCGCAAATGAGCATTCAGGACCCGATACGCCAGCCCCCGGGCATGGCACAGGGCAGCAAAGACCATGGTTTCATGGTGGGGTATCTTGAGGCCCTTTCACTGGTCGAACGGTTGCATCGATTGTTGCTTGACGTGATCAAGGATGAATTCGAACGCGTCGGCGTGCTCGAAATCAACGCGGTTCAAGCCCTGTTGCTGTTCAACATCGGCGACAACGAGGTGACGGCAGGCGAATTGAAAAGCCGCGGGTACTACCAGGGCTCCAACGTCAGCTACAATCTCAAGAAGCTGGTGGAAATGGGCTACATGCATCACCAAAGATGCGAGATTGACCGCCGGTCTGTCCGGGTCCGCCTGACGGAACAGGGTCGCACCGTGCGTGACGTCGTTGCCGACTTGTTTGGTCGCCATGCCGAAGGGCTGCAATCCAAGGGCGTTCTGGGTCCGGAAGGGATCGCCGACATCACCTCATCGCTCAAACGGATGGAGCGGTATTGGACGGATCAGATCCGCTATATCTACTAGTTGCGCTACGTATGGTCAGCTAAGTCCTTTGTATGTTGTATTTAATGGATTTTTGGATAACGTTGACACTACAATGGACACTATTTAGGACACTACAATGGACACTAGAAGCAGCTACCCGGCCTCTACTTTGAGTCTCATTAAAGGTAAGTGGTATGTGTCTGTGACCGTCCCCGTGGGCTTGCGTTCAGCTTTTAATAACCGCACTCAGATAAAAGTCAGCACTGGCACAAGTGACAAATCGGAAGCTGCTAGACGCCAGCACGACAAAGCAGAGGCTATATATAAGCAGTTTGATAGTGCTAGGCCGAACAGACTTAAAGATGCGCTGATAGAGTTTGCCTCAGTCGCTACGCCAACGGAATTACTACCTCAAGTTCTGCCCGATGTCGCAGATATTGGTGAGACGGATGACCTGGAGCTTGAGGCGTTTGTTCACCAACATTTAGATGCGGTAAAGTTGCAGGCAATGCAGTGGCTTGCGACAATGATTGGCCCAAAGTTCGACGCTGCCCAGAAATTCCTTGAGGCATTGGAGGAAGCAGAGGGTCAAGAAGCAGAAAGTGCAGCAGTCCCAAAGTTTATGGATATTGCGCGGGACTGGATAGATAAGGGAAATATGGCGGGTTCTCTGTTATCGGGGACAAAACTCGCAGTTAAAGAATTTGAGGACCTTTACCCAAACCTTTTAATTGATGGTGTAAAGAGAATCCATCTCTACGACTATGCTGAATGGTTAGTAGAACAAGGCTGCGCAAACAACACTATCAAAGGCCGCATGAGTCGTCTCTCAAAGGTTTTCCTGCGAGCCGAAAAAAGGGGCCATATTGAGCAAAGCCCCACTGTCGGATTGAATCTAAGTGGCTATGGGCGTGGTGTCGAACATTGGAAGCCCTTCACTAAAGAACAACTTACCCAAATCTTTGCACAAGACATTTCACCTAGAGAGAGGTTGCTTATGGCGACTCTTATCACAACCGGAATGAGGTTAGATGAAGCTGCATTATTAGAGTGGAGCGACTATAAAACAGAAGGCGATATTCCGTATTTTGACCTGACTAGGTCTACCATGAAAATTAAGACACAGGGTTCAAGACGTATGGTTCCTGTTGTCCCAGTGTTACGTAAGATGTTGCGGCCTTCGGATGGTAGAATCTTTGACTATAACCTCAACTCGCAGGGTAAGACTTCAGCATCATCAATTTCATGTATGGAATATATTAGGAACATCACTCAAGACCCTCACCTAGTGAACCATAGCTACAGAGGAACTTTGAAGGATTTGCTTCGGGATGTTGGAACGCCCACGGAAGTTAACAATTACATAACTGGTCATTCGTCAGGTGATGTAGCGGGCACTTATGGAACAGGTCCGAGTCTTGAGGTCCGATATGAATGGCTTTTGAAGGTAAACCACCCTTGGTTGACTGGCCCATGCTGAGCTTAGCCAGCCCTTAAAATAATGCCCTCACAGGCTCACCTCTTCCATTTGGTCACTGCCCTACGTGAAAGTCAGAGAAGGCCCTCTGTGACCCCTTATATTGGCTCTACGGGGCATTCCGCCTTCATTCGAGCGGCTCATTCAACAGCCCTTGTAGTTCTTGGCGACACATTCACGCGCTAACTTCTGCGCTTCTGAAAGGTCGGCGGGAGTCATTCTCTCCGAAACAATGTCTCTATAAGTTGCCCCCTCTTCATCACCAAAAGAAGCAGCTATGTTGAACCACATATGCGCATAGACATTATCTTGAATGAGGCCCCTGCCTAAGAAATACATCATACCCAGAATGAATTGCGCGGGGGCATAGCCCTGTTCGGCCAGTGGTCGGACTTCCAGAAGCGCAGCCGCATAGTCATCCTGTTTGTATGCCTCCCAGCCCTTAGCTAAATCCTGCGCCAATACAGCTTGCCCGCCAAGTGTTAGGGTGGTTGTCAAAGCGACTACGTGGAAAATGCGTTTCAAAATGCCAGTCTCCTAATTTTCAGGTCGGGATTATAAGTTCTGAGCCCACCAAACAAGAGAAAAGGCCGAAGGGGTTAACCTCAGGCCCTCTCTTGGTTCTGCCTCTATGGCCTCTCAGAAACGGGTTCGCGTGGGCATTGGCGTAAGCATTTCTATCATGCGCAAAACCATCGCCCAGCGCCTTATTTCATCTCCTTTGAATTAGTCTGGTTAGCCTAGAAAGGGAGGACTCTGCTTCTAATGTTCTATCACCAATCCCCTTAAGACATATGGGTTAATAAACATATTGAATATATCATATAAGTAAGAATCTATTGTAGTGATTTAATCAACTAGAACACATCAGCATCGTCTAATACACAATCAAAGTCATCATATTCATAAATCAGATCAGGTTTAGATTGCTTAGCACTTATTGTTGGTTGAGTGGGATAGTGACTAGGAATCTTAGCTAAGTAGGATTCATTTCCATATGTTGAAATATCCATATCAAACACAAAACCAAGTGACTGAAATAAGCTTTCTTGTAGGTATGTTATCGCGGTGTCCTTGTCCGACTCTCTTACAAGTAAGCAATCATGCACCAAGTAGCAGGGACTACCCACCTCAATCAGCTTATTAACTGCAAAGCGCATAATTTCTGACTCAATAAATGTAAGATCGGCTGGCATCCTGTCCTTTTTCTGTAGGAATGGTAACTGTTCAAAAATCTGTGCCATGTAGTAATCAACACTATGATCTAGCCAATACCTTTCCTTGAATGAGACAGTCTTCAATTTGTTGGTTGTAGGATCAACCTCCCTATCCTCTCCCTTAGGAAACCTGCTCATAGGACCATCCTTGCAGAGGTAGGCAGAAATCAGCATCTTTGCCGCAGCCCTCAGGCGTCTACGATCAGCGTCATATTGGCCTTCTCTTACAAATTTGATATTGGCATAAGGATCAACGCCAAGACTTTCTCCATTGCCTGCATGTGCGTTTAGAAGGCTTATCCCCTTTGTTCCGGCAAGACTACATGTTGAGGCGACAGAGCTGATGATTGTGGCTTGAGGCGCGGATC
>NZ_JAIMIA010000010.1 GCF_019966495.1 Tateyamaria pelophila | reverse complement strand
AAAAAAACCTCCAAAAGTGTTTTTGAAAAGATTCAGAAAATTCAAACGATGTCAAATATGGCGACGCGACGCACTAGGTATGCGCCCCGTTTCCCGCTACACCGACCGAAATTAAAGCCGACGAATAGTCAAGGATTCTAACGTGCAAAACCCTGTCCGCGCTGTGCTGGTCTGCTTGACTGTTTTGCTGGTCGGAGCTTGTTCCTTGCCGCGCGGATCCGCCATTCAGGAAGAGATCACTCTATCACAAAGCTCTGCTGAAGCGCCGTTCGCGGTCGTGCCGGTGTCACGTTCAAACATCAACGCGCTGCGGACTTGGCCGATGACCGGTTCGTCCCAAAAATATGGTTGGTTCAGCGGACAAAGCGGACCGAAATCCAACATTATTCGCACGGGCGACAACATCAGACTGGTCATTTGGGACAACCAGGAAAACTCGCTTTTGACCTCAAATGAGCAAAAGAACGTCACGATGGACGACCTCGAAGTAGGTCCGAGCGGAACCATCTTCGTACCCTACATCAACGAGGTTGTCGTTCGGGGCAAAACACCTGAATTAGCCCGCGCCGACATCGAGCAACGGATGGAAATGGTTGTTCCGGCGGCGCAGGTTCAGCTTCGGGTCACACCCGGACTCGATAACTCCGTCGATGCCGTTGGCGGTTTTACGTCTCCGGGCACCTATCCGCTTTCCAGCCGGAATGTCTCGATTCTCAGCATGATCTCACAAGCTGGCGGGATTGCACCGGATCTGGAAAATCCGCTTGTCCGCGTCATTCGCGGTGGAAACACCTACGAAATCCGCTCTGACAAACTCTTTGAGACGGCGTCGGCCAACGTGGTTCTGCGCGGCGGCGACAAGATTATTGTTGAAGAAGACGAGCGCTATTTTATCGGCCTCGGTGCCACTGGCAATGAACAAATCGTGCCATTCGATCGCGAAAACATCACGGCGATCGAAGCCCTTGCCATGCTGGGGGGTCTGAATGAAGTCCGTGCCAACCTGAAGGGCATCCTTATTCTGCGCGAGTATGACCGCGACGACGTGCGTATTGACTCAAGCGGGCCCGAAAAACGCCAGGTCGTATTTGCCATTGATCTGACATCGGCAGACGGGCTTTTTGCGGCCGGAAAGTTCAACATCCATCCGAACGACCTCGTTATGGCAACGGAAAGCCCCGTCACGGCGCTCAATACGATATTCGGTCTGATCGGTCGTCTGCTGGGCTTCCAGGCAATCCTGTCCAATTAACGCGGCTCCTTGTGATTCAGGGACCGGCAAAGGCGTAACCGCGTCGAGCGGGTCACGCTCAGGGCCGACAGGCTTTCATCCACGGAAAAGGCCCCGAAGATTTCTCTCCGGGGCCTTACCCTTTTGAACCCAATGCGGAGCGAACCCCGCAAGCCGTCTTCGATCAGTAGCGGTAATGCTCGGGCTTGAACGGTCCTTCAGGTGCCACGCCGATATAGGCCGCTTGCTCACTGTCCAGTTTGGTCAGCTTCACGCCGATCCGGTCAAGGTGCAGACGAGCAACTTTTTCATCCAGATGCTTGGGCAGGATATAGACTTCGTTCTTGTAATGGTCGCCACGTGTCCAAAGCTCGATTTGCGCCAGAACCTGATTGGTGAAACTGGCAGACATGACAAAGGACGGGTGGCCCGTCGCATTGCCGAGGTTCAGCAGACGGCCTTCAGACAGAAGAATCAATCGATTGCCGTTCGGCATCTCGATCATGTCCACCTGTTCCTTGATGTTGGTCCATTTGTGGTTCTTCAGGGCGGCAACCTGAATTTCGTTGTCGAAGTGGCCGATATTGCCGACGATAGCCATGTCCTTCATCTCGCGCATATGCTCGATCCGGATCACGTCCTTGTTGCCCGTCGTGGTGATGAAGATATCGGCGCTGTCGATCACGTCTTCCAGCAAGACAACTTCGTACCCGTCCATCGCCGCCTGCAATGCACAAATCGGATCAACTTCGGTCACCTTGACGCGCGCGCCCGCACCGCTGAGTGAAGCAGCGGAGCCTTTGCCGACATCGCCGTATCCCATCACGACGGCAACCTTGCCAGCCATCATGGTATCCGTGGCGCGGCGGATGCCGTCGACCAGAGACTCTTTACAACCATACTTGTTGTCGAATTTTGACTTGGTCACCGAGTCGTTCACATTGATCGCCGGGAACGGCAGTTGGCCGTTCTTGAACAGCTCATAAAGGCGGTGCACACCGGTGGTCGTCTCTTCGGACACGCCGACAATCTGACCGCGCATCTTGGTGAACCAACCCGGGCTGGCTTCCATGCGCTTTTTGATTTGCGCCTTGATGGCGACTTCTTCTTCGGAGGTGGGGACGGAAATGACATCTTCTCCAGCTTCGGCGCGGGCCCCGAGCAGGATATAAAGCGTCGCGTCACCGCCATCATCGAGGATCAGGTTGGGGCCCTCGGGGAACAGGAAGGATTTATCGAGATAATCCCAATGTTCTTCCAGCGTCTGGCCCTTGACTGCGAAAACCGGCGTTCCACCCGCCGCAATCGCTGCCGCCGCATGGTCTTGCGTCGAGAAGATGTTGCATGACGCCCAGCGCACATCAGCACCAAGCGCATTCAACGTCTCGATCAAAACGGCCGTCTGGATCGTCATATGCAGTGATCCGACAATCCGCGCGCCTTTCAGCGGTTGGGATTCGCCATATTCTTCGCGCAACGCCATCAAACCTGGCATTTCTGTCTCAGCAATGTTCAACTCTTTACGGCCATATTCGGCAAGAGCGATATCTTTAACGATGTAATCCTGGCTCATCCTGAACGTCCTCAACTTGGGTCAGATGATCCGCTATCAGGTTCTGCCATGCGGCTCAATGCGCCATTTTGCAACCCTTGGTTTCAGCCATGAAGCGCAGCCAAAAGTTGTTCCCCAACTTGCCCGTCAGTCCAGTTGTCGCCTTGCGCGACAACACAGGAATTACCGTCCGGGAAATACTGAAGCAATGTCCAGGTGCCCGTCGCTTCTGAAGCCCACATTTGCAGTTTCGCACTGTTTGCGCCGTCTACGGGTGCTTCACCGTACCAGTCAATCAGGCTTGCTTCCATCTCTTGGGCCGCCATGCATACATCGCTGGCCGTAGCGGTAATCGGTGTCGAATTCATCATCAAGGCGATCAAGAATACGGGTTTCATAGTGCTCTCCTTCATGGAAAAAACACAGAATGGGGAAACTTGGTTCCCCGACCGGCGAGATGAGGACACAAATGGCCAAACAAGCCCGCGCATGGCAACGGATGCTATCGGGTCGCAGGCTTGACCTGTTGGATCCCACGCCATTTGATATCGAAATTGAAGATATCGCCCACGGCCTCGCCTTTGTCGCGCGCTGGAACGGGCAAACGGTTGGGGATTATGCCTACTCCGTCGCCGAACATTCCCTTTTGGTCGAAACGATTTATGGACGCATTTCTCCCAAGGCGGACGCGAGATGGCGTTTGGCAGCTCTGCTACACGACGCGCCGGAATACGTGATCGGAGACATGATTTCCCCAGTCAAGGCAGCGGTCGGTCCGGGGTATGGCGCACTCGATGAACGGTTGGAGGCGGCCATTCACATCCGCTTCGGCTTGCCCGCAAAGGTGCCGCAAAATATCAAACGCCAGATCAAAAAGGCCGACCGGATCAGTGCCTGGATGGAAGCAACGCAAATCGCAGGATTCACCAAAACAGAAGCAGACAAGCTCTTTGGTGTACCCGATCCAAATCTGACCCGTGATCTGACGATTGTACTTCGGCCACCGATGGAAACGCGCGCAGACTTTACCGCACGACATGCCACTTTGCTTGCGGCCCTCGCATGATTTACGTGCGCCCTGCGATTGCTCTGGATGCGTCCTCGATGGCGCGCCTTCTGAACGAGATTATCGACGCGGGCGGCACGACGGCGATGACGCATCAGGTCAAAGGTAGGGATATCGCCGACTGGATGAACGAGAATGACGGGCAATCCGCCTGGCACGTTGCCGTAAACAGTGGCGAGACCGTCGTTGGGTTTCAATGGATCGCCCCTGCCGACTACTTGCCGGTTGAAGCCGCCGAGATGGCGACCTTTGTGCAAATCGGGCAGACCGGACTTGGCATCGGCTCCAAATTGTTCGACGCCACACGGCAGGCCGCAAAAATCATCGGGTATAAATGGATCAACGCCAATATCCGTGCCGACAACGAAGGTGGCCTGATCTACTATCAATCCCGCGGCTTCGTAGATTACGCACGAATTGAATCATACAGATTGGAAAGCGGCCAGGTGGTCGACAAAGTCCTCAAACGCTTTGACATCTGAACTCGCGGCCCCATTCCATCTCTTGGCCAAAAATATCCTCGGGGGGGAGCGTCAACGGCGCGGGGGGCAGACAGCCCCCTCTACGCCTATCTGGGCGAGCGTTTCGCCAGAATGCGCTGCAACGTCCGTCTGTGCATGTTCAACCGTCGCGCCGTCTCCGACACATTTCGATCGCACAGCTCATAGACCCGCTGGATATGTTCCCACCGCACACGATCCGCACTCATCGGGTTTTCCGGTGGTGGCGGCAGATTATCCCCGGTCGCAAGCAAGGCATTGGTGATGTCCGTGGCATCGGCCGGCTTTGACAGATAGTCTGTTGCGCCGATTTTCACAGCGGCAACTGCGGTGGCGATCGCCCCGTAGCCGGTCAACACGACCACGCGCGCTTCGGGACGTTTTTCACGCAGCACCTCGACCACGTCGAGGCCATTACCATCTTCCAGCCGCAAATCGATCACGGCATAAGCTGGCGGTCGGGCCGTCGCGATCGCTCTGCCCGCTGCCACGGAATCCGCCGTTTCGACTTCAAAGCCACGCTTTTCCATGGCCTTAGCCAACCTGCGCAAAAATGGTTCGTCATCATCCAGCAACAACAACGACTTGTCGTCACCCAGGTCAATTTGCGCACTATCAGCCATCAAGCTCTCCGGTTCCCTGCCGCCAATTTTTGCGGCTGAAGTAGAATATGACCCGATGGGCGGCAGTCGTCAATTTTTTCCGGTGTTTTCAACTGTTTTCGATGAAGCACGCAACGCGGTCTGCCATCGCGTCCGCGCTCACATCGCGGCGAAAGAACTCGACAAATCCGTGTTCCGGCAAAACAAGGTAGGTGAACGTCGAATGATCCACCAGGTAAAATTCATCGCTCTTGTCATGCGCCTTGTAATATGTCCGGTACGCCTTGCTTGCCGCCGCCACCTGCTCTTCTGATCCGGTGAGGCCAATCATCTTTTCATGCAGGTTATAGGCAAAATCGCCGACGATGTCCGGTGTGTCCCGCTCTGGGTCGATTGTGATGAAAATCGGCGTTACGGACATTCCACGCTCTGTCAGCAGATCGACGGCCTCCGCGTTGCGCGCGGTATCAAGCGGGCACACGTCCGGACAGAACGTATAGCCAAAATAGATCAGCGACGGTTCCGTGATCACATCGGTATCCGTCACCGTCTCGCCTTGTGCATTGATCAATTCGAACGGTCCGCCGATGTTGTTCCCATCGTCGGCAACTTGCGTCGCCTGACACTGGGCAAAGGGGCTCGTGTCGTCCGCTTGGCGTGTCATCCACCAGAACACACCAAGAAAAAGGGCAGCGACAATAGCGGCAATGGGTGCGATGATGCGTGACATTGAGAGCCTCTTTCTGAACGGTTTAAATCACAGCTATCAGCCTCACACCCGAGTGCAATAAACGAAGTAGTGACACAATGGCGCAACCACAAATCGGCCCGATTACCGGCAAGCAACGATCCAACTGGATTCGCCTGCGTACCATGATCCTGTTGCGCTGGGTTGCCATCGTCGGACAACTCATCGCGCTCATCGTCGCGCAGCAGATATATAGCCTGCAATTGGAAGTGGGACTGTGCTATCTGGCCGTTGGTGTATCGGTTGTCGGTAACCTTGTCGCGATTTTCATCTTTCCGGAAAACAAGCGCCTGACCGAATTTGAAAACCTGCTCATGGTGCTGTTCGATCTGTTGCAACTGGCTTTCCTTCTGTTCCTGACGGGGGGGCTGCACAATCCGTTTGCCTTGCTGGTCCTTGGCCCGGTGACCATTTCTGCGGCTGTTCTGACAACACGTTCCACATTGTTTTTGGGCGGGACGGCCATCGTTCTGGTCACGCTTTTGTCCGAATATCATTTGCCGCTCAAGACCCAGCAAGGGTTTATCCTGCGGATCCCGGATCTGTTTGTTTTTGGAAACTGGATCGCTCTGGTCATCGCCATTTGCTTTATCGGAGCCTACTCGCGGCGGGTTACATCGGAAATCCACTCGATGTCCGACGCGCTTTCAGCCACACAACTGGCCCTGTCGCGCGAACAGAAGCTCACCGACCTCGGAGGTGTTGTCGCAGCGGCAGCACATGAGCTGGGCACGCCTTTGGCCACCATAAAACTTGCCAGCGCAGAATTGATCGAAGAGTTGAGCGATCACCCTGACTTGAGAGACGACGCAGTTCTGATCCGCGAACAAGCGGACCGATGTCGTGATATTCTGCAAGATATGGGGCGCGCCGGTAAGGATGATCTGCACCTGCGCCAGGCGCCATTGATGACCGTCGTTCAGGAGGCAGCCGAACCTCATTTGCAAAGAGGCAAGACAGTGAAATTCACGCATGATCCCGCGGCTGGCAGTGAGGTCGATCAACCTGCAATCCTGCGCCAGCCCGAAATCATTCACGGCCTGCGCAATCTGGTTCAAAATGCGGTGGATTTCGCAAGGTCCAGCGTCTGGGTCGAAGCCACGTGGACAGATGACACCATTTCGCTTCGGATCATGGATGACGGCCGCGGGTTTCCGCCTCAGCTTCTGGGCAGAATTGGAGATCCATTTGTGCGTCGTAGAAAGACCAGCGCAGAGCGGCAACAGCGCCCGGAATACGAAGGCATGGGTCTGGGTCTGTTCATTGCCAAGACTCTGTTGGAGCGTTCCGGTGCCGAACTGACGTTTTCCAATGGTGGCGATCCCTACGGCGCTGAAAGTGTCACCGTCCATGTCGGAGCGATCGTTGAAGTGGTCTGGCCGCGCAAGAAGATCGACGCGCGCAGCGGCGATAACGCAATCCCGCGGGACCGAAAGAACGAATTAATTCGCCTCTGATTGCAGCCAAAGGGCCGCCGCAACTTCGGTTTTAACTTTCCGTTAACCCAGATCACGCAATCTGAAGCTTAAATTTGGAAGGGTTGGCTTAACATGTCGCTGGTCGAGATGTCATTTGTTATGTTTTGCGCTTGTGTGTCGGCCATTGCGGGCCTCGCATATGTCATGCGCGATCGACAATTGGTTGAACCAGCCGCACCGGAAGATCGATCGAATATGCATTTTCTGTTTCAGGGTCTGGACCTGGAACATGCTTCCGACGGGGCCGATGCGCTTGTAAATGATCGCAGCTCGCACTCCGACTGGGATACATTGCGCATCAATCTCCGCGTTCGCTTTCCCGGCCTGCCGGATGAAGAACGTTTGCAGGACATTGACAGTCTGACACTGTATGCCGCCCAGCCTGACGATACCGCCATTGTTCAGCTGGATCGCGAAGGCAACCACACACGTTTGACGATCAAGGATCAGTCCGACAGCGACGCCCGATCCACGCATGACACCAAAAATATGAAGGCCGAACTGGGTATGCTGCGGCTGGCCGCCAACGGTGCCCCCTATCCGATCTGGCTCTCGGACAGCGAGGGGCACGTGACTTGGCGCAATCAGGCTTATGACGACCTTGCGACATCTTCGTGCCGCGACGCGCCTGATCAGTCGCAACCGCTCTTTGACGCCGAGGCCAACGATATCCAGCCGGGCAGGACCGTTCGCGTTTCCGTGCCGAACAAGGACAGCGATCGGCTGGAATGGTTCAGCGTCACGGCGACCGAGGCAGAAGACAGAACCGTCTATTATGCAAGCAACATCGACGCTGTCATTCAGGCCGAAGTGGCACAACGGAACTTTGTCCAGACTCTGGCCAAGACCTTTGCCCAATTGTCCATCGGACTCGCCATATTTGACCGAAACGGGCAATTGGCCCTGTTCAACCCGGCACTTGTAGACCTCACATCGCTGCCCGCGGATTTCCTGAGTGCGCGTCCGGATCTGCTCTCATTCTTTGACAGATTGCGCGACAATCGTGTGATGCCCGAGCCCAAGAATTACCTCTCCTGGCGGCAGGAAATCTCCAATGTGATCGCGGCGGCCACCAATGGCAGTTACCAAGAAACATGGACGCTGGACAGCGGCCATACCTACCGCGTGATCGGCAGACCACACCCCGATGGGGCGGTAGCGTTTCTGATCGAAGACATCACTGCAGAAATCTCTCTGACCCGGAATTTCCGCGCGGAACTGGAGCTGGGTCAATCCTTGATGGATACGTTCGAAGACGCGCTGGTGGTCTTTTCATCTGCCGGGGTCCTGACTTTCTGCAACAGCGCCTACACCGAGATGTGGAAACTGGATCCTGGCAACACGTTTGCCGATGTCACAATCGTCGACAGCATCAAGGAATGGCAATCCCAATGCAGACCGGACCCGGCTTGGGGTGACATGCGTGACTACGTCATGAAAATCGGTGACCGGGCCCCCTGGAACGCCACCATCACCCATCTGAACAAGGGTAAGTTCAACGCCCAGGTCTCGCCCATCGTTTCCGGAGCGACGGTGATCCGGTTTACCGAGATGATTGGTGCACACACCACCGCCAATCGGGCCTGACCGGTGCCATTCCGCTTGCAGTGACGGAGCGGCGCGATAGTTTGGCGGCATGTCGCCATCCTCTCAGTCCCTCCATTTCGCAAATGCTGACGCAACCGCTGCATTCGCCGCGATCTTGGCCCCCAAACTGGCAGCAGGTGACGTCATTTTGCTGAGCGGCCCCGTTGGCGCAGGCAAGACGCATCTTGCACGCGCGCTGATCAACGCGATCCTGACGGAGCCAGAGGATGTGCCCTCGCCCACTTTCACTTTGGTGCAGACATATGACACCACGCGCGGCGAGCTTTGGCACTCTGACCTGTACCGCATAAGCTCTGATACGGAAATCGACGAACTGGGGCTGTTGGAGGCGTTTGAAACCGCAATCTGTATTGTGGAATGGCCAGACCGTCTTGGCCCCTTGTGTCCGGAAAATGCGCTGGCCATCGACCTTGTCACCAATGGCGATGCGCGCGATGCACATCTCAGCTGGACAACGAATCGCTGGAGCATGCTGTTGATGGAAGTGACACAGGATGCCTGACCGATCTGCGCTGATCAGCGGTTTTTTGGAAACCGCCAATTGGGATGCTGCCCAGCGCCGCACCATTGCCGGTGATGCCTCAAACCGCAGATATGAGCGGCTGACCCGGCACGACGGCACGACCGCCATCCTGATGGATGCGCCGCCCGATAAAGGCGAAAGCACCCGCCCCTTTGTCAAGATTACTGAATTTCTGCGCAGCGCCGGTCTGTCCGCTCCCCATATTTACGCGCAGGATGCAAGCGATGGCTTTTTGCTGTTGGAAGATCTGGGCGACGATCTCTTTGCCCGTATCCTGGCAAAGGACCCCACGATGGAGCAGCGACTGTACGAGGCGGCCACCGACGTCCTGTTGCATCTGCACACATATGATCCGCCGGACCTGATCCGCTGCGATGCCGATATGATGACGGACATGGTGTCGCTGGCCTTCACCTGCTACCAAAACGGCGCACTTGGATACACAGATGCCGCTGCCCTGGCCGCGTTCCAGGCCGCGTTTCGTGAGGTTTTGAAGCCTTTGAACACCCGCATCAACGTCATGATCCAACGCGATTACCATGCCGAGAACCTCTTGTGGTTGCCGGACAGATCGGGTGTCGCGCGTGTCGGATTGCTGGATTATCAGGATGCGCTGATCGGCCACCGCGCCTATGATCTGGTCTCGGTCCTACAGGATGCAAGGCGTGATGTGTCGCCCGTCATCGCTCAGGATATGATCCACCGCTATGCCGCTGCGGCACAGATAGTGCTTTCGGAATTCGAAACCGACTATGCGCTCTTGGGGCTCCAACGCAATTTGCGCATCCTGGGCATTTTTGCCCGCCTGTCGCTGTCGTATGGCAAACCGCACTACGCCGATTACATCCCCCGCGTTTGGGGCCACATTCAAATCAACCTCCGGCATCCGGCCTTGCGCGAGATCGCACCGTTGATCAACGCGACATTGCCAGAACCAACACCGGACATCCTGAAGGGCCTCAAAGCCAAATGCGTGACGATCCCCCTGCCGTAATGCTCTTTGCCGCTGGTTTCGGAACCCGCATGGGCGCCCTGACCCAAGACCGCCCCAAGCCACTTATCGAGGTGGCAGATCGGCCGTTGATTGATCATGCGCTGTCGCTTGTAGAGGGCATTCGAGCCAAGACCGTGGTGGTCAACCTGCACTACAAAGCCGAAATGCTGGAACAGCATCTGAAAGGCACCAGCGTCCGCATGATCCGCGAGGAACCGAACATTCTGGACACGGGTGGCGGCTTGCGAAACGCACTGCCTTTGCTTGGCAAGGACCCTGTCGTGACGATCAATTCAGATGCTGTCTGGGCCGGTCCTAACCCGATTGAAATGCTGTTGAGGGCCTGGGATCCCGCACGTATGGACGCATTGCTGATTTGTATTCCAACAGAGCAGGCACACGGACGCAAAGGACCCGGTGATTTCGAAATCGGGCCGGATGGGCGGTTGAGCCGTGGCGGAAATACTGTCTATGGCGGTGTTCAAATCCTCAAGACGGATCTAGTGCCAGACGTGCCCGAGGTCAGTTTTTCCCTGAATGTGATCTGGAACAAGATGGCGGTGTCCAACCGACTATTTGGTCTGCGCTATCCCGGCCAGTGGTGCGATGTGGGCCATCCGGGTGGCATCCCCGAGGCCGAAGCGATGCTGGCGCACGCCAATGTTTGAGCCAAGCGACGATCCCCGTCTGTTCGGCTGCGCCCCCGGCGTTGATTTTCCCGCCGCCATGCTCGGCGGACTGGAACTGCGCTTGAAAAACGCGCTGCCGGAGGCTTGGCCACGCGTCACCATTCTGGTCAACACGCAACGCATGGCACGACGGCTGCGCGAGCTTCTTGATGCGGGGCCCGCCCGCCTTTTGCCCCGCATCCAGATGCTCACAGATCTCGATGGTCTCTTGCCCGGCGCGGCGCTGCCACCTTCGGCATCCGGATTGCGGCGCAGGCTGGAACTTGTGACGCTGATCACACGGTTGATAGAGGCGCAGCCAAATCTGGCCGCGAGCTCCGCGAGTTTCGATCTGGCCGACAGCCTTGCCACCTTGATCGATGAAATGCAGAGCGAAGGAGTCACACCCGAGGATATCGCCCGGCTTGATGTCACGGATCAGTCGGGCCATTGGGCCCGTGCCCAGAAGTTTATCGGAATCGCACAGAACTATATTGATGTGTCTGAAAACGCTCCGGATCCAGAGGCACGCCAGCGCGAAACGGTGCTCCGCCTGACTGCACATTGGACAGAGTCACCGCCATCTGACCCGATCCTGATCGCAGGCTCCACCGCGTCACGGGGCACCACGCAAATGTTGATGCAGGCCATCGCCAAACTGCCACAAGGTGCCGCGATCCTGCCCGGTTTCGACTTCGATATGCCCCAAGATGTCTGGGACAAGATGGGAGACGAAACCACAGGCGAAGATCACCCTCAATTCCGGTTTCTCAAATTGGCAAAGGGACTTGGCGTAACGCCCAACGCCGTCAAACCATGGATGGAGACGACGCCCCCTTCCCCTGCACGAAACAAATTGGTGTCCCTGGCGTTGCGTCCAGCGCCCGTGACAGACGCTTGGCGGCGCGAGGGGCCCGACCTGTCCGACCTGTCTGGCGCCACGGAAAAGATCACGTTGATCGAAGCGGACACACCCCGTGCCGAAGCCATCGCCATCGCGATGCGCCTGCGAGAAGCCGGGGAAACCGGCCAACGGGCCGCCTTGATCACACCCGACCGGATGCTGACCCGACAAGTCACCGCTGCCCTCGACCGCTGGGATATTCTGCCCGATGACAGTGCCGGCACCCCGCTGCACCTGTCACCACCGGGACGGTTCCTGCGCCATACGGCAGCGCTTTTTGAGCAGCCACTGGATGCAGAAGCGCTTTTGACGCTGCTCAAGCATCCGCTGACCCATTCCGGCGGTGCCCGAAACGCCCACCAACTCAACACGCAGCGTCTGGAATTACAGATGCGCAAGGATGGCCTGCCCTATCCGGATCCCGAAAGCCTCAAAGCCTGCGCGCGCAAGACCGTTAAAGACAACACAACCGGCGTCGAAGACTGGGCAAACTGGGTTGCCGAAACGGTTTGCGGGCAACCCGTTGCGATCGAATTGCCCCTGGTCGACTGGGTCGCCCGCCATCTTGCCCTGTCCGAAGCATTGGCCGCCGGGCAAACGCCGCTCGGCGACAGTGAGCTATGGCTGAAAAAAGCGGGCCAAAAGGCTCGTGAAACCATGGACGACGTGCAAGCGCAGGCGGAATATGGCGGCGCGATGTCAGCCAGCGATTACGCGGCACTCATCGGCGCGATCCTGTCGCAAGGAGAAGTGCGCGACCGCGATGCCCCCCATCCCGGCATCATGATCTGGGGAACTTTGGAGGCGCGGGTACAGGGTGCCGATCTGGTGATACTGGCCGGATTGAACGACGGCACATGGCCCGAACCCCCGACGCCCGATCCGTGGCTGAACCGCAAAATGCGGTTCGACGCGGGGTTGTTGCTGCCGGAACGCCGGATCGGATTGTCTGCGCATGATTTTCAACAGGCCATTGCGGCACCGGAGGTCTGGCTGACGCGGTCCATCCGCTCGGATGATGCCGAAACCGTGCCGTCACGCTGGATCAACCGCTTGTCCAATCTCATGTCTGGCCTCGGGCCGCTGGGTGGACCTCAGGCATGGACGGCGATGCGGAAACGAGGGGCGCATTGGCTGGCCCTGGCCCGTCAGTTGGACGCCGCACCTGACGCGCCAAAGGCACGCCGCCCCGCGCCCTGCCCGCCTGTGGCCGCACGGCCCCGGCGGCTGACAGTCACGGAAATACAGACCCTGATCCGCGATCCCTACGCGGTCTATGCCAAGCACGTGTTGCGCCTGCGCACGCTCAAACCCCTGGTTCAGACACCCGATGCCTTGCTGCGCGGTATTCTCTCTCATGAGGTGATGGAGGTCTTTGTCAAAGATACGCTGACACGGCCTCATGCCATGACGGTCGAAACTCTCATGCAACATGCCAACACTATCCTGCAGCGGGACGTGCCCTGGCCCGCCGCGCGCATCCTGTGGCTGACCCGCTTTGGTCGCGCCGCCCAATGGATCGTGGACACAGAGGCCGAGCGCCAAAGCATCGCAAAGCCCATCGCATTTGAGGATACCGCAAAAGGCCTTTTGACCCTGCCCAGCATCGGCACGCAGCTTGTCGGGCGCGCAGACCGTATCGACATGGACGAACAGGGGCAGGTCATTCTGTATGATTACAAAACTGGGCCGCCGCCTTCAAAGGACCGGCAAAAGCACTTTGACAAGCAACTGTTGATCGAGGCCGCAATGGTCGAGGAAGGTGCCTTTGAAACACTCGGGTCAAGGGTCGTGCGCGCGGCACAGTTCATTGGCATCGGCGCAAAACCAACGACGGTAGACGCGGCGATCGACGAAGAACCCACCCGCCAGGTTCTGGCTGAACTTGTCAGTTTGCTTGGCGCCTATCTGGAGCCAGACAAGGGCTACACCTCGCGCCGCGCGCTCGACATGGACACGGACGCGCGCGATTATGATCAACTTGCACGTTTTGGCGAATGGGATGCGACAGACGATCCAAACCCGGAGGTGCTGACATGACCCCGGCCGACGAAGCGACCCGCCGCCAGCAAGACGCTGCCCGCCCGATGGAATCGACATGGCTGTCCGCCAATGCCGGGTCGGGCAAAACACGTGTTTTGACCGACCGGGTTGCGCGTTTGCTGCTTCAGGATGTCCAGCCGCAGCACATCCTCTGCTTGACCTATACCAAGGCCGCAGCATCCGAGATGCAAAACCGCCTGTTTCAGCGGTTGGGTGCCTGGGCGATGCTGGACGATGATGAGTTGCGCGTCGCGCTTGCGGAACTGGGCCTTGACCGCACACCCAGCCCGGACGACCTGCGTCACGCGCGCACTTTGTTTGCGCGTGCCATCGAAACGCCTGGCGGGTTGAAAATTCAGACGATCCATTCGTTTTGTGCGGCTCTGTTGCGGCGTTTTCCGCTAGAAGCGGGCGTCAGCCCTCAATTCACCGAAATCGAAGATCGCGCTGCCGAATTACTGCGCGCCGAGTTGATGGACACGATGGCGGGTGGGCCGGACGCCAACTTGGTGACAGATCTGGCTCAACTATATACCGGCGAAGATATCCTGAAATTCACCAAGCAGGTCGTTGCCAAGGGGGACGCTTTTTCACCGCTGACCCTTGATGACGCGCTGATCCTGCTTGGGGCGCAACCCGGTCTGACACGTGACAAGATCGTAAGCGACACATTTGCCCCCGGCGACGCGAATTTGCTCCAGGATCTCACCGAAGCACTCGCAGGTGGGAGCTCAAACGATCAGAGGGACGCTGCCAAATTAAGCCTTGTACAGGACTTGGATTTTGCCGCGATCCCCGAGATGACATCCGTTTTTGTCAATGCAAGCGGCCAGAACGCCAATGCACCGAAATTTGGCAAATTCCCAACCAAGCCCACGCAAAAGAAAATTGACCACCTCATGCCGCGGGTGGAAGCGCTGATGCAGCGCGTTGCTGATGCGCGCGCGGCGCGGTTGGCCCTTGTGGCTGCGGAAAAGACGGTCATGCTGCACCGTTTCGGCAACGCGTTCGCGCAACGCTATGCGGCAGCGAAACAACAACGCGGCTGGTTGGATTTCGATGATCTGATCCAAAAGGCGCGACATTTACTGACGGACGACAAGGTTGCGGCATGGGTTCTCTACCGGCTGGACGGTGGCATCGACCATATTCTTGTGGACGAGGCACAGGACACAAGCCCCACGCAGTGGGATGTGATCCGAAAACTGGCCGAAGAGTTTTCAAGCGGCGAGGGTGCCCGCGCCGATATTACTCGGACAATTTTCGTCGTTGGGGACAAAAAACAATCCATCTATTCCTTCCAGGGTGCAGACCCGCGTGAATTCGACAGGATGGAAACTGAATTTGGCTCGAAGCTGGCGGAAGTCGATCAGCGGCTGAATTCGCTCACGCTAGACTATTCGTTCCGGTCCTCCCCCGCGATCCTGCGTTTGGTGGACATGGTCTTTGATGGTGCAACCTCGGCCGGGTTTGCAGCAGACGGCAAGCATATCGCGTTTCACACGGATTTGCCCGGACGGGTCGATTTGTGGCCAGTTGTCCCGAAGCCGGACAAAGAGGAAAAGCGCCATTGGTACGATCCCGTCGACCGGCGCAGTGCGACGCACCAGAACCGCGTTCTGGCCAAGGCCATTGCAGATCAAATCAAGCGGATGCTGGACACCCGCGCAATGATCCCCGACGGGACATTTGCGCGCGCCGTGCAGCCCAAGGATTTCCTGATCCTCGTGCAACGCAGGTCAGGTATTTTTTCGGACATAATCCAGGCCTGCAAGGAACTTGAACTCCCGATTGCCGGAGCGGACCGGCTCAAGGTCGGTGCTGAAACCGCCGTGCGTGATCTGGGGGCCTTGCTGTCTTTCCTTGCCACGCCGGATGACAGCCTGTCCCTTGCGACCGTTCTGCGCTCACCATTGTTCGGCTGGTCCGAGCAGGATCTTTTTACGCTCGCACATCACCGCAAGACCGAACATCTTTGGGCGACTTTACGTGATCTGGACGAGAAATTCCCCGAAACAGTGCCTGTTTTGAAGGATCTCAGGGCGAATGTCGACTTTCTGCGGCCCTATGATCTGATCGAGCGAATGCTGACGCGGCATCGCGGGCGCAAACGGCTTTTGGCGCGTCTCGGCGCGGAAGCCGAAGATGGGATCAACGCGCTGTTGTCGCAAGCGCTGTCATTTGAACGCGCCGTCGTGCCTTCGCTCACCGGGTTCCTGACATGGATGGAAACCGACGATCTGGAGATCAAACGCCAGATCGACAGCGCTTCAAATCAGATCCGGGTGATGACGGTACATGGCGCCAAGGGGTTGGAGGCGCCGATTGTCATCCTGCCCGAATGCGGCAAACGCACGCTGTCCATTCGGGACGATATCATCGTGATGGATGACACGCCGGTTTGGCGCATGAACGACAAACAGCAGCCCGACTGCATGGTCGAACGGCTGGACGCCATGAAGGAAGCACAACAAGAAGAGTCCCTTCGGTTGCTTTACGTGGCTCTGACACGCGCGGAAAAGTGGCTGATTGTGGCGGCGTCCGGAGACTTGGACAGTTCAGGAAACGATTGGCACCAACGCGTTGGCGCAGGAATGAAGGCCAGCGGTGCAGTCGACCTGATAACGCCCGTTGGCATGGGGATGCGTGTCGAACATGGCGCATGGGACTTTGATTTGCCCGATACGGGCCCAAAATCCCAGCCTGGTCCCCCTGCTTTGCCAGATGTCTACACTCGCCCGGCCCCCCACATTGAACCGACACCGGAGACACTGTCTCCCTCCGATCTGGGCGGGGCGAAAGCGTTGCCGGGTGAGGGCCTGGATGAAGATTCCGCGAAAGCCTACGGCACTTTGCTGCACGCCTTTCTTGAGAAACTGCCCGCTGCCGCGTCGAATGATTGGACAACGATCATCAAACGGCTGGCGAAACCATCGATCCTTTCGGAGGGTTTGATAACAGAGGCTGAAGCCGAAGCACGGGCGGTCTTGGACGATCCGCAGCTTGCGCATGTCTTTGCCCCTGACAGTTTGGCCGAAGTTCCTGTGACCGCGAAGCTTGGATCACGTCAGATGCACGGCACGATAGACCGGCTGATCCTTACGGATGATTGCGTCCAGATCATTGATTTCAAATCCAACCGTCACGTTCCGGACGATCCCGTACAGTGCCCCGAGGCTGTGCTACGGCAAATGGGCGCCTATGCGCAGGCGATCCGTGCCATCTATCCTGATCACCGGATCGAGAGCTATGTCCTGTGGACACGAGAACGCAAATTGATGCGCTTGCCACACGATATCGTGACGGCGGCGCTGTACCGTTCGCAATATCTTGACGTTGATCCCATGGGTTCTTAAGTTCGACCCCTACGCTTGATCCCTGTCAGGAGAAAAAAAATGGCGACCGTGCCTGTAACCGACGCAACCTTTGACGCCGAAGTCAAAAATTCCGATGTGCCCGTTGTGGTGGACTTCTGGGCCGAATGGTGTGGCCCCTGTAAACAGATCGGCCCGGCGCTCGAAGAGTTGTCGGCTGAAATGGAAGGGAAAGTGAAGATCGTCAAAGTGAACGTGGACGAAAACCCGAACTCCCCTGCCCAGATGGGTGTGCGTGGCATTCCGGCACTGTTCCTGTTCAAAAACGGCGAAGTGGTGTCCAACCGCGCAGGTGCCGCACCGAAAGCGGCTCTGCAAAGCTGGATCGAAGACTCCATCTAAGCCTGTTTCAAACGCATTCTCAAAGGCGGTCCCACGCCGGGCTGCCTTTTTCTATGTCACACCAAATCCATTCCGGGCCAATGCGACGATAGTCTTGTAACGCGCGGCCTGACGCCAACTGCGTTGGTGCGCCTCCACCGGTATTGATCTCCAATCATTCAAAAGTTGCGTAAACGGCAGGAAACCTACCGCCGGATCGTCGCGTGTGACCAGATCATACCCGCCAAAAAAAGCGTCGATCGTCGCAGCTGTCAGCACACAGCCGGGCTCTAGACCATCGGGCGGCTGTAACAATTCGGCGTAATCCATGAGGATGCGCGCGATATCGAACCCAACGGGCGCATTGGACAAAGGTTTGAAGTCAATACCCGTTTCCCCGTCAGGCCCCAGAATAATGTTGCGCAGATTAAAATCACCGTGCTTGGTGGCCGATATGGTTTTCCGGTCCGACGCGGATTTTGCCTTTTCACGCACCATCCGGCAGCACGTGATAAAGCGTTCCGGATCCGCGACAGATGTCTTTCCCGCTTCGACCTCATCGGCCATGCGTTCGCAGTGGCCCACCATGAAACGCGGTTGGTACGTTCGTTCTTCGGTTTCGGAACTTGCATGAAAAGCCGCCAGCCAAGTCCCTGTTCGTTTCAAGAGCGGCGCGTGCGCGCGGCCGCCCCGCAGATGGTCGTCCAACGTCTTTCCCGAAGCTTCTGCCATGATCACCAAGTCTCCGGCGCCGCTGGCAAACAGAACTTCCGGAGCATGCGCCGCTGGGTAAGGTTTCAGCCGCGCAAAGGCGTTTTTCAGAGCGATGATTGTCTGGGTCGGATCGTCTCCGGGCGGCCGTAGAAACGCTCGTTTGAGGATCAGGACACGCGGGCCGCGCAATCGGATGACGATATGGTTTCGGGTCGGTTCGTCCTTTTGCCAGATCAGCTTGGCGCGGAACTGACTGGGGTCGAGACCAAGGTCAGGCGCGATCTCGGCCCATTCGCCCAGCGCCTGCTTCGTCCGTGGATCTGTGATGCCAAAAACCATGGTCAACTTGAACATATCCTCACGCCGGATTGAAGCCGTGACGGTAAACACGCATATACACCCCAAGAGCAAGGAGTAGCATCATGTCAAAATCCGACTTTCCCGGCTGGCACGGGACCACCATCATCGGTGTCAAAAAAGGGGGCGAGGTTGTGATTGCCGGCGACGGTCAGGTCTCTCTGGGTCAAACGGTCATCAAAGGCACGGCACGTAAGGTCCGCCGTCTGTCCCCCGGCGGGTTCGACGTTGTAGCTGGATTTGCCGGATCGACGGCAGATGCTTTCACGTTGCTGGAGCGGCTGGAAACCAAGCTGGAGGCGACTCCGGGGCAGTTGGCCCGCGCCAGCGTCGAGTTGGCCAAGGACTGGCGGACCGACAAATATCTGCAAAAGCTCGAAGCGATGCTGATCGTCACCGATGGGGACGAGTTGTTCGTCATCACCGGTGCCGGCGATGTGCTGGAGCCAGAACATGACGTGGCCGCCATCGGATCGGGCGGGAATTACGCCTTGGCCGCGGCGCGCGGCTTGATGGATAGCGACCGGGATGCGGAAACCATCGCGCGCGACGCCATGGCCATCGCGTCCGATATCTGCGTCTACACCAATGGCAATCTGACGGTCGAAAAGATCACGAAATGATCGACAAGGATGATCTGCGCGCGTCTGTCGGAGCGGGCATTCTGACAGAGGCGCAGGCCGCCTCCCTCAAGGCCCTTGCGGACAGTCGGCGCGGCGCGCGTGAAGACCTTGATCCCGGTGATGAGCCCTTTGAGCTGTTCCGGGGGTTCAACGAGATCTTCATCGTCGTTGGTCTGGTCATTCTGAGTACGGGATGGGCCGGGGTCGTGACCTTTTTCGCTATCGACAGCGGCGATATCCGCAACGGGCTGATCACCTCCGGCCTGATCGGGGCGGCAGTTGTCTGGTTGCTGTCTGAATACTTCATCCGCAAACGCAGGATGGTCGCGCCGGCCATTGCATTGTCGCTGATGTTCGCCGCGAACGCGGGATATGGTTTTGCAGGAGGTTTGGCACAGATCTTCATGGTTGCTCAGGGCGACAACAGCAGCCTTGTCATGCCCTTCCTGTTGGCTACCCTTGCCATGCTGATCTACTGGTTTCGCTTCCGCGTCCCCTTTGCCCTCGCAATTATCGCGGTCATGGCCTTCGGCGTGTCGATCCTGATCGCTGGAAACAGCAACGGCGCACCGACAGACACCCGTGACCTGTTCTTGTTGTCTGCAAACGGGCCATTTGCGTTCATCACGCTTGGCATCGGACTCATCGTGTTCATCATCGCGATGATGTTCGACATGTCAGACCCGCACCGCGTGACACGACGTGCGGCAAATGGCTTCTGGCTGCACGTCGTAGCGGCCCCTGCCCTTGTGAACACCCTCGCCCTGACATTACTGAACTCTGAAAACTCGGGATCAAATGCCCTACTGCTCGCCGTGATGACCGGTTTTGCCATTATTGCGATCATCATAGACCGGCGTTCGTTTCTGATCGCGGCCATCGGCTACATCGTTGTTTTGTCTTCAACCGTCCTGGAAGGCGAAAGCGAAGTTTTCACGGTGTTCTTCCTTGGCGCGTTCCTCGTCTTTTTGGGGGCCCGCTGGGAAAACATACGCGCGCGACTGTTGCGCGCCCTGCCCGGCTTTGTCCCAATACACAGATTTCCGCCATCTGTCTGATCTCGCCCGATACGCGCACCTGCCTTGCGCTGAAGAAAATCGCACCGCACCACCCGCCATGCTGTACCCAAAACCGGGACGGCTCTGGCCGTCTGGCGACAGTCGGATGAATTTCTTGCCAGCCAATTGGACCTCATACGGTTGTGTTTCGACAAATTTGGCATAGGTAGGGTGCGCACTTTAGTAACAAGATCGGCTTCAATGTGACTGACCTGACCCCTCGTGAAATCGTCTCGGAACTCGACCGGTTCATTATTGGACAGGCCGACGCCAAGCGCGCCGTTGCCGTGGCCTTGCGCAGTCGCTGGCGGCGCAAGCAACTGTCTGATGACCTGCGAGACGAGGTTTTCCCCAAGAACATCCTCATGATCGGCCCCACCGGCGTTGGCAAAACCGAAATCAGCCGCCGTTTGGCAAAACTGGCCCGCGCGCCGTTCCTCAAGGTTGAGGCGACGAAGTTCACAGAAGTCGGCTATGTCGGGCGCGACGTGGAGCAGATCATTCGCGATCTGGTCGACAGCGCCATCACGATGACCCGCGACCACATGCGCGAAGACGTCAAGGCAAACGCCAAGAAAGCTGCCGAAGAGCGTGTGATCGACGTTATCGCAGGTACGGATGCCCGCGATGGTACCCGCGAGATGTTCCGCAAAAAGCTTCGCTCGGGAGAGTTGGACGATACCGTTATCGAACTGGACGTCGCCGATACGTCCAACCCGTTCCCCACCATGGATATTCCCGGCCAACCCGGCGGAAACATGGGCATGATGAACCTGGGCGAAATCTTTGGCAAAGCCATGGGAGGGCGTACCGTTCGCAAACGGCTGACCGTCGCGCAAAGCTATGATGTGCTGATCGGCGAAGAGGCCGACAAGCTGCTGGATGATGAGACCGTGACCAAAAGCGCGCTGGAGGCCGTTCAGGAAAGCGGAATCGTCTTTCTGGATGAGATCGACAAGGTTTGCGCCCGATCTGACGCGCGCGGTGGCGATGTCAGCCGCGAAGGCGTGCAGCGCGATCTGTTGCCGCTGATCGAAGGTACAACCGTGAGCACAAAACACGGGCCGGTCAAAACGGACCATATCCTGTTTATCGCTTCCGGGGCGTTCCATATCGCCAAACCGTCAGACCTGCTGCCTGAATTGCAAGGACGATTGCCGATCAGGGTTGAGTTGCGCGCCCTCACCGAAGACGACTTTGTTCGCATCCTGACGGAAACAGACAACGCGTTGACCTTGCAGTATTCATCGCTGATGGCGACCGAAGGCGTGACTGTCACGTTTGAAACCGATGGCATCCGTGCCCTGGCCCGCATCGCGGCAGAGGTCAATCTGTCGGTTGAAAACATCGGGGCACGACGCCTGTACACGGTTCTGGAACGCGTGTTCGAAGAGCTGTCTTTCAACGCCCCGGACCGCGAGGGCGAATCCATTACCGTGGATGCCGCCTTTGTCGAACAGCATCTGGGCGAACTGGCGAAATCCACAGATCTCAGCCGCTACGTGCTCTGACAGTTGCATTTGGCCCGAAATTGATGGGCCAAATGCCCTGACCTTGGAGATTTCCGGTCCGCCGGGCTTTTCATGTCGGGCTGATGGGCGCAAAGATCGAGCAATGGAATCAACCCTGCAGCGCCTTTTTTGACGCTCTACAGCAGCCCAATCCTCGAAAGCCCCGCCGTGGCACACCCGTCCCAGCCTCGTCTGGCCGCATTTCTAAGCCAGAACAGCCGCTGGTTGGCCGCAGGCGGTTTGCTGACGCTTTTGTCGTCTTTTGGCCAAACCTATTTCATCTCGATCTTTGCCGCGCAAATACAGTCGGATTTCGACCTATCACACGGCAGCTGGGGCGCCATCTATTCGATTGGCACAACCGCCTCCGCCGGTGTCATGATCTGGGCCGGCGGTCTGACGGACCGGTGGCGCGCGCGCAGCCTTGGCGTTCTCGTTCTGGCCCTCCTGGCAGCGTCCTGTCTTGCGATGGCCATCAACCCCTATGCCGCTTTGCTGCCCTTCGTAATCTTTGCATTGCGACTGACAGGTCAGGGCATGTGCAGTCATATCGCCATTGTCGCCATGGCACGCTGGTTTGTCGCCACACGGGGCAAAGCTCTGGCCATCGCCACCCTCGGGTTTTCCCTCGGAGAAGCGGTGTTGCCGCTGGCCTTTGTGGCGTTGCTGACGATCTGGCCCTGGCGGTTGCTCTGGGTAGGAGCCGCGGTGGTTGCCCTGATTGGCATTCCCGTTTTGCTGGCCCTGTTGCGCACAGAACGCACGCCACAATCGATGGCGTCCGAAAACCAAAGCACCGGCATGCGAGGGCTGCATTGGACCCGGCGCACCACATTACATAATCCGCTCTTTTGGTTCATGGTGCCCGCCATCCTTGGCCCATCGGCATTCAACACGGCGTTCTTCTTTCATCAGGTCTATTTCGCCGAGATCAAGGGGTGGTCCCATCTGTCGCTGGTATCTCTGTTTCCCCTTTATACGGTCATGGGTATCGGCGCGATGATCCTGTCAGGTATCGCGCTGGATCGATTTGGGACCGCCCGGCTGATGCCGCTCTATCAATTGCCGATGATTTTGGCTTTTCTCATCTTCGCCACCGCAACCTCGTTGCCCCACCTGGCGATTGGCTTCGTCTTTATGGCGCTGACAACAGGGATGAACGCGACATTGCCCAATGCGTTCTGGGCTGAATTCTATGGCACCCAACATATTGGGTCGATCAAGGCGATGGCGACTGCAGTCATGGTGCTCGGGTCGGCCATTGGTCCGGGACTGACGGGCATATTGATCGACTTCAATGTGGCACTGACAACGCAGTATATCGGAGTCGCCGTCTATTTCGTATTCACGAGCGTTGTGATGTGGATCGGCATCCGAAAGGCGCGCGCGGACTTACCGGTTCTTGCGTAGATAGACATAATAGGCCCCGCTTCCGCCGTGGCGCACATGTGCCTGCGTCACTTGCAAAATGGCCGAGGACAGCGGCGGCAGGCCAAGCCACTGTGGCACTTGATGGCGCAAAACGCCAAAACGCACAGGGATTGGGCCGCCATCGTCGCGCTGCTTGCCTTTGCCCGTCACCACGAGGACCAAACGTTTACCCTGCCCCTGCGCGCTCAGGATAAAACGGGTCAGCGCGGGGTGTGCACGATCCAGCGTCATGCCGTGTAAATCGATCTTTCCCTCAGGTCGTAACTTGCCGCGTTGCAGCCTGCCATAAGCCTTGCGGTCCATGTTGACCTGTGCCCCGGCAACTTGATCACTGATGGGTGGGGTGAGGCTCACTTGAGTGCGGGGTTTCTCTGCCGGTCCGATAATGGTTTTTTCAACGGCGTCAAATATACGCCTTTTGGCTTTGGGTGCGGGTGTTGGTGTGACAAAATCGCTTGGCTCAAAGGGCTTTTCCGGATGCAGGCGTTCGGCGTTGGCGGTGACTTTCCGCCAAAGCTCTTCCTCTTCGGGGCGCAGACGCCGCCGGGTCATATCGCGTTTTCCGGCAGCAAGGCATAGGCGCGCTGGATCGGCATAAGCACCATCATCCGCCCGGGATCACGCAGCTTCCCGGCTTTGCGGCCAGCTGCATCGCCGGTTCCGAAAAAGACATCCGCCCGCTGGGCGCCCTTGATCGCGGACCCGGTGTCCTGAGCGATCATCAGACGGCGCAACGGGACCTCGCCGTCTTTTTCAAGCCAAACCGGAGCTCCGAGCGGCACGAAGGCCGGATCGACAGCGATAGAGCGCAGGGTTGTTACAGATCGGTTCATCGCCCCCAAAGGCCCGCGATCTGACGGGACTTCGCTGACCTCACGGAAGAACACGTAGGATGGGCTGTGGAACAATAACTCTTCACCTTCGGCCGGGTTTCGCCGCACCCAATTCTTGATGACCTGCGCGCTGACCTGATGCGGCTCATAGACGCCGCGTCGCACCAATTCCGCTCCGATGGATCTGTATTCATGTCCGTTCGCACCCGCGTATCCCACCCGCAGATTGCGCCCGTTGGGCAGTCGAATACGGCCAGACCCCTGAATTTGAAGAAAAAACAGCTCGACCGGATCGTCGACCCACGCAATCTCAAGGCCGCGACCCGCCATAATATCCGTTGCCAGAATTTCCCGGCGCGATAACCATGGTCGCAAGACGCGCGCTTCGCTGGGCATTGCGTAAACAGGATATCGAAACCGATCGGTCCGACGCAAAGAGCCATCAAGTTCCGGTTCGAAATATCCGGTAAACAACGGGTCGGCCTTGTCTTCAATCAAAACCGCTCGAAAAAACAGTTCGAAAAATGTACGCGGGTCCGGTCCGTCATTCGCCAGAGCACACAGCGCTGTCCAGTCGGGATCGTTCATGTCCTGGCATGTGTTGAGAAAGACCTTGAGCGCGGCGGCATGGTCATCCTCTTTCCAACCGTCAAGGTCTGCATAGTCCACAACGGTGTACTTCACGTCAGCACCAGCCTCATGAGACATGAGGCTGGTCGCAAGAAAAGCACCCAGGGCAGCCCGGATTACGCGTCTGTAGCCACCAACAGCCAATTTGGGTCGTTAGCCCCCATTTTTCGAGCAAAAGACCAGGTGTCTTTCTGCTTTTTGGCCTCAGTTGGGCTGCCCTCGATGATATCTCCGCCCTGATCGCGGACGACTGAGGTCAACTCGGCGACAAAGCGAATCGTCAATTCGGCCTCATTCGTGGCATCGTTAAATGTCGCATCGACCAACTTGATCTCGCGCACTCCAATGAAGTCAGATTCAATCGTCAAACCCTGATCTTCGCGGGCGGCGACGCCATCGACAAATGACTCGTAGATATCCTCGGACAAGAACGGTTGAATTTCAGACAGTTCGCCGCGCTCATACCCCATGACGATCATCTCATAGGCACCGCGCGCACCCTGAAGAAAATCGGCGACGTGAAAGGACGGCTCGGCGCGTTTCATCGCAGCCAGCGCTTTGGCAGCTTCACTGTCTTCGGGAACGTGATCTGTGATGTCCAGATCCGGACCCCCTTCGATCACTTCCAGATCAGGGCGCACCTTCTGGCTGGACTCGTTTTTCGGAACGGGTGGTTGTTCGAACCCGTCCCTTGTGCCCAGCACGTTTTTCAGGCGCAAGATTAAGAAGACGGCGATCCCGGCCAGGACCAACAACTGAATCAGCGGAGAGTTCATTCATACCTCATTATGCGGGCTTGGGTGGCATCACCCTGTCAGTGCTCTTATGTAGGTGGTAGGTGGCATCAAGTCCACCGTGGCTCTGGAATGAGCTTAAGGAAAGGATGTCACATATGTGGTTATTGATAGCGTTTATCGCTGTTCCATTGATCGAAATCGCTCTGTTCATTCAGGTTGGCGGTGCGATTGGTCTCGCACCGACACTCTTGATTGTGGTGGTTACTGCGATTTTAGGGACGTATTTGGTTCGGAAACAAGGTTTAGAGGCCCTTTCACGCGTAAAATCGTCATTTGAACAGATGAACGATCCAAGCGAGGCACTGGCACATGGTGCGATGATCCTGTTTTCCGGCGCCCTTTTGCTGACGCCAGGGTTTTTTACGGATGCCGTCGGTTTTGCGCTTTTGGTACCGAGTGTCCGTCTGGCCGTGTTCAACTGGGCGCGCGCACGCGTGAAGGTACAGACATTCTCGACCGGGGGCGGCCCTCAAAAGCGTCAATCTGACGTGATTGACGCGGAATATTCCGAAGTTCCGCCTGAATCGAATGAAAACCGGGGTCCGTCCGGTTGGACGAAGGATTGAGGCCCGGTCGCCAAGCTGTTACCAGACACCAAATTTGAATGCCCCTTGGAGAATTTCACAATGGCAGAAGAACAAGCGACCCCGCCCGCCCAACCGCAAATGCGCGTGTTGGGACAGTTCATTCGCGATATTTCATTCGAAAACATCGTGGCGCAGAAGGGTGCAACGTCCGAAATGCAGCCCGACGTTCAGGTTCAGGTGAACCTCGATGCGAAAAAGCGGTCACAGGACAAGCAATACGAAGCTTCGATCAAGCTGAACGTCACGTCGAAAGACAAGGAGAGCGAAGCCGTTCTGTTCGTGCTTGAGGTTGACTATGTCGGTCTCTTTTTCATCGACAACGTACCAGACGCTCAGATGCATCCGTTCTTGTTGATCGAATGCCCACGGATGATTTTCCCGTTCCTGCGTCGTGTGGTCAGCGACATCACCCGCGATGGGGGCTTCCCACCTCTCAATCTTGAAACGATTGATTTTGTTTCGCTTTACCGCAATGAGATTGCGAAGCGTCAAGCCGCGGAAGCGTCGGCTGAAACGGCTGATAAACCATCTTTGAACTAAGCACGATCAAGACATTGAACCCGGTGGCACCGCTGCCGGGTTTTTTAGTTGGTCCAGAGCGTCGTATCGCCAAGCTTGGCGACAAATGCTTCGTGAGCTGATTTTTCTGCATCAGAAATCCGCGGTTTCAGCCGGACAGGGCGTGGTGAGGGTGTCCAGCCACCTTCGGACCGGGCTGCATTGGATTGCCCGGACGAAGTCGACAGGCCGAAATCAGGCTGCCGCCCGCCAATCAACTCAAGGTAAACTTCCGCCAGAATTTCACTGTCCAGAAGTGCCCCGTGCAGTGTGCGCGATGAGTTATCAATCCCGAAGCGACGGCAAAGCGCATCAAGCGATGCAGGCGAGCCCGGAAAACGCCGACGGGCAATTTCCAGCGTATCAATGGCCTGATCGAAGGGCAGTTGCGGCAAATTCAGCCATTTGAGCTCCGCGTTGAGGAATTTCATGTCGAAGGCGGCATTGTGAATGACCAGCTTGGCATCGCCCACGAAATCCAGAAATTTCTGACCGACCTCTGCGAATTTGGGTTTTCCGCGCAAAAAGTCGTCTCCGAGGCCATGAACCTCGAAGGCTTCTTGCGGCATGGACCGTTCAGGATCGATATATTCGTGGAAGACGTTCTTTGTCGGCACGTGCCGGATCAGCTCAATTGCGCCAATCTCAACGATTCTGTCTCCGGAAAAAGGGTCGAATCCAGTGGTTTCCGTATCCAGTACGATTTCACGCATCGCGCAGCTCTGCCTTGATTTGGTCTACGATATCTTGCACCTGCGATTGCGCATGCTCAAGCGTATCTGTTTCGATAACATAATCCGCGCGCGCGCATTTTTCCAAGCTGGGCATCTGTTTCGCCCGGATTGCCAAAAACTGAGCCTGCGTCATCTTTCCACGCTCCAGGACCCTTTGTTCCTGAACATCGTCCGGGACGTACACACAAGCCGTGGCATCCATGCGTTGGTCGCCGCCAGTTTCGAACAAAAGCGGGATATCGAAGACGATAATCTCGGATTTTGCCTGTGTGGTGAACGCCATCCGGTCTTGGGCCACCAGCGGATGCACGATGGTTTCGATCCGGGGCAGGGCGCTTGGATCCTTCGATATGATTTCCATCAATGCCTCCCTGGACACGGCACCATCTACAATGGCGCTTGGAAAGGCCGCTTTCATTGGCGCTACGGCCGCCCCTCCGGAGGCGTATAGGCGGTGCACGGCGGCATCGGCGTCCCATAGATCGCAGCCCAGATCGACAAACATCTGTGCCGTGGTGGACTTTCCCATACCGATGGAGCCCGTCAAACCAAGTTTGAACGTCATCGCAAAGCTGCCGCGCGCGTGGCGCTGTCGACCGTCGGGCGTGTTCCGAACCACCGCTCAAATCCCGGAACGGCCTGATGCAACAGCATGCCCAAGCCATCAACAGTCACACAGCCTGCATGTTCCGCCGCGACCAACAAGTTGGTGCGCAACGGGGTGTAAACGAGGTCTGTGACAACAGTGCCGCTCCGCAATCCATCCAGCGGCACGCGCATCTCCTGCTTGCCGATCATTCCCAATGACGTGGTATTCACGATCAACGCGGACTCCTCGAGAATATTGGCCGCGTGCACCCAGTCGACGACTGTGACCCGGTTGCCAAAATCATCCGCCAGCTTCTCCGCCCGAATGCGGGTTCTGTTGGTCAACAGCACTTCCGGAACGCCCGCATCCAGCAAGGAAACGACCACCGCACGGGCGGCACCGCCGGCCCCCAGAACGGTTGCAGGCCCGGCAGACGGCATCCAATCCGGCGCGCCTGATTTTAGATTTTCCAGAAACCCGTAACCATCTGTATTATCTGCGTGAATTGTGCCGTCATTCCGGAATATCAGCGTGTTGACCGCCCCAATCAACGTGGCGCGATCGGTAACGACATCGGCCATTTCCAGAACAGCTTCCTTATGCGGAATTGTGATGTTCACACCGACAAAGCCAGCCTTGGGTAACACAGTCAAAACCTCGCGCAAATCTGCGGAGCTGACATCCATCGGAATATACGCGCCTGCAAGCCCGTATGTCTTGAGCCAATGTCTGTGAATCTGCGGCAACCTGCTGTGCGCAATCGGGGATCCGATCACGCCGGCCAGTGGAATTTTACCTGTCATGACGTGTTGCTCACTATCCTTCGATGACCCCGCGCAGCGTCAGGAACGCCAGCAGTTCCAAAAGTGGCATACCAAGGACATGAAAGTAATCCCCCTCAATGCTGTGAAACAGCCGAACACCCTCGGCTTCCAGTTGATAAGCGCCAACACAATGCTGAATCTGATCCCAGTTTCTGTCTACATAGCCGTCTATATAGGCGTCCGAAACATCCCGCATCCTGAGACGGACCTGACCCACGTGCCGCCAGATCGGCCGACCATCGTGGTAGATGACAGCAGCAGATAAAAGGGCGTGCCGCTTTTTTCGCATAGTTTGCAATTGTTTGCGAGCATCCTCGGGATCGCGCGGTTTGGATAGCAAGTCGCCCTCAAAGGACAGGACCTGATCGCAGCCGATGACCATTGCCTCGGGATGCTTGTCTGCGACCTTGCGCGCTTTCATCTCTGCAAGGGCATCTGCAATGTCGCGCGGGGGGGCTTCTTCCGCTTGCAAGGCCTGCTTAATGCTTTGTTCATCAATGCGAGCGATGATTTGTTTGAAATCAAGCCCTGCGTTGCGCAACAACACGGCACGGATCTCTGAGCCTGAGGCAAGGATGAGCGGGATAGACATGTGGGTAACCCTGTGAAGTGCTGAGGACGGCAGCCTGTGTGCTTAGGGATAAAAGACGAATTGTACCAAGCCCAGCCATAAACTTGGCAACTCTGGTGACTTTGGCCAAATATATCCTTTGCGGGTAAGGATAACTTTGCTGCCGTGCAAAAAACTGTTTATACAAAACAATCCACCAAGATATTCCAACCCTTTCCTGCATAAGAGTTACGTATGATGTTGTTATATATGGGATTTTTTGATCTATCCTCGGAGTCCGCGGTGATGATCCACGTTTGTCCACAAGGGGGATAACACGCGGTAAAAGTCGATAATCCACAGAAATTGCCGACACTACCAAATCATCATCTTTTCTATCTTATATATTTATTATTAGGGTGGGCCCGAACTTAGGGCCGTCCATCATGTTTGATCTGATCATCTCGCTTTATCCGTGGATCAAGGCATTTCATATTATGTCGGTCATCGCCTGGATGGCTGCGCTGTTCTATCTCCCGCGTCTGTATGTCTACCACGCAGAGCAGGTTGGGCTGGAAGGCCAGACTCATGAGCTGTTTCAGACCATGGAATACAAGCTGCTCAAGGTGATCATGAACCCGGCGATGGTTTCCACATGGCTGTTTGGCATATGGCTTGTCCTGATCCCCGGTGTCGTCGATTGGAGCGCAGTGTGGCCCTGGACGAAGCTTGCAGGGATATTGGCCATGTCAGGCTTCCATGGGTGGTTAGGCGCGCAACGCAAGGCTTTTGCAGCGGGTGGGCCGATCAAGTCCGGGCGCGGCTACCGCATGATGAACGAGGTTCCGACAGTATTGATGGTGCTCATCGTGCTTTCCGTGGTCGTGAAATTCTGAAAACGTTGACTCCTGTGGAATGTACCCCTATCTGCATCCATGCACCCCGTCCGGGGATCGGCATATAGCCAACATACCAGTTTGAACCGCACCGCCCCTCGAGAGGCGGGCTATGAGTATTATCATGACAACAGAACGCCTCGCCCTCGCTGAACTCAAAGCGCAAAGCCCGAAATATCTGCTGGATATGGCCGAAGAGCTTGAGATCGAAAACGCCTCGACCATGCGTAAAGGCGAAATGATGTTCCAGATCCTGCGCGAACGCGCGGACGAGGGATGGGAAGTCTCCGGCGACGGTGTGCTCGAGGTGCTGCAAGATGGGTTCGGATTCCTGCGCTCGCCCGAGGCGAACTACCTGCCCGGGCCGGATGACATTTATGTTTCGCCCGAAATGATTCGCCAATACTCCCTGCGGACCGGGGACACGATCGAGGGTGTTATCAAAGCACCGGACGATGCCGAACGCTATTTCGCCCTGACGAACGCGACGCGTATCAACTTCGAAGATCCTGAAAAGGTGAAACACAAGATCGCGTTTGACAACCTGACGCCGCTTTATCCGGACGAACGGATGACGATGGAGACGGATGACCCTGCGACAAAGGACAGATCGGCGCGGATCATCGATCTGGTGGCGCCGATCGGCAAGGGCCAGCGGTCTTTGATCGTCGCCCCTCCGCGGACGGGTAAAACGGTTTTGCTGCAGAACATTGCCAGCAGCATCGCCAAGAACCACCCTGAATGTTACCTGATTGTCCTGCTGATCGACGAACGACCCGAAGAAGTGACGGACATGCAGCGTTCGGTGAAAGGCGAAGTTGTCAGCTCAACCTTCGACGAACCCGCGACCCGCCACGTTGCCGTATCTGAAATGGTGATCGAAAAAGCAAAGCGGCTGGTGGAGCATAAACGAGATGTTGTTATTCTTTTGGACTCAATCACAAGACTTGGTAGAGCATTCAACACTGTTGTTCCATCGTCGGGTAAAGTTCTGACGGGTGGCGTCGATGCAAATGCACTTCAGCGACCAAAGCGTTTCTTTGGCGCGGCGCGGAATATCGAAGAAGGTGGCTCGCTCACGATCATTGCGACAGCACTGATCGACACGGGCAGTCGGATGGACGAAGTGATCTTTGAAGAATTCAAAGGCACGGGTAACTCTGAAATCGTTTTGGATCGCAAGATTGCGGACAAGCGCGTTTTCCCCGCCATCGATATTCTCAAGTCTGGTACGCGGAAAGAAGACTTGTTGGTCGACAAGGTCGATCTGGCCAAAACATTCGTGCTGCGCCGGATTCTCAACCCGATGGGCACAACGGACGCCATCGAGTTCCTGATCTCGAAGCTCAAACAGACCAAGACGAACTCGGATTTCTTCGATTCAATGAACACCTGACACACTCCTGGAGTGATCGGCATGGATACGATTTTTGCACTTGCCACTGCGCAGGGCAGGGCGGGCGTTGCCGTGATTCGAATTTCTGGGCCACGGGCCTTCGACGCTGCGAAAACTTTGTGTAGTACGCTACCAACGGGTCGGGCTCCGGAACTACGTGCTTTGGTTGGCGTGGATGGGGAGGTACTGGATCGTGCCCTTGTGCTCAAATTTCCCGGCCCAGGCAGTTTCACGGGCGAAGATACGGTCGAGCTACATCTTCACGGAAGCATCGCGGTTGTTGCCATAGTTTTGCGGACCCTTGGTTTGGGTATCGCAAGGTTGGCGGAACCAGGCGAGTTCACCCGTCGGGCACTGGAAAACAACAAGATGGATCTTGCCCAGGTCGAAGGGCTTGCGGATCTGATCGAGGCCGAGACCGAAGCACAGCGCGTTCAAGCGATGCGTGGCATGTCCGGCGACCTGGGGCATCGTATCGAAGAATGGCGATCCAAGCTCATCCGGGCCGCCGCTCTCGTCGAGGCGACGATAGATTTTGCGGATGAAGATGTTCCTGTCGATGTCAGCCCGGAAGTGATCGGACTGCTGCACGCTGTCCGAGATGATATTGCTCAGCAACTGAATGGTTTTTCAGCTGCCGAACGCATCCGTACGGGATTTGAGGTTGCGATTGTTGGCCCACCCAACGCTGGGAAATCGACCTTACTGAATGCGCTGGCGCGCCGGGACGCAGCAATTACCTCGCAGCGCGCGGGAACAACGCGCGATATTATCGAAGTTCGGATGGATATGCGGGGCATTCCCGTGACGCTGCTTGATACAGCTGGACTGCGCGACGGTGAGGATGAGGTGGAGGCCTTGGGAATAGAGAAAGCGATTGCCCGAGCAGAACATGCTGATCTTAGGATATTCCTGAAAGAACCGGGGGAAACGTTGCGCATAGATGTTCAGTCCGGTGACTTGGTTCTCGCTCCGAAGGCGGATCAACGAACAGACGAAGTTCCCGCCATATCTGGTGTGACAGGTCAAGGTATGACTGAGTTGATTGATCATGTGGCCGGAGAGTTGAGTAAACGGACGATGGGCGCAGGATTGGTCACCCATGAACGGCATAGCATTGCAATGCAGCAATCGTTGAACAATCTGCAAATTGCACAAGAGTGGGTTGGCGCTGGACCGGACCACTATGATATTGCTGCGGAAGAAATCCGCTTTGCGATTCGAGCGCTTGAAGCTGTTGTTGGTCGGGTGGATGTAGAAAACCTGCTGGATGAGATTTTCGCCAGTTTTTGTCTTGGCAAGTGATGGAGTGTTTCACGTGAAACAATTCGATGTCATCGTGATCGGGGGCGGGCACGCCGGCTGTGAAGCTGCACATGCGTCCGCGCGCATGGGTGCGTCCACCGCGCTCATCACGATGAAACGCGAAGGTATTGGCGTGATGTCGTGCAATCCCGCCATCGGAGGCTTGGGTAAAGGGCATCTTGTCCGTGAGATTGACGCTTTGGACGGGATCATGGGTCGTGTTGCGGACGCATCTGGTATCCAGTTTCGACTTCTGAACAGACGGAAGGGGCCCGCGGTACAGGGCCCGCGCACACAAGCAGATCGGCGCGTATATCAGCGTGAAATGCAGTATATCATGGAAAACACCGCGAGCCTTTCAGTTATCGTTGGAGAAGTTACTGATTTTCTGATGACAAAAGATCGTGTGAACGGGGTTATATTGGGCGATGGGTCCGAGTTAACGGCAGATTCCGTCATACTGACAACCGGCACATTTTTGCGTGGTGTTATTCATATCGGGGACAAATCCTACTCCGGTGGTCGCATGGGTGATAAGGCGTCTTCAAAACTCGCGGACCGGATGGATAGCTTTGGCCTCCCTCTGGGACGATTGAAAACCGGAACACCGCCGCGGCTGGATGGTCGTACAATTGCATGGGATCAGCTATCAGTTCAGGCAGCTGACGACGAACCGGTTTTGTTTTCTTTCCTTTCTGAGAGCGCGCCGCTGCCACAGGTTGATTGCGGGATCACGCATACAAATTCCCGAACTCATGATATTATCCGTAAAAATCTCGAACGTTCTGCGATGTATGGCGGACATATAGATGGAGTCGGTCCAAGGTACTGCCCGTCCATCGAAGATAAAATTGTCCGGTTTGCCGATAAAGACTCGCACCAGATCTTCCTTGAACCTGAAGGGCTTAATGACCACACGGTCTATCCCAACGGTATTTCTACCTCACTCCCTGAGGATGTGCAGGTGGACTATGTCCGCTCGATTGCGGGTTTAGAAGCAGCTGAGATACTTCAGCCAGGTTATGCAATAGAATATGATTATGTTGATCCACGCGCGCTGGAGGCGACGCTAGGCGTTCGCGCTGTTCCAGGGCTATTTCTAGCCGGACAGATCAATGGAACAACTGGGTATGAAGAGGCTGCCGCCCAAGGGATTGTAGCGGGACTGAACGCTGCAAGGGCGGCGCAAGGCGGTGAACCGGTCTATTTCCGTCGCGACACAAGCTATATTGGCGTGATGATCGACGATCTGACGACGCGCGGCGTGAGCGAACCCTATCGCATGTTTACCTCGCGGGCAGAATTCAGACTGTCTTTGCGCGCGGACAACGCAGACCAGCGGTTGACAGAATTTGGTCTTACACTGGGTTGTGTCGGAGAAGAGCGACGGACAGCCTTTTTGAAAAAGAAATCGTTGCTGGATGCAGGAAGGGCTCTTTTGACAGAACATCTCTATTCTCCAAAGCAAATTCTTGAATCTGGCATCCAGATTAATCAAGATGGCACAAAACGGTCGGCGTTCCAATTGTTGGCCTTCCCGGACGTCGTTTTTGACGACGTGAAAGCATTGAATTCTGATTTCTCGGACATTTCACCACAAATTTCCGAGCAGTTATCGCGTGACGCGTTGTATGCTACCTATATCGACAGACAGAAAAAAGATGTCGCGAAGCTCCGGAAAGATGAAAAACACGCGATACCAGCAGATTTTTCTTATGCGGATGTCTCGGGCTTGTCTTCTGAACTGAAAGGAAAGCTGGAGAAAGTTCGGCCGTCTGATCTCGCCCAAGCAGGTCGAATCGATGGAATGACCCCTGCTGGCTTGGCTCTTGTCTTGGGGCGTATCAAGTTTCTTGAAAAGAAGTCAGCATGATTGAAGTTCCGCAGTGGTTTTCACGCGATGTTTCACGTGAAACATTGGAGAAGTTGGAAACCTACAAAAACTTGTTGGAAAAGTGGACCCGCAAGATCAATTTAATTTCAAAGTCTACGATAGAAGACATTTCTGAGCGCCATATTTGGGATTCCGCACAGATTTACCAACAGACGCAAGGTAAATGGGTTGATCTTGGTAGTGGTGGAGGGCTACCCGGTGTTGTTCTCGCAATTTTGGCCGAAGGTTGGAATGAGCCTTTGAACCTGACCCTCGTCGAAAGCGATCAACGAAAGGCCACCTTTCTGCGCGCATGTGCGCGTGAAATTGAGGTTTCCATCAATGTTTCGGCTAAGCGTATCGAAATGATTGAAGTTCAGAATGCAGATGTCGTGTCTGCCCGAGCGTTGACGGATCTCAACAGCTTGATCGAAATGTCGTTTCGTCATCTTGCGCCGGGGGGCCTTGGGGTGTTTATGAAGGGCGCAAGATGGAAGGCTGAAGTCGAAGATGCGCGTAAGAACTGGCTGTTTTTGTGCGATGCTGTCCTGAGTAAAACCAGTCCTGAAGCAGCTATTCTGAAAATAAGGGATATTCAACGTGTCTGACCCAACGCGGCCACCAGGACCAAAAATCATCTCCATTACAAATCAGAAAGGCGGCGTCGGAAAAACAACAACGGCCGTGAATCTTGCCGCCGGACTGGCGGAAATGGGTTTTTCCGTTCTGGTCATTGATTTGGATCCGCAGGGAAACGCGTCAACCGGCTTTGGAATCGAAACGGATGATCGTACGTTTACCACTTATGATTTGTTGCTCGATGATGTCGCTCTCGAGGATGTAATCGTAAAGACGCGGTTTCGAAATATTTCGATTGTGCCAGCGACGGTCGATCTGAGTTCTGCTGACATTGACTTGATTTCAAACGAAAAACGCAGCTTTTTGCTTCATGACGCATTGCGGCAGCCAAAGATGGATCAATTCAACTTTGATTACGTGTTGATCGACTGTCCTCCGTCGCTGAATTTGCTGACCGTTAATGCAATGATTGCCTCGCATTCTGTTTTGGTTCCGCTTCAAAGCGAGTTTTTCGCGCTTGAGGGCCTGTCACAATTGATGTTGACCATTCGTGAGGTACGCCAGGCTGGGAACCCTGATCTGCGGATCGAAGGCGTGGTTTTGACGATGTACGACGCGCGAAACAACTTGTCACTTCAGGTGGAACAGGACGCCCGGGACAATTTGGGCGATGTTGTGTTCAAAACCCTTATCCCACGGAATGTGCGCGTGAGTGAATCTCCGTCCTTTGCGATGCCGGTTCTGAATTACGATACTGCATCCAAGGGCGCGATGGCGTATCGCCAATTGGCGCAAGAATTGGTTGCGAACAATACGAAAGTAGGGGTGTAGGACATGGTAAGCAATGATAAGAAACGCGGTCTGGGGCGTGGTTTGTCCGCTTTGATGGCCGATGTGAGTGAGCCGCAAACGCGACCGTCGACCGGCACTTCGTGGGATCAAATGATCCCGATCGAGCGGATAAGACCAAACCCTGACCAACCGCGCAAACAGTTTGAAGCTGCGCCTTTGGATGATCTCGTCGCATCAATCCGCGAAAAGGGTGTGTTGCAGCCTTTGATCGTGCGCCCTGTCGGTGAAAGTTTCGAAATCGTTGCAGGGGAACGTCGTTGGCGGGCGGCGCAACAGGCGCAATTGCACGAGCTGCCGGTTATCGTTCGTGATTTTACGGATACCGAAGTTCTGGAAGTTGCGATCATCGAGAATATCCAACGTGCGGACCTGAACCCGATTGAAGAAGCGGCCGGCTTCAAACAGCTTATGGATCGCTTTGGCCATACACAGGAAAAGCTGGCGGAGGCTTTGGGCAAGAGCCGTAGCCATATTGCCAACTTGCTGAGATTGTTGAATTTGCCGCCGTCGATACAGAATAACGTCCTCAAAGGCGAACTGAGTTCGGGCCATGCCCGTGCTTTGATAACGGCAACGGATCCCGAGGCGCTGGCGAAAAAGATTATCGCCGGCGGGCTTTCAGTGCGTCAGACGGAAGCCTTGGTTAAAAAATCTTCCGGTCAAACTGGAGAAGACTCGGGCCGTGCGCGTGCTTCAAACAAGACAACCGAAAAGGATGCAGATACCCGCGCGCTTGAAAGCGACCTGTCTGCCGCGACGGGAGTGAAGGTGTCGTTGACCCATGCGCCGAACGGGGAAGCGGGGCAGCTGACTCTTCATTACACCTCATTGGACGAGTTGGATGATCTGTGCCGGAGATTAAGCAGCTAAGCTCCCAATAGCTCTCTGAGAATGCCGTTTAACACCGTAAACCCTTGATTGGTAACAACAATTCGATCTTTGGTGTTGGAAATCATCCCGAGATCAACGAGATGAGCGATTTTATCCTCGTTCAGGGCGTATCCCGCCAGATTGGTGAACCGCTGTTTGCTCACACCTTCGGTGAGCCGGAGACCCATCAATAGAAACTCGCTGGCCTGGTCTGTGCCGCTCAGGTTTTCGCGAGTTTCACGTGAAACGCCTGACAGCCATGCGCTCGGCATGCGCGTTTGTTCGGTTGCCTGCCTGACGCCCTCTGCGGTTATCCTGCCATGTGCGCCGGGGCCAATTCCCACATAGTCGCCGTATCGCCAATAAACCAGATTATGCCGTGACTCATTCCCGTCCGTTGCGTGGTTGGAGACTTCATACCGCGGCATGTTGTGGGAGGCACATATATCTTGTGTGAGCGCATACATATCTGCCGACAGATCTTCATCCGGTAAACCGCGTAGTTTCCCGGCCTTGTAACGATCGCCAAAGGCTGTCCCGCCCTCGATAGTCAGTTGATACAGCGAGACATGGTCCAAACCCAACGCAAGCGCAGACGACAACTCTGTTTCCCAATCGGAGAGGGATTGGTTTTGCCGTCCATACATCAGATCAAAACTGACGCGCTCAAACGCACGTCGTGCGATATCAAAAGCGGCCAATGCCTCGCGTGCGCTGTGCTGACGTCCTAATGCGCGAAGGTCCGGATCGTTCAGCGCCTGAATGCCCATTGATACGCGGTTGACGCCTGCGTGGTGGAAGTCGGCAAACTTTGAGGCTTCGACGGAGGTTGGGTTGGCTTCCAGCGTGACTTCCAGATCATTGGCTGTTGGCCATACTGCATGAACCGTATCTAGGATGGCACCAACGGTGGCTGGCTCCATCAGGCTGGGCGTGCCCCCGCCAAAAAACACCGAACGCAAAACGCGCCCATGTGTTTCTTTACCCAAACGTTTGACTTCGTCGACAAGCGCGACGCGCCATGCCGCATGGTCGACGCTACGTGTGACATGGCTGTTAAAGTCGCAGTAGGGGCATTTGGCGGCGCAGAACGGCCAGTGCACATAAAGCCCGAACCCTCCGGCTTCCCAATCCTCAGCCAAAACAGCCTGCGATCAGTTTCTTGAAACTGTCGGCCCTGTGGCTGATCGCGTTTTTCTCGTCATGGGTCATTTCGGCAAAGGTGCGATCGTGGCCCACGGGTTGAAACATCGGATCATAGCCGTGGCCGAGGGCGCCACGCACGGGCCAGACCAACGTGCCATCAACGGTGCCTTCGAATATCTCTTCGTGCCCATCCGGCCAGGCCAGAACCAGCGTCGAGCAAAATCGGGCCTGGCGGGGGTGAGCGGCATTGACGGCTTCCAGTTCGGAGTGGGTCCGCTCCATTGCCATCATGAAATCCCGGCCATTGGGCGTCTCGGCCCAGTCGGCGGTATAGACACCGGGCCTGCCGTCCAGTGCGGCAACCTCGATCCCTGAATCGTCCGACAGTGCAGGCATTCCGGTGGCTTTCACTGCGGCAACCGCTTTGATCCGGGCGTTGCCTTCGAATGTGGTTTCCGTCTCATCGGGTTCCGGCAGGTTCATCTCTGCCGCGCCCACGACCGTTACGCCAAAAGGGGCAAACAGTTCCGTCATCTCTTCCAGCTTGCCCGCGTTGTGAGTGGCGACCAAAATCCGGTCGCCATCGAACCGGCGTGTCATGCCGAAGCCGCGTGTTGGGCTGCCACCAGTTCGCCAACGCCTTTTTCAGCCAGATCAAGCAGTTGGTTCATCTGGTCCCGAGAGAATGTGGAGCCTTCCGCACTCATCTGGACTTCGATCTGCTGGCCATTGCCGAGCATGATAAAGTTGCCGTCGACACCCGCTTCGCTGTCTTCGGGATAATCGAGGTCAAGCACCGGTTGGCCCGCATAGATGCCACAGCTCACAGCCGCAACGGGAGAGATCAGTGGGTCACTGACCACATCGCCGGCTTTCATCAGCTTGTTCACGGCAAGGCGCAGGGCGACCCAACCACCGGTGATCGAGGCACAGCGCGTGCCGCCATCGGCTTGCAGCACATCGCAGTCCACGGTGATCTGACGTTCGCCAAGGGCGACGCGATCAACGCCGGCGCGCAGGGATCGCCCGATCAACCGCTGGATTTCAACGGTGCGGCCCCCTTGTTTGCCGGATGTGGCTTCGCGGCGCATCCGCGTGTTTGTTGCACGAGGCAGCATGCCGTATTCGGCTGTAACCCATCCCAGTCCGGATCCCTTGATAAAAGGCGGCACACGATCTTCGATCGTTGCTGTACACAGGACATGCGTATCGCCTATCTTGATCAGGGCGGACCCTTCGGCATGTTTTGTGAACCCGGTTTCGATTGAAACGGGGCGCATTTCACTTAACTGTCTTCCAGAGGGACGCATGAGGTGATCCTTTTCTTGTTGCGTCGGGATACCGCCCGGACGGGTGGCGTTGCAACCCCGATTGACCTTTGATTTTCGCGGCTTTTAAGTGGGTCACATGACCGATACGCAAAAACTACTCGACGAGATGAACGACAGGTCGCGCGAAGTGTTTCGACGTGTCGTCGAAGGCTATCTGTCGACGGGTGATCCGATGGGGTCACGCACGCTCACACGTGACTTCAGCGAGCGTGTCAGTGCGGCGACGATCCGCAATGTCATGCAGGATCTGGAATTCATGGGATTGCTGAACAGCCCCCATGTCAGCGCGGGTCGCATTCCGACGCAACAGGGTTTGCGTATGTTTGTCGATGGCCTGCTTGAGGTCGGCGTACCGGACGAATCAGATCGGGAAAAGATTGATGCGACGCTTGGCTCGAACGAGCGGGATGTGAACAGTCTGCTGGATCGGGTTGGTTCCGCGCTGTCGGGGGTCACACATGGCGCGTCTCTGGTTCTGACGCCGAAATATGAAGCGCCGATCAAGCACCTGGAATTCGTGATGCTGGGTCCGGATCAGTCACTGGTCGTTCTGGTGTTTGGCGATGGGCATGTGGAAAACCGGCTGTTCCAGCCGCCGCCCGGGCAAACCCCTTCATCCATGCGCGAGGCTGCGAATTTTCTGAATGCCATCATCGAAGGACGCACGCTGACCGAGGTGCGTACAATCGTCCAAACAGAGATCGCGCAGCGGCGGCAGGAGATCGATTCGCTGTCGCAGGCCTTGGTTGAAAGTGGTTTGGCATCCTGGGAAGGTGAGGGCGAAACGCCGGATCGTTTGATTGTACGAGGCCGCGCCAATTTGCTCACCGATTCTGCGGAAGCGGAGGAGCTCGACCGTATCAGAAGCCTTTTTGACGATCTGGAACGCAAACGCGACATCGCTGAGTTCCTGAACCTGACCGAAGAAGGCGACGGCGTACGCATTTTTATCGGCTCAGAGAACAAACTTTTCTCACTTTCGGGTTCCTCTTTGGTGGTTTCCCCTTATATGAACGCGGACCGTAAGATTATCGGTGCGGTTGGCGTTATTGGGCCCACGCGGCTCAATTATGGGCGGATCGTTCCGATTGTAGACTACACAGCGCAGCTGGTCGGGCGGATGCTGACGGACCGCAGTGAAAGGTAAAACATGGCAGAGCCTAGGAATGACGATTTTCTGGACGATATTGAAATCGCCGAAGATGAAGAATTTGCGGAAGACATGGCTGAAATCGATGATGAAGCCCTGGAGTTGGATCAACTGCGCGCAGAGCGGGATCAGCTGAAAGACCGCTTCATGCGCGCACTTGCGGATGCGGAAAATGCGCGCAAGCGGTCAGACAAGGACCGGCGAGAAGCCGAGAATTATGGCGGCTCGAAACTGGCCCGCGATATGCTCCCGGTTTACGACAACATGAAGCGCGCCCTTGAGACCACATCCGAAGAGCAACGCGGCGTCGCCGGCCCGCTGCTTGAAGGCATCGAACTGACCATGCGCGAGCTGCTGAACGTGTTCAAAAAGCACGGCATCGAAATCATCGCGCCCGAGGTTGGTGATCGCTTTGATCCGCAACACCACCAGGCCATGTTCGAAGCACCCGTTCCCGGCACCAAGGCAGGCGATATCATTCAGGTCGCAGCCGAAGGGTTCATGCTCCACGATCGGCTGCTGCGTCCGGCGCAAGTCGGGGTGTCGTCTACACCTGCCGGTTAACACGTCTGTACATCTAAAGAACTCGTAGACGCGGTCAGGATTTGGCCGCGTCTTTCAGTTTGTAGATCAGGTTCAGCGCGTCACGGGGGGTCAGTTCGTCCGGATGAATCTCTTGCAGCATATCCAGCGCAGGGGAAGGGGCGTGTTTTGCCACGACCGGGGCGGGGTTCACCGAAAACAGAGGTAGATCATCGATGAACGTTTTCTGAGCGACGCCGCCTTCTCTTTCTCCGGACTCCAGTGCTTCGAGCACGACGCGGGCACGGGCGATAACGGCTGGCGGCAAGCCCGCAAGTTGCGCCACCTGCACGCCGTAGGATCGGTCGGCAGCGCCGCGCCGCACCTCGTGGAGGAAAACAACCTCGCCGTCCCATTCCTTGACGGCCACGGTCGCGTTTTCCACGCCCGCCAATTTCGACGCAAGGGCGGTCATTTCATGATAATGCGTGGCAAAGAGCGCGCGCGATCTGTTGACATCATGCAGGTGTTCGAGCGTGGCCCAAGCGATGGACAGCCCATCATATGTCGCCGTGCCGCGCCCAATTTCATCGAGGATGACAAGCGCGCGATCATCGGCCTGATTCAGGATCGCAGCGGTTTCGACCATCTCGACCATAAAGGTCGATCGCCCGCGCGCCAGATCATCCGATGCTCCGACCCGGCTGAAAATTTGGCTGACCAAACCGATATGCGCGGAAGTTGCCGGCACAAAGCTGCCCATTTGCGCCAATATCGTGATCAATGCGTTTTGCCGCAGGAATGTCGACTTTCCGGCCATGTTCGGCCCGGTCAAAAGCCAGATGGCGGCATCGTTTTCCGCAGACAGGCTACAATCATTTGCGATGAACGCCGCGCCGCCCTGATGGCGGAGCGCTTTTTCGACAACCGGATGCCTGCCGCCCGTAACTTCGAACGCACGGGAGGTGTCGAGGGTCGGCTTGCACCAGTTCTCCGTCGTGGCCAGATGGGCGAGGGCGGTGGCCAGGTCAATCTCGGCCAAAGCGCGCGCAGTTTCGGCAATTTGCGGGGCAAGATCCGTGACAAGGACCCTCAGGTTTTCATAGAGCCGCTTTTCGATCTCCAGCGCCCGTCCGCCTGCGTTCAGGATTTTGGTTTCCAGCTCGGACAGTTCGACTGTGGTGAACCTGACCTGATTGGCTGTGGTTTGGCGATGAATGAACGTGTTGCTGAGCGGTTCAGACAGCATTTTTTCCGCATGGGTTGCCGTGACTTCGATGAAGTACCCAAGGACGTTGTTGTGTTTGATCTTGAGGGATTGGATCCCGCTTTGGGTCGCATAGTTCTGCTGATATTGCGCGATCACCGACCGACCTTCGTCGCGCAGTTGTCGTGCTTCGTCCAGGTCCGGGTCGCATCCGGTTGCGATGAAACCGCCATCGCGCACCAGCAGGGGAGGTTCTGCTACGAGATCATTGTCCAGCCGATCGATGAGGCTCTCATGTCCAGCCAGATCAGCGATGGCCTTGGTCAATAATTCAGGCAGATCGGATGGCGCTGTTTCGTTGAGCACCTGTGCTTGGGTCAGTCCATTGCGCAACGCGACAAGGTCGCGGGGCCCGCCACGGTCAAGCGACAGGCGGGACAAGGCTCGGTTCATGTCCGGGACGCTGCGCAAGTTGGAGCGGGTTGTTTGTGTATAGCTTGCGTTGTTCACGCAGTAGTCCACGGCCTCTATCCGTGCTGATATCGTCTCTAACACACGGGAAGGGGACGAAAGACGCCCCTCAAGCAAGCGTGCGCCAGCGGCTGTGACCGTATGATCCATAACCGCCAGGAGCGATCCGTTTCGCCCACCGGACAGGGCGGATGTCAACTCAAGGTTCCGGCGCGTTGCCGCATCGATCTGAACCGTTCTGGCTTGCGCCTCTTGTTGTGGCGGGCGCAACAGGGGCAGCTTCCCCTTCTGAGTCATGTCGAGATAGTCAATGACGGCACCCATCGCGCCGATTTCGGCCCGGGTGAAGGTGCCGTACCCGTCCAGCGCCGATACCTTGAACAACGCACACAACCGTTCTGTGCCGCCCGTGCTGTCAAACGCCGCGCGGCCAATCGCGGTCAGAGGGATTCCGAAATCTTCGACAACGGGCCTCAGTTCCGTTTCTTTGCTGTCGGCCACAATCAATTCTGACGGGGCCAAACGTGCCAATTCAGGCCCTAACATGACCGAATCCATCGCCATTACGCGAAACTCGCCCGTGGAAATGTCGACCCAGGCCAATGCGCATTCCCCGCGCACCTCCGCAAATGCGGCCAGAAAGTTGTGGCGCCGCGCTTCGAGCAACGAGTCTTCGGTCAGGGTGCCGGGTGTGACCAATCGGACGACGTCGCGTTTGACGACGGATTTGTATCCACGTTTTTTGGCCTCTGCGGGGCTTTCCATCTGTTCGCAAACCGCGACGCGAAATCCCTTGCGGATGAGCGTCAACAAATAGCCTTCGGCGGCGTGAACCGGAACGCCGCACATGGGAATGTCATTGCCGTCATGTTTGCCCCGTTTCGTCAGAGCAATGTCCAGAGCTTCAGCCGCCGCAACTGCGTCGTCAAAAAACATCTCGTAAAAGTCGCCCATTCGATAAAACAAAAGCGCGCCCTCGTGGGCGGCCTTGATCTCGAGATATTGCGCCATCATTGGCGTGACAGTCATGACAGTCCCCGCTTTGGTCGGGTGACCTTACAAACCGTGGCAGGGGAGTAAAAGCCAAAGTCGATTGAGGCACACGGCATGCTGCGCTAAAGGGGGCGGACGCGAGGGAGGGTTTCCGCATATGAGTAAGTCAAAGGTTACGCCAGAAGAGGCGCTTGCGTTCCACATGGAGCCAACGCCTGGTAAATTCGAGATCACGGCGACCGTTCCGATGACGACCCAACGGGATCTGAGTCTTGCCTATTCGCCGGGGGTTGCCGTGCCCTGCGAGGCCATCGCCGCCAATCCCGAACTGGCCTATGATTACACCAACAAGGGCAATCTGGTGGCCGTCATTTCAAACGGGACGGCCGTTCTGGGCCTGGGGAACCTTGGTGCGCTGGGTTCGAAACCCGTGATGGAGGGCAAGGCGGTTCTCTTCAAACGCTTCGCGGATGTAAACTCCATCGATATCGAGCTGGATACCGAAGATCCCGATGCGTTCTGTAACGCGGTCAAGCTGATGGGCCCGACATTCGGCGGCATCAACCTCGAAGACATCAAGGCCCCTGAATGTTTTATCATCGAGCAGCGTCTGAAAGAGGAAATGGATATTCCCGTTTTCCATGACGACCAGCATGGTACCGCGGTCATCTGTGCGGCGGGCCTGATCAATGCGCTGCATATTTCCGGTAAAAAGATCGAAGACGTCAAGATCGTGCTGAATGGCGCGGGCGCGGCTGGAATTGCCTGCATTGAGTTGCTTAAATCCATGGGCGCGCGCCGTGACAACTGTATCATGTGCGATACCAAGGGTGTGGTGTACCAGGGCCGCAGTGAAGGCATGAACCAGTGGAAATCTGCCCATGCGGTCAAAACCGAATTGCGCAGCCTCAAAGAGGCGATGGTCGGTGCGGATGTGTTCCTGGGTGTGTCGGTCAAAGGGGCCGTGACCCCGGAAATGGTGGAAAGCATGGGCGACAACCCGGTGATCTTTGCCATGGCCAACCCCGATCCTGAGATCACACCGGAAGAGGCTCATGACGTGCGGATGGATGCCATCGTCGCCACGGGCCGCAGCGATTATCCCAATCAGGTCAACAATGTTCTGGGCTTCCCCTACCTGTTCCGGGGTGCGCTTGATATCCACGCCCGTGCCATCAACGACGAGATGAAAATTGCCTGCGCCCACGCGCTCGCCGCTTTGGCCCGCGAGGATGTGCCCGATGAGGTTGCGCTGGCCTATGGCAAGAACCTGAGTTTCGGCCGGGATTACATCATTCCGACGCCATTTGACCCCCGCCTGATTTACCGTATCCCCCCGGCGGTTGCCCGGGCGGGCATGGATACCGGTGCGGCCCGCAGGCCCATTATCGATATGGATGCCTACGAGCTCAGCCTGAAATCGCGGATGGACCCGACAGCCAGCATTCTGACCGGGATCAACGCTCGCGCCCGTGCCGCACAGGCGCGTATGATCTTTGCCGAGGGCGATGATCCGCGTGTCTTGCGCGCGGCCGTTATGTATCAGCGATCCGGCTTTGGAACGGCTCTGGTGGTCGGGCGCGCGGATGACGTCAAGACCAAGCTGGAAGCCGCTGGGTTGGGCGATGCCGCGCGGGAGTTGGAAATCGTCAATGCGGCCAACACGACGCATCTGGATGGCTACAAGACTCATCTTTACGAACGGCTGCAACGGCGCGGATTTGATGGCGCCGATGTGCACAGGCTGGCCGCGCGGGATCGGCACGTATTTTCGGCGTTGATGCTGGCCCACGGTCATGGGGATGGTCTGGTGACGGGGGCAACGCGCAAGTCTGCTCACATTCTGGACCGAATCAACCATGTTTTCGATGCGGACGCCAACAGTAAGGCGGCCGGCATTACGGCGCTGGTCCACAAAGGCCGGATCGTGTTTATCGCGGACACATTGGTAAATGAATGGCCGGACGAAGAGAACCTTGCCGATATCGCGGAACAGGCTGCCACCGTCGCCCGTAACATGGGCCTTGAGCCACGTGTTGCTTTTGTCAGCTTTTCGACCTTCGGCTATCCCGTCTCGGAGCGTTCGGAAAAGATGCATCAGGCTCCGCTCGTCTTGGACAGACGTGGCGTGAATTTCGAGTATGAAGGGGAGATGACGGTCGATGTGGCTTTGAACCCAAAGGCCCAACAGGCTTACCCGTTTTCGCGTTTGACCGGACCGGCCAATATTCTGGTGGTCCCCGCGCGCCATTCGGCCAGCATTTCGGTGAAACTGATGCAGGAAATGGGCGGTGCGACTGTCATCGGGCCGATCCTGGCGGGTGTTGGCGGGTCAATCCAGATTTGCTCTTCAAACTCGACCGCCAACGATATTCTGAACATGGCGGTGCTGGCTGCTTGCAAGGTCGGCTGATGGCGGTCTGGAACCTCGGGTCGATCAACATCGACAATGCCTATCGTGTTCCACACCTGCCTGCGGCTGGCGAAACACTGAGTGCGACGTCTTATCAGCAAGGGCTGGGCGGCAAGGGTGCCAACATGTCGGTGGCCATCGCACGCGGCGCGGCGCGGGTAACCCATATCGGGGCCGTGGGTAAGGACGGCGGCTGGACCGTCAACAGGTTACTGGAGTACGGAGTCGACACCAGCCAGATTACGACACTCGCGGGCGAGGCAACGGGTCACGCCAATATTTCGATTGCGGACGATGGTGAAAACCAGATCGTCATTTACCCAGGCGCCAATCGAATGGTTTCGGATGATATGATCGGTGCAGCCTTGTCTGCGGCATCTCCGGGCGACACGCTGGTGATGCAGAATGAAACAAGCGGACAAAACTATGCGGCCCGGATTGCCAGAGAGCTTGGCCTGAAGGTTGTTTACGCGGCCGCACCGTTTGACGCAGGTGCTGTCGAAGCCGTCTTGTCGTTCATCGACCTGTTGGTGTTGAACGAGGTTGAGGCTGCGCAGCTCAAGACGGCGCTGGATCGGGATTTGACGGATTTGGGTATTGCCAACATCGTCGTGACACTCGGCGGTGACGGGAGCCGGTGGATCGACGTTTCCGCCGGAACAGAGACGCATGTTGCCGCAGTTCCCGTCGTTCCTGTCGATACGACCGGGGCTGGTGATACCTTTACGGGCTTCTTGGTGGCGGGGTTGGATCGCGGGCTGCCAATGGTGCAATCGTTGCGGCTTGCGACACAGGCCGGAGCCTTGATGGTAATGCGGCTTGGCACTGCTGACGTAATCCCCGACCTCAAAGACATCGAGGATGCACGGTTTGGCTAGCTGCCTGCGAAAGGTGCAGCGGAGCCCCACAACTCTCTGACACGTTCGTCGCGACCGCAGGCTTCGCGATAGGCCTTGTACGCATTGGCTTTGGACTTGGGACCAAAGCGAGTCAGAACAAGACTCGATTGTTTGTAATAGTCCTGATGACCTGCATCCGCTGGATAGAACTCGGATGCGGTGAGGACAGGTGTCACCACAGTCTGACCAAGATCGGCCTGCGCCCGCGCCTTGGCTGCATTCGCAGCATCAATTTGCGAGGGAGCCGCAAAAATTGCAGTTGTATAGGAATACCCGCGATCACAAAACTGTCCGCCCGCATCTGTCGGATCAACCGAACGAAAGAACATGGAAAGCAAGGTGGCTGTCGTGACGGTGTTTGGGTCATAGGTGATCTGCACCGCTTCGATGTGACCGGTGCCGCCATTGACCACTTGCTTGTAGGTCGGGTTCTCGACAGTTCCGCCGGAGAAGCCTGATACAGCTTCAACCACGCCATCTACCTTTTCAAAATCAGCCTCCACGCACCAGAAGCAGCCACCTGCCACTGTTAGCGTTTCAAACTGTTGCGCATGTATCGATTTGCTCTGAGCGATGAGGCCAACGACGATCATCAGGCCCAGCAGGTAGGTTTTCACGTTATGAAAGTGGGTCATAGAAAAGCTCCTTCCACTTCAACGTGACTCAAGTGGTAGGTGCGCTCAAGTCACAGCACTGCGAGGTCGCGCGTCCGTGAATTTCCGTTTACGAATGTCATCTGCGCGCTTAGCGTCGGCGCCATGACAAAACGTATCGCAATGTGGTCTGGACCACGCAATCTATCGACAGCTATGATGTACAGCTTTGGCGCACGCAGCGATTGCCGCGTCGTGGACGAGCCGTTTTATGCGGCCTATCTGACGGCGACGGGACTGGACCACCCGATGAGAGATGACATCCTCGGGTCCCAGGACACCATTTACGACAATGTGGTGAAATCGCTGGATTCCCCTGTATCAGAGCCTGTTTTTTATCAAAAACACATGACACATCACATGTTGCCGGACTGGCCAATCGACTGGACCCGGCACATGACAAACGTATTTCTGATCCGACACCCGGCGCGCGTCATCGCAAGCTATGCCAAAAAACGCGAAGGGCCGACGCTGGAGGATATCGGCTTTGTTCAGCAGGCCCGGATATTTGACATGGTGGATGCGCCGATTGTCATAGACTCGGCCGATATCAGGCGTGATCCCGCCGGAATGTTACAAAAGCTCTGCGCCCGGATCGGCATAGACTGGGATGAGAAAATGCTGACCTGGCCGAAAGGTGGACATGCTGCGGACGGAATCTGGGCCGCGCATTGGTATGGCGCGGTCCATCGTTCCACGGGATTTGACGCGGCTGAAGGCCCTGTGCCAGAGTTGTCCGGCACCTATGCCCAGATCGTGAGTGCGGCGCTGCCTCATTACGAGGCGCTCGCCGCACATAAGATTACTTGAGGCGACGATCCCGCGCAGCCAGCAGCTTGAGCCGCAATGCGTTTAACTGGATAAATCCCGCTGCGTCTTTTTGATCGTACGCACCTGCATCGTCCTCGAATGTCACATGCGCCTCGGAATAGAGACTGTGCTCGGACCAGCGGCCAACCGTGCGGGCCAGACCTTTGTACAGTTTCAGACGGACTGTTCCGGTCACGTGTTTCTGGCTGTGATCGATCAGGGCTTGTAGCATTTCGCGCTCGGGCGAGAACCAGAAACCGTTATAGATCAGTTCCGCATAGCGGGGCATCATCTCGTCCTTGAGGTGCGCAGCACCACGATCAAGCGTGATCTGCTCGATGCCACGATGCGCCTCAAGCAAGATGGTGCCGCCTGGCGTCTCGTAAATGCCACGCGATTTCATGCCCACGAACCGACCTTCGACCAAGTCAAGACGACCAATCCCGTGCTTGCCGCCAAGCTCGTTCAGCTTGGTCAGAATGGTGGCAGGTGACATCATTTCGCCATTGATAGAGACTGCATCGCCCCGCTCGAACCCAACCTCGATATATTCCGGTTCGTTCGGTGCATCTTCTGGCGCGACCGTGCGCTGATAGACGTAATCGGGCGCGTCGACGGCCGGATCTTCGAGCACTTTGCCTTCGGACGACGTATGCAACAGGTTTGCATCGACGCTGAACGGTGCCTCGCCGCGCTTGTCCTTGGCGATCGGAATCTGGTTTTTTTCCGCAAAGTCGATCAGCTTGGTCCGGCTGGTCAGATCCCATTCACGCCAAGGCGCAATGAGCTTGATGTCAGGGTTCAGGGCATAGGCGGCCAGTTCGAACCGAACCTGGTCGTTGCCTTTGCCCGTGGCACCATGGGCGACTGCATCGGCACCTTCGATGGCGGCGATTTCGACCAGACGTTTGGAAATCAAGGGCCGGGCAATCGACGTTCCCAACAGGTACAATCCCTCATACAGCGCATTGGCCCGAAACATCGGGAACACGAAATCGCGCACGAACTCTTCGCGAACGTCTTCGATATAGATCGACGATGCGCCCATCATTTCTGCCTTGGCGCGGGCGGGTTCTAGTTCTTCGCCTTGACCGAGGTCGGCGGTGAACGTCACAACCTCGCAACCATATTCGGTTTGTAGCCATTTGAGGATGATCGAGGTGTCGAGGCCACCAGAATAGGCCAGCACAACTTTTTTGGGCGCGCTCATCTTGTATTTTCCTTTGACGATTTGGCTGCCGATATCGTTTTTGTTGCACAGGGGCAAGATTGACCGAAACCTGCGGCCCAGTTAGGTCGGGTAAATTGCAGAAAAGGGCCACGATATGAGCTTTCAGGATGATGCGCGCGCAGGCACGCAGGCAATGCGTGACGTTTTTCCGCCGACGCCCCTTATGCGGAACGATTTGCTGTCGGAGCGTTATGACGCGGATATCTGGCTCAAGCGTGAAGATCTGAGCCCGGTTCGATCTTATAAACTGCGCGGCGCCTTCAACGCGATGCGCAAAGTGTCAGAACCGGGCGCGATCTTTGTCTGTGCCAGCGCGGGGAATCATGCCCAGGGCGTTGCCTATATGTGCCGTCATTTTGGCGTGCATGGGGTGATTTTCATGCCAGTCACGACGCCCCAGCAAAAAATCATGAAGACCAAGATGTTTGGAGGTGCGGATGTCGAGGTCCGTCTGACCGGTGACTATTTCGACGATACGCTTGCGTCGGCCCAGTCCTACTGCGCCGATGTCGGCGCGCACTTCCTCTCGCCCTTTGATGATGAGGATGTGATTGAAGGGCAGGCTTCAGTTGCCGTCGAGATTGAAGACCAATTGGGACGTATCCCGGACCGTATCATCCTGCCCGTCGGCGGGGGTGGTCTTTCTGCCGGCACGCGCAGTTATTTCGGAGACAAGACGGCCTATACCTTTGCCGAACCCAGCGGTGCGACCTCGCTCGGTGAAGCCGTAAGGGCGGGCAAGCCGGTCGATGTGTCGCCGATCAATACCTTTGTGGACGGGGCGGCCGTTGCCAAAATCGGCCAGCGTACCTTTGCCCGCCTGTCTACGGTGGATCCGGCGGATGTATTGTCCATTTCCGAAGATCGTATCTGCACGACAATCATCGAATTGTTGAATGTGGAAGGCATCGTTCTGGAACCGGCAGGTGCTTTGTCTATCGAAGCGCTGGCGGACGTTAAGGATCAGATCAAGGGCAAAACCGTTGTATGCATCGCATCCGGCGGCAACTTTGATTTTGAGCGTTTGCCCGAGGTCAAGGAGCGGGCGCAGCGATATTCGGGTGTGAAAAAATACTTCATTCTCCGCCTGCCACAGCGTCCCGGTGCACTGAAGGATTTCCTGAACATTCTTGGGCCGGATGATGACATCGCGCGGTTTGAGTATCTGAAGAAGTCTGCCCGAAACTTTGGGTCGGTCTTGATTGGTATCGAAACAACGCATCCCGATAATTTCGCGCGTTTCTTTAGCGAATTGGATGCTGCCGGGTTCACTTACACGGATATCACGGATGACGAAATGCTGGTGCAGTTTGTGATTTGATCACGCTGCCAGACCGCTGGACAATCCTGCCATGAATACGGACTTTGATTGTTCGTAGCACTCCAGAATTGCAGCGACGTCAACGCAGGAGCCATCTCCTGCGGCGGCCTTTGTTTCGCCTTCGCCGCACATCGTCGAGAAGGCTTCAAAGCCGAGGCTCACGGCGCTGCCTTTGAGAAAATGCATGCGATCTTCGAGTTTGGCGATGTCGGGTTGCGCGCGCAACTGGTCCGTGACTTCCTCAACCTCCTCGAGAAACATTGGCACCACTTCGTCAAAATCTTCGGCCCCTATTTCTTCACGCAGCGTGTTCACGCGTTGCCAGTCAATCATTGCATTGCTCCGGTCTTTTGACGGTGAGTAGCAGCGGTTTGGTTTAAATTTCGTAATCGCTAAAGGTTTAGTAGTTCCAATTTTGTGTTTCACACGCCGTTAAATTTGTTTGCGTAGGTCGGACGGAAGCATTTTCGGAATATCCTTTTTATGAAGAAACCAACCAAAGCCTTTGACGATGTCGCGGCATCTTTTGAAACCGATGTTCCCCATCGGATTCTGATCGTTGACGACAGTCGGTTGCAACGACGGATCCTGTCAAGTTCTGTAAAACGCTGGGGTTTCGACGTGTACGAGGCTGCGTCTGGCGAGGAAGCGCTGGAGATTTGCCAGACTGTCGCTCCGGATCTGGTTTTGAGTGATTGGATGATGCCAGGTATGAATGGCCTGGAGTTCTGCGATGCCTTTCGCAAGAAAACAACCGATCGCTATGGCTATTTTATCCTTCTGACGTCCAAGAGCGAAAAGAACGAGGTCGCGATGGGCCTTGAGGCGGGCGCTGATGATTTTCTCACCAAACCTGTCGACTCGCATGAGCTGCGCGCTCGAATCGCCGCAGGTGAGCGCATTTTGCTCATGCAGCGTGAACTTACCGAAAAGAACCGCCTGATTACTGATACGCTGGATGAATTGCAGCGGCTGTATGATTCGCTGGACAGCGACCTGCTCGAAGCCAAGAAGCTGCAGCAATCTCTGATCCGCGAACGGCACAAGAGTTTCGAAACCGGCGACGTGACCTTGATGCTGCGATCCAGCGGGCATGTCGGCGGTGATCTGGTGGGTTTCTTCCCCGCAGGCGAAGGGCATTTGGGTCTCTATGCGCTCGATGTGTCCGGCCATGGCATCAGCTCTGCCTTGATGACCGCACGGTTGGCGGGATATTTGTCAGCCTCCGCCCCGGACCAGAACGTCGCGCTCGCCCGTGGCGCAGATGGCACGTACAGTTTTCTGCCGCCCGAGCAGGTCATTGAAACGCTCAACAACCTGGTTCTGGATGAGATGGAGACCGAGCATTACTTTACGTTGTTGCTGGCAGATGTGAGCCTGGAAACGGGGCATGTGCGGATGGCGCAGGCAGGACATCCGCACCCGGCGGTTCAGCGTGCCGATGGGCGGATTGAACAGGATGGTCCCGGCGGGTTTCCGGTAGGTCTGATTTCGGGCATCGAGTTTACGCAATTCGAAACGCAGTTGTATCCCGGTGACAGGTTACTGCTGTTATCCGACGGCGTAACGGAATGCCCCGCGGAAGACGGCAAAATGCTGGAAGAAGAAGGGCTTGCCACTTTTATGGCAAGCCTCGCCGATATCAAGGGCCCTGCATTCTTCGAGGCTATGATGTGGCATTTGTCTGAGTTCGCGGGCGGTAAACCCTTTCCTGACGACGTGTCTGGAATCCTGTTTGAATATCGAGGGCCGCCCTAGCTGGCGAATTGGGCAACAAACATTCGGTCACCGTCATTGTACAAGGCTTGCGTCGCACTGTCCGGTGGCATCCACACGACTTCATGGCCGGGTTCCGTCGGGTCGGACAGGCGCAGGGCGGGCCATGCGATATAGATATGGCACAGCTTTTCAGCCCATAGATCGTATTCAGGCATAAAGGTAAAACGCCGGAACGTGCCCAGCTTGCGGGGCCGGGAAATACACCATCCGGTTTCTTCGAACACTTCGCGGTGCAGCGCGCGCAAGGGGCTTTCGCCCGGGTCGATGCCGCCGCCGGGTAATTGAATTTCCGGGTCAGGACAGGTCTGACGCGTCAAAAGCAACCGACCACCCCGAGGCAAGACAGCATATGCGCCGGGGCGCATTGTATACTTTTGGTTCGCGACCGGGGCTCGACCGATACGTCGGATCATGCACCACCTCTTTCAGTTTTTGGCATCGGTCCTATATAGAAGCGCGATATGCCAAGCACTGGCGCTGAAGGAAACCCCAATGACACTTGGTTCGCAGCTCGCGTGGGACGATACAGTCCTGCCTTTCCAACTTGACGCTTCCGATATTCGCGGACGCGTGGCGCGTCTGGACGGCGTGCTGGACGGTATTTTGAAACAACATGACTATCCGCCGCAAGTCGAAGCGCTGGTGGCGGAGATGGCATTGCTGACGGCGATGATCGGCCAGACGATCAAGTTGCGCTGGAAGCTCTCACTGCAAGTGCAGTCCAAAGGGGCGGTGCGGATGATCGCAACGGATTATTACGGCCCAGAGAAAGCAGGCGATATCGCCCGTGTCAGAGCCTACGCGACCTATGATGCGGACCGTTTGACCGATGGTGCCCCCTTTGATCAGGTCGGCGAAGGCTATTTTGCAATCATGATCGATCAAGGTAAGGGCATGACACCGTATCAGGGCATAACGCCGCTTGCCGGTGGATCATTGTCCAATTGTGCCGAGGCGTATTTCGCGCAATCCGAACAGCTGCCGACGCGGTTTCAGCTAAGCTTTGGCAAGTCGACGGAACCGGGTGTGAGCGAGCATTGGCGTGCGGGCGGAGTTATGCTTCAGCATATGCCAAAGGCGTCCCCGCTGATGGCCTCCGGCGAAGGAACCGGCGATGTCTTGTCGGCGAATGACTTGTTGGACGGTGATGCATCCGAAAACTGGGACCGCGTGAATATCCTGCTGGATACGGTCGAAGATCTTGAGTTGATTGGCCCGCAACTTGCTCCGAGCGATCTGTTGGTTCGGCTGTTTCACCAGGAAACGCCCCGCGTTTTCGACACGCAGGCTGTGCGCTTTGGTTGTACCTGCTCCGAGGATCGTGTGCGGCAAAGCCTGTCCATATATTCGGCCAAGGACATCGCAACCATGACCACGGACGCAGGCCGCGTGACGGCGGATTGTCAGTTCTGTGGCGCGCATTACGATCTGGACCCGAAAACGGTCGGCTTTGAGGCGGAAACAGCATCCGGTGAATGATCTGCTCGCCTTGACCCGGGCCGCCCTTGCTCAAAGCGGCGCAGCGTCGTCCGATTTTGATCTGAACAAGGATGTGGTTCTGCCGCCGGATCGCAAATTGCGCCCGGCGGCTGTTCTCGCCCCGATCATCGAGAGCGCGCGGGGCTTCGACCTGATTTTGACCAAACGGTCATCGGCGCTCAAACACCATCCGGGTCAGATCGCCTTTCCGGGGGGAAAACAGGACGACACCGATGCGGACCTGATCGAAACCGCACTGCGCGAAGCCGAGGAAGAAATCGGCTTGCCGCGTCAGCATACGCAGGTTCTTGGCACCTTTGCGTCGCATGAAACCGTAACCGGGTTTTCCGTCACCCCGGTTGTGGCGCTGGTGACGCAGGAGTTCGAAGCCCGCGCCGAAATCGGTGAAGTGGCAGAAGTGTTTCGTGTGCCGCTCGCGCACGTTCTGGATGCTGATCAGTACGTGATCGAATCGCGTCGGTGGCGGGGCCAGCGCAGATCCTATTACGTGGTGCCATATGGCCCCTATTACATCTGGGGCGCGACCGCGCGTATACTTCGTGCATGGACAGAACAGATACCTTCAAATTAAGCGCTGAAACTGCGTTTCTCGCCGACCCGGCGGGTCAGGACCTCTGCGCGGTGCTGGAGCGGGCGGGGCATCAAGCGTTTTTTGTCGGGGGCTGTGTGCGCAATGCTGTTATGGGTCTGGCCGCGTCGGATATTGATGTCTCGACAAGTGCGACGCCCCAGACTGTCATGGAAGTCGCGAAATCAGCAGGACTGCGTGTGGTGCCAACGGGTATTGATCACGGGACGGTGACTGTTGTGGTCCGGGGTTCGTCGTTCGAGGTCACAACATTTCGCCGGGACGTAGCCACTGATGGCAGGCGCGCGGTTGTGGCATTTTCGAATGACATCGCCGAAGACGCGGTGCGCCGGGATTTCACGATGAACGCGCTTTATGCGGATCGCCACGGGGTCGTGCATGATCCTCTGGGTGGTCTGCCGGACGCTCTTGGGCGTCGCGTGCGGTTCATTCAGGACCCGGAGCAACGTATTCGGGAAGATTACCTGCGGATCCTGCGGTTTTTTCGGTTCAGCGCGTTTTATGCGGATCTGACCCAAGGTTGGGCCCCGGATGCATTGGCGGCGATCACATCCAATCTGGACGGTTTAGAGACGCTTTCGGCCGAACGCATCGGTGCTGAAATGTTGAAACTTCTGTCTGCACCGGATCCTGCGCCCGCCCTGGCCGTGATGGAGCGGATTGGCGTGCTCCAGCGCGTTTTGCCCGGCGCGACAACCACAGTCTTTGGCCCCATAGTTCATCTGGAAGCAAGTATCGGAGCAGCCCCCGATCCGATTGTCCGATTGGCAGCACTTGGGGGGCAGGATGCGGCCGAACGCCTTCGATTGTCCCGCCAGCAGCAAAAGACTCTGAAGGCGATTCAAGAAAACAGTACGTCTGTTATGGGTCCGAAAGCGCTGGGCTATATGTCTGGCATTGCCGCAGCCCTCGGAGCGATGTCGTTACGCGCGGCGATGGCGGCGCAACCACTGCCGGAGGACACATTGGGTTTGATCGCAGAGGGATCACGCGCCGTGTGTCCTGTATCCGCGCGGGATTTTCCGGATCTGAAGGGCCCTGAACTGGGGCAACGTTTGAAGGCGCTCAAAGCGTCCTGGCTCGCATCCGAACTCACAAAATCAAAAGAAGACCTTCTGGGGGCGTGACTTTGCCTGAATTCGCGGGTAAGGCAGGGGCACAGCTAGGAGGGTTGCAACATGTTTCGCGGGATCTGGTACGACATCTGAAATTGTCGTTTTTCGTCCCTTTGTGACGATCAGGCGGTCTGCCTGAGGTCACGCACGTGTTGCATTATAGCTAAACGGTCTTTCCAATGTTCAAGTTTTTCGAGTCGCTCGTCGACCCCTACACGCCCTATACCGAAACGGACGAGCCGCCCACAAAACTGTGGCCGTTCCTGCGCTCCTATTCGGAACCTTTCATCGGTGTCTTTGTCCTGGCGGCGATCATGTCCATCGTCGTGGCGGCGATTGAGGTCGGCCTTATCTATTACATGGGCCGCATCGTCGACCTGATGGGGGAATCGCCCGCAGAATTCTGGGCGGCGCACGGCACAGAGGTCATTGTCGTTGCCCTATTGGTTTTGATCGCGCGTCCGTTGCTCCAGATGCTGGACGTTCTGCTGCTCAACAATACGATTTTGCCGAACTTCGGTACTTTGATCCGGTGGCGGGCCCATAAACATGTCTTGCGCCAATCGGTTGGCTGGTTCGAAAACGATTTCGCAGGCCGCATCGCAAATCGTATCATGCAGACGCCACCCGCTGCCGGTGAGGTTGTGTTTCAGGTCTTTGATGCGATTTCGTTCTCGCTCGCCTATCTGGTTGGGGCTGCCGTTTTGCTCAGTGTGGCAGACCCGCGTTTGCTTTTGCCGATGGTGATCTGGTTCGTGCTTTACGGGTGTCTGATCGCATGGACGGTCAAGCGTGTGGGCCCTGCATCAAAGGCAGCTTCGGATGCGCGGTCGACCGTGACGGGGCGCGTCGTGGATGCCTATTCAAACATCCATTCTGTCAAGATGTTCGCGCATCATGATCTTGAACTGAATTACGCAAAAGAAGCCATCGACCGCACCCGCGATACCTTCATGGCCGAGATGCGGCTCTATACGATCATGGATGTGGTGCTTGTTGCCTTGAACGGTTTCCTGATTGTTGGCGTTGTTGGCTGGGCGCTTGTGCTTTGGACGCAAGGCGCGGCCAGCGTTGGTGTGGTTGCTGCGGCGACGGCTTTGACACTGCGCCTGAATGCAATGACAGGCTGGATCATGTGGGCTCTGACCACGTTTTTCCGCGAGTTGGGCGTTGTCGCCGAAGGGATGGAGACAATTGCCCAGCCGATTAAACTGATTGATGCACCCAAGGCCCAACCGCTGAAGCTGGACCAAGGTGCGTTGTCCTTGCATGCGCTCACCCATCACTATGGCCGCGAAAGCGGCGGTCTGAACGCAATCAATGCTGTCATTCAGCCTGGCGAAAAGGTCGGTCTGATCGGGCGGTCCGGAGCGGGTAAATCGACGTTGGTCAAACTGCTCTTGCGGTTTTACGACCCTGAGTCCGGTCGTATTGAAATCGACGGACAAGACATCACCAAGGTGACCCAGGACAGCCTTCGCCTGAACATAGGCATGGTACAGCAGGACAGTTCGTTGCTGCACCGATCCGTGCGCGACAATATCCTTTATGGCCGCCCCGAGGCCACCGAGGCAGAGATGATCGAAGCCGCCAAACAGGCGCAGGCCCATGACTTCATCCTCGACCTTGTCGATCCGGATGGACGCACGGGATATGACGTGCATGTCGGAGAACGGGGCGTCAAGCTGTCTGGCGGCCAGCGTCAGCGGGTCACGCTGGCGCGGGTTATTCTTAAGAATGCGCCGATCCTCGTGCTGGATGAAGCCACCAGCGCGCTCGACAGCGAGGTCGAAGCGGCGATTCAGGATACGCTCTATCGTATGATGGAGGGCAAGACCGTGATTGCGATTGCACACCGTTTGTCCACCATCGCCGAAATGGATCGCATCCTTGTGCTGGATGGCGGTAAAATCGTTGAAGACGGCACCCATGACGCGCTTTTGCAAAACAGAGGCCTATATGCTGAATTCTGGGATCGGCAATCTGGCGGATTCCTGAAGACAGAGGCTGCTGAGTGAATATCGCGAACTGGATAGATGCGTTTCGACATGCCGAAGGTCCGCCGCCGCAAACACTGTGGGCCTTCATGCGCTGGTGTTTGTCGGGGGCTTGGCCCGCGCTGTGGCTTGCCGGGTTGTTTTCCGCGGCTGCCGGAGCATTGGAGGCAGGGACCGCGCTGATCCTCGGCATGGTCATTGATTCGACAGTCTCCCTTGGCCCGGATGGGTTTTTTGCCATCGAGAATGTCGGTCTGATCATTGGTGCCGTGGCATTTTTCCTGATTGCCCGGCCACTCCTCTTTGGCCTGTCCTCGGCGTCGAACTCGATCATCGTGATGCCAAACGTGAACCCGTTGGTTTTGTCGCGTCTGAACCGCTGGACGCTTGGTCAGGCGGTCACGTTTTTTGACGACGATTTCGCGGGGCGTATTGCCCAAAAACAGATGCAGGCATCGCGGGCTGTCACGGATGTGGTGTCCGAGTTCATCAACGTCGTTGCCTTTGCGCTGGCGTCGCTCGTGGGATCGATCATTCTGCTTTTGGCGATTGATTGGCGGGTGGCGATTGGGTTTGCTGTCTGGCTGTTTGCGTATTTCATGCTGATCCGCTGGTTTTTGCCGCGCATCCGCAAGCGGTCTGCCTCGCGGGCTGCGGCGCGGGCCATGGTGTCCGGTCAGGTTGTGGACACGATCACAAATATCAAGACGGTCAAGCTGTTTGCACATGACGATCACGAGGATCGCGCAGCGCTGGGCGCGATGGAGGTCTTTCGTTCGACCGCCGTCAGTTTTGGTGTCTTGTCGGCGTATTTCCGGTTCGCCCTTATGACTCTGGCGGGCTTGCTGCCTGTGCTTTTGCTTGGCGGCACCATCTTCATATGGCAAGCGGGCCAAGCCTCACCCGGTGATATCGTGGCCTCCGGTGCGATTGCGATCCGGATCGCGCAAATGACCGGATGGGTCAGTTTCACGCTGATGGCCATTTACGCAAATGTTGGCGAAATCGAAGACGGGATGCGCACCCTGACCCCCCGAACCCGGCTGGAGGATGCAGGCCATGCGGAGCCGCTTGCGCGCGTCCGGGGCGAGATCACGTTTGATAATCTGGGTTTCAGCTATGGTCGCCGGACCGGTGGCATCAACAAGGTTTCCTTACGGATCGCTGCGGGTGAAAAGATCGGTATTGTTGGCGCATCGGGGGCTGGTAAATCCACGCTCGTGAATCTGCTTTTGCGCCTTTATGCGCCGGAACAGGGTCGTATCCTGATTGATGATGCAGATATTGCGTCGATAACACAGGAAAGCCTTCGGCGCGCGATCGGAATGGTCACACAGGAAACTGCGATGTTCAATCGCTCGGCGCGCGAGAACATTCTGTATGGTCGCCCGGATGCGACGGAGGATGAAATGATCGCCGCCGCCCGCAAGGCCGAGGCCGAAGAATTCATCCTGAACATGCAGGATCACAAGGGTCGCACGGGCTTTGACGCTCATCTCGGGGAACGGGGGGTGAAACTGTCCGGCGGGCAACGCCAGCGTATCGCTCTGGCCCGCGCGATCCTCAAGGATGCTCCGATTCTGGTTTTGGACGAGGCCACCAGTGCCCTCGACAGCGAGGTCGAAGCGTCGATCCAGACAGCGCTCATCCGGGTGATGGAGGGCAAGACCGTGCTGGCCATTGCCCACCGGCTGTCAACGTTGACGGAAATGGACCGGATCATCGTTATGGATTCGGGTCGAATCGCCGAGCAAGGCACCCATGATGCGTTGCTGGCCCAAGGCGGGCTCTATGCCAAATACTGGCGACGGCAGTCCGGCGGATTTATCAGTACAAAAGCCGCCGAATAGGACTGTCGCCAAGGTGCGCGGCCTTGTAAGTCCATCGCTATGACAACAGTGATAATTGAACGGCTGGGCCAACAGGGCGACGGCGTCGCCCCCGGCCCGATCTATGTGCCCATGGCTTTGCCCGGCGAAGAGGTCAGCGGAACGCTGATTGGTAACATGCTTTCTGACATCCGGATTGAACGGCCGTCGGATCAGCGTGTTTCAGCCCCATGCCCGCACTTTCGCTCCTGTGGCGGGTGCCAGTTGCAACATGCCGACGCCGCGTTCGTTGCGGATTTCAAACGGGGAATTGTCGTCACTGCTCTGGACGTGCAGGGTGTCGCAACGCAGGTGCGTCCGACGATCACATCGCCGGACAAGTCACGTCGGCGGGCCAGTTTTGCCGCTCGCCGCACCAAAAAGGGCGCGCTGGTCGGATTTCACGGGCGCAGGTCCGATGCGATTGTGCCTGTCCCGTCCTGCATTCTCGTGACGCCTGCATTGATCGCCGCTCAACCCCTGGCCGAAGCCTTGGCCATGACCGGTGCCAGTCGCAAAGCGGAATTGAGCGTCATGGTCACGAGCAGCATGGATGGGCTCGACGTTGCCGTGTCCGGAGGCAAACCGCTGGATGGTCCGCTTCGGATTGCGCTGGCCGCGCTGTGTGAAACACACAGGCTGGCCCGTCTGACATGGGACGACGAGTTGATCGGCATGCGCCATCCGCCGATGCAACCGATGGGCAAGGCGCGCGTCACGCCGCCTCCGGGGTCGTTTTTGCAGGCGACGGAACATGGGCAGCGGGTTCTCACGGATCTGGTGACCGAGATCGTTGGAGATGCAAAAACCGTCGCCGACCTTTTTGCGGGATGCGGAACGTTTGCCTTGCCACTTGCCGAACATGCAGAGGTTCATGCCTATGAAGGCGCGTCCAGCATGGTTCAGGCGCTGGATGGCGGATGGCGTCAGGCCCAGGGGCTGAAGCGGGTGACCTCAGAAACGCGAGACCTTTTTCAACGTCCATTGATGCCGGATGAACTTGCCCGCTTTGATGCGGTCGTCATTGATCCGCCGCGCGCAGGTGCTATCGCACAAATCGCCGAGCTGGCGCAGGCCCGCGTTCCACGCATCGCCCACGTGTCCTGTAATCCGCAAACCTTTGCGCGCGATGCGAAAACGTTAAGCGATGCGGGTTATATTCTGGACTGGGTGCAGCCGTTGGACCAATTCCGGTGGTCTGCCCATGTTGAACTTGTCGGCGCGTTCCGGCTTTCCCATATCTCCGCCTGAAGGAGTACTTTGATGTCCGTTCGCACCAAACTTGCCGCTTTTTTGGAAAGCTCGAATACCACCAGATTTATCATGGCGGTGATTATCCTGAACGCGATCACGCTGGGGATGGAGACATCCCCTGAGCTGATGAACTTGGCGGGGCCGCTGATCATCATGATCGATCGGATTTGTCTTACGATTTTTGTGATCGAGATTCTGGCCAAGCTTGTAGCCTATCGCTTCAACTTCTTCCGCAACGGGTGGAACCTGTTCGATTTTGTGATCGTTGGCGTCGCTCTCGTACCAGGATCAGGGGGGCTGTCGGTGCTGCGGGCGCTGCGTATCTTGCGGGTTCTGCGGATTATTTCGGTCGCCCCAAGTCTGCGCCGTGTGGTTGAGGGATTCGTGACGGCCTTGCCCGGAATGGGCAGTGTCTTTCTGCTGATGGCGTTGATCTTTTACATCGGAGCCGTGATGGCAACAAAGCTCTTCGCCAGCTCTTTTCCAGTGTGGTTCGGCAATCTGGGCCTGAGCGCCTATTCCCTGTTTCAGATCATGACGCTTGAATCGTGGTCGATGGGCATCGTGCGACCCGTGATGGAGATTTATCCCTATGCCTGGATGTTCTTTGTGCCGTTCATCATGGTCACGACATTCGCCGTCGTGAACCTTTTGGTGGGTCTTATCGTAAATTCGATGCAGGACGCGCATGCAGAGGAATCCAATGCAGCCACGGACAGCTACCGGGATGAAGTTCTCCACCGCCTTGAGGCCATTGAAGCCCGGTTGTCGGAGAAAAATCGATAGAGGACAGGCGGGAAGACGCGGCCGCTGTCCCTATATTTGACCAAAGAAAAATCTGTGCCGCAGGCCAATTGACCCTATTCAATCCTGTTCCCGGACCCTACGAACGACTGGTGGGGTCAGAGTGGGTCCAAAAGCTGTGGTAGAAAATTGATGACGAAGTTTTTCACATCACTCATTTTTGTGATGGCAGCCCTGCTCATCGGTGGCTGTACGGCGGGCCCGCCCCCAACGCAGGGCGGAGTCGATGAACTGGCGCTGGAGATTCAGCGGCTTGGGCCAAGGGTAGACCCTGAAGAAGCCGAACGTGCGGCCCGCATCGCCTTTGACTACCCGCTTCAGCTGGCCAAAGAATATCAGATCACGGACCCGCCCATCGTTCACAACGCGAAGATCTATCAGGGATATCGCGAACGCGGCCTGTGCAATCACTGGACCGAAGACATGAACACGCGTTTGAAACAGGAGAATTTCAAGACGCTGACGATTCATTGGGCTATCTCACCCCCGACAGAGCTCCGAATTATCCACCATTCGGTCATTATCAGTCAGGTCGGAGATTCGATTTATGAAGGGATCATTCTTGATCCCTGGCGCTTTGGCGGTCCGCTGTTCTGGGCAAGAACGGGCGATGACACACGCTACGATTGGCGGCCCCGGTTGGAAGTCCGCGAAGAGTTGCTGACCGCCCGGCAGCTTCCGAACGGGCAGTAACACAGCGATCCTTTCGGGGGGCGGCGGCGCGAGAGCGGTAGCCAAAGGGCTGACCGCTTAGCCAAGGCATCGCAAGTCCCGGTCGTGCGTTTGCAATCCCATTGGGTTGTTGTCATGAAGCGCCACTGCGCGGCTCAATGACGTCCGGACTAAAAAATTTCTATACGGGATTTACGAAAAAGTGGTACTGTTTCGCAAAGAATAAAAAAGACGATGGCAAGGCAGTGATTCAATGAAACGTAGACAGGTAATAGTGGGTGCGGCGGCGGCGTTCAGTCTTGCTGGCTGTGCACAGAAGAGCAAGTTCAAGACCTACAAGGGACCCGAAGTGACCTATCTCGTGGTCAACAAGGAAGCCCGGCAGATGTTCTTGCTTCACCAGAACAAAGTCCTCAAAGGCTACAAGATCGATCTCGGCTTTGCTCCGGTTGGGGACAAGTTTTACGAAGGCGACGGCAAAACGCCCGAAGGGTATTATACGATCAATCGGCGCAACCCGGATAGCAAGTTCCACTTGTCGTTGGGAATCTCGTATCCCAATGCGCAGGACAGGGCAGAGGCAAGAGCGCTTGGAAAAAGCCCTGGCGGCGACATTTTTATTCACGGTAAATCCAAACCCCGCAGAAGAGGTGCGGAGGATTGGACATGGGGCTGCATCGCCTTGCCGGACGACCATATGGAAGATGTCTACGCGATGGTGCGTACCGGAACGCCGATCAAAATCAATCCCTGACCGATCAGGTATTCGGCGCAGCAGACGCTGGTAAGTCTGGAGTTGGGTTGTCGACGCTGCTTGGCACAAGGCGCGTCGCCGACGGATTTGCACTTGGAATCATCGGCGCACGGGTCGGGTCGCCCAAGACCAGCGTCCACCAAATTTTGCCATTGGGTTCCTGATACCAGGAAAAACCCATATCACGCGCTTCGGGCGCAAGAATCGTTCGGCGTGTATCCGGTTGCGTCATCCAGGCTCCGAGCGTTTCCAACTCGCCTTCGTAGGATTCCGAGATGGTTTCGCCCACAAGAGTTCCCGAATAACCGACGCGCGCCAGCCGATCGATCGGGGATGATCCATCAGACCCAAAGTGCCAAGGCCGGTTTTGAACGGACATGTCCCGCGAATGAGTCGCCGCGGCGGCGTTCAACTGTGCATTCAGTTCCACGGGCGCAACGCCTTCAGCGGAGCGCAGTGCGTTGACCGAATCGAGCATCCGGAATTGCAGCTTTGCGGTGTCTCCAGATCGGATCCGGTATATGGATTGTTGCCGCCCATCTGATCCAATGGTTGAAGTTGGCGGCGCGCAGGCGGCCAGGGTCAACGTCGCAAAGATGAGAGCATATATATAGCGCATGATACTGGAATCGCCGTAATTGTTAGATCGCCTCGTTAACCTCTCGCGCCTTGCATTACAAACGCACAAAGACGTGACAGGGTTTGATGACGTCTCTTTGATTTGCGACTGAGGCTTTCAAGCAATATATAGAGTATTAAAGAAAGAAATCACCTTGGAGAGACATCAGATGTCCAAAAAGTTCATTAGTACGCCCAACCGCCGTACATTCCTGGTCGGAACAGCGGCCATGCTCAGCACGCCTGCAATTGCGCAGGACATTCCGGCCGGTCAGGCCGAGCGTGATCCGACCATCTCCGTCCGACGGAATATTTCGAGCTTCCGCTCGTTGTCGTGGGAGCCGTATTTTGACAACCTGCGCCGCGGCGCCATCCTTGTCGATATCGACAGCCGCGCTGTGCATTACTGGAGCGAGGATCAGTCCGTCTACAAACTCTATCCGTCCAGCGTGCCGTTGACGGACGACCTGACGCGTCGTGGGCGGACAAGTGTAACGCAAAAGGTGGATGGGCCAAGCTGGCGTCCGACGCCCTCGATGCTCAAGCGTAACCCTGAATGGCCAAGCTATATCGGTCCGGGCCCCGAGAATCCGCTGGGATCGCACGCGCTATACCTGAGCTGGACCTATTACCGGATCCACGGAACGCATGATACGCGCAAGATTGGCCGAAAATCGTCGAATGGTTGTATCGGCTTGTATAATGAGCATATTGCCGAGTTGTTCGGAATGGCAAACGTCGGAACCCAAGTGTTGCTTATTTGACGACATTCGATCGGAACGGCATCTAACCCTATGAAACATGGTTTGCATTGACCCCCCTTTGATGTTTACACAAGTTCCACGAGGTAAGTCTTGGGTGCGTGTGGCATTTTCTGTCCACGTGCATATTTTGGAGGTTAACATGAAAAAACTCGTTCTCGCCGCTGCTCTGACCGCTGCTGCTTCGACCGCATTCGCCGGCGCTCCTGCCGAGCCAATCATCGAAGCACCTGTGATCGTAGAAGAAACGCAAAGCTCTTCCGCAGGCATCATCGTTCCGCTGATCCTGTTGGCGATTGTTGGCGTTGCTGTTGCATCGTAACTGCGAAAGCTACCAATGAAAAAGGCGGTGCATTTTGTACCGCCTTTTTTTATGTGCTGATCAATCCAGCCATCCTTTGAGGTTTTCCTCAATGACGGTGCTCAGAGCTTCGATATGGGGCGCGTCATCGTTGAGGCAGGGAATGTAGGTAAAGTGCTCGCCGCCTGCTTCTTCAAAGCTCTCCTTGATCTCTTCGTTGATCTCTTCGAGCGTTTCGATGCAATCAGCCGAGAACGCGGGCGCGCAGACGGCGATGTTCTTTTTGCCCTGTTCCGCAAGACGCGCGACTTCTTCAACGGTGTAGGGCTGCAACCATTCTTCCGGTCCGAATTTGGACTGGAACGTGGTCTTGATCTCCGTATCCACCCAGCCCAGCCGTTCTTTCAACAGGCGCGTCGTTTTTTGGCATTGGCAGTGATATGGGTCACCCTCCATCAGATAGCGTTTGGGCACACCGTGATAGCTGCAAACCAGGATATCCGGGCGCGTTTCAAGCTTCTCATATGCCCGCTCGATGGATTGCGCCAAGGCTTCGATATATTTGGGATGGCTGTAGTAGGGTTCGACCGTGCGTGTGGTCGGCTGCCATTTTTCTGCCATGAGTGCGCGAAAAAACTGGTCATTCGCCGTTGCTGAGGTGGCCCCGGCATAATGCGGATACAGCGGGAAGAAGAGGATCTTCTGACATCCGGCCTCTGCCATGGCCCGCACTTTTGACGTTGTCGACGGGTTGCCATAGCGCATGCAAAAATCCACCATGACCTGATCGCCATAGCGTTTGTGCATTGTTTCCTTGATCTTGGCGGTCTGGGCCTTGGTGATCGTCATCAGGGGGCTTTCACCATCTTCATGGTTCCAGATCGACTTATAGGCGGCTCCGGACGAAAACGGCCGTTTCGTCAAAATGATCAGTTGCAGGAGCGGTTGCCAGATCCACGGGCTGTAATCGATGACCCGACGGTCGGACAGAAACTCGTTCAGGTAACGCCGCATGGACCAATAATCGTAGTTGTCGGGCGTACCCAGATTGGCCAGAAGGATGCCCACGCGTGCTGGTGGGATCGCCGGATGATCCTCTGCCGCGTGTTCGGGTCGCGTCGCGATCTTGCTGGTATCAAGCATATTGGGCCGTTTCATGTTACGTAATAGGCGTCAGATAAACGGTTTTGCCTTCAGGTCAATCGGACAGCGACGTTTCGTCCGTTCCGAGAGCGTCAGAAAGCCTTGTTTGCGCAGAACCAGGACGCAGAGGTTTTTGCTGGCTGTCGGCTGGCGCCCATCCTGTCAAAACGATCATTTCGAACGTCGCTTTGATGCCCGCCTGATCGGCCGGGTAGTTTTGCAAATAAAGGTCGGCGGCCAGATCCAGAACCGCACGTCGGGTCGGGTGCCTCAGTCGCGCGGTCATTGCGTTGGCTTCTCCCATAGCGCGCAAATCCCGCATCAGGTGCCAGGCCGATTTGTAAATGACTTCGAACGGGACGGTATCGGCCACCGGCAGCGCAAAACCCGCCCGTTGCAATAGCGCGCCAAGGTCTCGAACTTCCGCCATCGGGGCCACGCGAGGCGACAAACCACCCGTTACGGCGCTTTCGGCCTGTGCCAGACAAGACCGCAATTCGTGCAGAGTTTGCCCGCCCAGCGCAACCGCCAGCAGCAGGCCGTCCGGCTGTAGCGCCCTGCGGCACTGGATCAGTTGCCCGACCAGATCGTTGGCCCAGTGCAGACCGAGGCTGTGGATCACCAAATCGTGTTGGCCCACGCCCAGAGGCAAGGTCTCAACTTCAGGAATCACAACGGTGTCAGCGATTCGATCTGCCCAGATCGTCGGAAAAGCGGTAACGATCGCAGGGGATCGAAAGGGTTTGTTAACCATATTCACGCGATCATCGACTTCGTCGCGTGCGGCTTGTTGCAGGAACAGGGCCTGCGGGTCAGCGCGCTGACGGTTCCGCGCGAGGGCTTCTAGATCGGTGATCGGTTTCGGTTGGGTCATGGCGCGACTTCTAGGATCAATATGGGACTTTTACAAACAGCTCTGAAATCCATTTATCCGCCGCGCTGTTTGGGGTGCGGGGACTTGGTAGACAGTGATTTCGGGTTATGCGGTCCGTGCTGGGCCGATACGCAGTTCATCGGCGGTACGGCGTGCGATATGTGTGGAGTTCCATTGCCCGGGCAAATGGAAAATGGGCCGATCCACTGTGATTCTTGTTTGAAAACAAAAAGATCCTGGTCGCAGGGTCGCGCTGCGCTGATCTATGGCGGGATGGGTCGTAAACTGATCTTGCGGCTCAAACACGGTGACCGGCAGGAGATCGCGCACCCCGCCGCAGGGTGGATGCATCTGTCAACCAAGGACATACTGACCGAAAGTACGCTGATCGCCCCGGTGCCGCTGCATTGGATGCGGCTGGCCAAACGGCGGTACAATCAATCGGCGCTCATCGCCAAAAGTCTTGCGGATGTGTCGGGCCTCGACTGGTGTCCCGATCTGTTGCAGCGCTTCAGGTATACGCCATCCTTGGGCGGAAAAACACGGCAGGAGCGTGCCGAAATTCTGACAGGCACGATCAAGATCAACCCAAAGCGCCGCCACCGGATCATCGGCCGGTCCGTCTTGCTGATCGACGACGTCCTGACCACCGGGGCCACCCTTGAGGCATGTGCGCATGTTTGCCGTGCAGCGGGTGCGGGCGATGTGTGCGTATCTGTACTGGCACGGGCGGCCAAAGGCACCTAAGTGTAGCAGCCAAAGGATGCATGCCGAAAGGAGCACCATCATGACCACGGTAGAGATTTACACATCGCCACTGTGCGGCTTTTGCCACGCGGCGAAGCGCTTGCTGAACGAAAAGGGCATTTCCTTTTCCGAAGTCGACGTGCTGCGTGAACCCGCGCGCAAGGCGGAAATGATCGCGCGCGCAAACGGGGGCCGGACTGTTCCGCAGATTTTCATTGGCGGCACGCATGTGGGCGGCTGTGACGATCTTTATGCGCTTGAACGTTCGGGCAAGCTCGACAGCTTGCTTGCCGCGTAATGAAGGCGGCGATTCTACAACTCAACGTTTCTGACGACCCGGAAGCCAACCTGCCGCATACTCTCGGTCTTGTGCGACAGGCGGCGGATCAGGGTGCCACGTTCGTGTTGACGCCCGAGGTCACCAATTGCCTCAGCACCAGTCGCGCACATCAGAACGAGGTGTTGCGCCACGAAGAAGATGACCCGACGCTTGCCGCACTTTGTGACGTTGCGGCAGAATTGCACATTCACCTGCTCATCGGCTCTCTGGCGCTCAAGACGGATGATGCGGATGGGCGCTTTGCCAACCGGTCCTTTCTGATCGGCCCGGATGGCGAAATTCTAGCGCGCTATGACAAGATACATATGTTTGACGTTGCGATTTCGGAAACGGAAACCTGGGCGGAATCGGATGGCTACCGTCCGGGCTCACGGGCGGTTCTTGCGGAAACGCCGTTCGCGCCGATTGAGATGGCCGTGTGTTACGACATGCGCTTTCCCAGATTGGCGGACGCACTGGTGACGGCGGGGGCACAAATCCTGACTTATCCGGCAGCCTTTTCGCCGGAAACGGGTGCGGCCCATTGGCACAGCTTGCTGCGCGCCCGCGCGATCGAGGCTGGGGCGTGGGTTCTGGCCCCAGCCCAGACAGGGACGCATCCGGGTGGATCTCAAAAGAAACGGTCAACTTACGGGCACAGCCTGGCGGTCGATCCGTGGGGCGAGGTCGTGCTTGACGCAGGCACGGCGCCGGGGGTTTATATCTTTGATCTGGAACTGGAAAAGGTGGCCGAGGCCCGGCGTCGCGTCCCCTCGCGGGAGAATGCGCGCAAATTCGAGGGCCCTTAGAATTGCATGAGCACGGAAAAGAACACTCTGGCCATTTCGCTGTTTAGCGAGATTTTGGCGGCGGACCAGATGGTGCGCAACCGCCTGAGCCGGGTGTTGCCCAAGGGAATGGAAATCTCCCATTTTTCGGTGCTGAATCACCTCGCCTGGCACGAAGGGGAGCGCAGCCCCGCGCAATTGGCCGAAACATTCAATATTACCCGCGGGGCCATGACCAATACGCTCTCGCGGCTGGAATGGGCGGGTTATGTGCATATCCGGCCGGATTGGGACGATGCCCGTCGGAAAATGGTCGCCATCAGCCCGGCGGGTCGGCGCGCCCGCGAGCAGGCCCTGAGTTCCATTGCGCCGCTGGTATCGGATGTCATCGACCAGTTGGGCGAGGACAGCGTGCGCGCGACCCTCCCCATCTTGCGTCAACTGCGGATGCAGCTCAGCCCGAAGGCGAAGCCGGATTGAGGCTGGCCGTAACGTAGTTGACGCTCAGATCGCGATCAGACAGCTTCCAGCCCCACGTGAGCGGGTTGAAAACAAACCCTTGCCGATCCACCGGCTCCAGTCCGGCCTGCCGCATCAGATCAAAAAGCTCGTCCGGCGTGATGAATTTCGACCATTCATGTGTGCCCTTTGGCAGCCACCGCATGATGTGTTCGGCTCCCACAATCGCCATCATAAAGGACTTGGGGTTGCGGTTGATCGTGGAACAGATGTGCAAGCCACCGGGTTTCAGAAGTTGCCGACACGCCGTCAGATAGCCAAGCGGGTCGGCTACATGCTCGACGACCTCCATATTCAGCACTGCGTCGAATTGTTCTCCTGCGGCGGCCATATCTTCGGCCGTGGTGTGTCGGTAGTCGATAGTGAGGCCGGATTGTTCCGCATGCACCTGCGCCACGGGAATGTTGCGTTCGGCGGCATCCGCGCCGACCACATCCGCCCCAAGGCGCGCCATGGGCTCCGCCAGCAACCCGCCACCACATCCGATATCCAAAATGCGCAATCCGGAAAAAGGTGCGGCAGATTTCAGGTCGCGGTCGAATTCGGCGGCGATCTGGCTGGTGATGTAATCCAGCCGACAGGGGTTCAGCATGTGCAGAGGCTTGAATTTTCCGTTAGGATCCCACCATTCTGCGGCCATCGCTTCAAATTTTGCGATCTCCGAGGGATCGACGGTCGTTTGATGCGTTTGCATTTTCGTCTCCGTGTGCTCATGTGCGTTTAAGCCCTATGTAGGTCAGTAATGGACAAACACAGTGATCAAAAGCGCGCGGTGCAATATCTGTACCCGCCAACCGACCCCTACGATCAACGGATGTTGGACGTGGGCCAAGGCCACCGCATCTATGTAGAGCAGTGCGGAAACCCGGATGGCGTGCCCGTTGTGGTGCTGCACGGCGGCCCCGGCGGCGGATGCAGCCCCGCGATGCGCCGCTATTTCGACCCTGCGTATTATCGGATCATCCTGTTTGATCAGCGTGGCTGTGGCCGGTCGCGGCCCCATGCGTCGGTGACCAACAACACGACATGGCATCTGGTCGAAGACATCGAACTGATTCGCAAAACGCTGGAAATCGATGCGTGGATCGTATTTGGTGGCAGTTGGGGCGCAACCCTGTCGCTGATCTATGCCGAAGAGCATCCATCGCGTGTGCGCAATCTTGTGCTGCGTGGTGTGTTCCTGATGACCCAATCCGAACTGGATTGGTTTTATGGCGGTGGGGCGGGCAAATTCTGGCCCGAAGTCTGGTCCCGCTTCGAGGGGCTGGTGCCCGAGGATGAGCGCAGCGACCTCATCGAAGCCTATAACCGCCGTCTGTTTTCCGGTGATGTCGCGCTCGAAACACGATTTGCACGGGCGTGGTCGTCCTGGGAAAATGCGCTGGCGTCCATTCACTCGACAGGTGCGGGGGGCGAAGCGCCTGGTGAATACGCCCGCGCCTTTGCTCGGCTGGAGAATCACTATTTCACCAATGCTGGGTTCCTTGAGTTTGATGGCCAGATCCTGGCCCATGCCGGACGGATCAAGCATATCCCCGGCACGATCGTACAAGGGCGTTACGACATGATCTGCCCACCGGATTCCGCTTATGCCCTGTCACAGGCCTGGCCCGCGGGCGAGTTGAAGATGGTGCGGAATGCTGGACATGCCTTGTCCGAGCCGGGAATTTCGGCTGAACTGGTGCGCACCATGGACAGGATCGCAGGCAAATGACCCGTTTGGACCGCCGCGCCCTATTTGCATCAGGTGCTGCCGCAGCGCTTCTGGCGGCCACGGGCGTGTCGGCGGCCCCCAAACGCGGTGGTCGGTTGCGCGCGGCTTTGTCGGCAGATCTGTTTGATCTGGCGATTTCCAGCACGGTTTATGACAACCTGACCGAGATTGGCGCTGACGGGACGTTGCGCGGCGCCTTGGCGACCGGATGGACCTCGAACCAAGATGCGCGCATCTGGCAGTTTTCCTTGCGTGACGACGTTTTGTTTCATGATGGTGCAGCGTTCGATGCGTCTCATGTCCACCTGCCATTCGATGTGCGGGTTTTGGATGCGCGCAGGTTGCAAATCACACTCGATGCGCCCAACCCCAATCTGCCTTATCTGCTGGCCCACCCGGGTTACGAGCAGCGCTCGGATACCGGCATGGGTACGGGTATCTACCAAGTGCAGAAGCTCGAACCCGGGCGTCATTTCATCGGGACCCGTGTCGCAGAGCATTGGAAGTCTGCCCATGCCGGTTGGTTCGACAGCATCGAGTTTGTTCATTTCAGCGATGCCGCCATTCGCGCAGAGGCCTTGCGCGATGCGATGGTCGATGTGGCCGACATCACCGAATTGGATGCCTATGCCGATCCGCGGGATTACCTGCTTTTGCCGGATGGCCAGACCGTCACGCATATCGCAAGCCAGTCGATTGCCGTGCCTGTCACCGTCGGTAAAGCATGGCCGCTGGATAATTTGCGCATGGCGGAACGGTGGTGGATCGCCTGAGGGCTTGCAGAGTCGGGCGCAGGTGCGTATATGGCTCTCAACAGCGGTGCGCTGGGGTCCAAACCCAACGCTCCACCGGGAAAGATCGACGGGCCGCGCGCCCGTTTTTTTGTGCCGAAAGCACGCGTAGGACTTATGAACACCGACCTTATTGCCAAAGCCGCCATTGACCGCCGCATGGCCGAGATCATCACTCCAGTGATAGAGGATCTTGGCTATGAACTGGTGCGCGTGCGCCTGATGAGCGGCAAAGAGTCGATCTTGCAGATCATGGCGGACAAGGCCGATGGCGGGATCGAAGTCGATGATTGTGCCGTGATCTCTACCGCCGTGAGCGCCACGCTGGATGTCGAGGATCCGATCCTGGATGCATACACGCTTGAAGTGTCCAGCCCGGGCATCGACCGCCCGCTGACACGCCTCAAGGACTTTGACATGTTCGAAGGATATGAGGCCAAGCTGGAGACCGACGAACTGATCGATGGACGCCGCCGTTTCAAGGGCGTGCTTGCCGGGATTGACGGCGACGAAGTGCTGATCAACGTGGCCGAAGGCACGATAGGTTTGAAGTTTGACTGGTTGAGCGACGCCAAGCTGGTCCTGACAGACGAGTTGATCAAGGAGATGCTGCGCCAGCGCAAAGCGGCCGGCGTTCTCAAAGAATCCGATTTTGACGAGATATCCGAAGACGCGCCCGAGGGTGCAGACACAAACGAGACCCAAGGGTCAGAGGAGAACAGCTGATGGCCATTACATCTGCAAACCAGCTTGAGCTTTTGCAAACTGCCGAAGCGGTTGCGCGCGAAAAGATGATCGACCCCGGGCTGGTCATTGAGGCGATGGAAGAATCGCTCGCGCGTGCGGCGAAGTCCCGCTACGGCGCAGAGATGGACATTCGCGTTGCGATTGATCGAAAAACGGGCAGGGCGACGTTCACCCGCGTTCGTACCGTGGTCGAAGATGACGAGTTGGAAAACTATCAGGCTGAGTTCACCGTCGAGCAGGCCAAGCAATACATGGATGCACCCGAGGTCGGGCAGCAACTGATCGAAGAAGTACCCCCCGTGGAAATGGGTCGAATCGCCGCGCAGTCGGCCAAGCAGGTCATCCTGCAAAAGGTTCGCGAAGCCGAGCGTGATCGCCAATACGAAGAGTTCAAGGACCGCGCAGGCACCATCATCAACGCACTGGTCAAACGCGAAGAATACGGCAACGTCATCGTCGATGTGGGCGCAGGCGAAGCGATTTTGCGTCGCAATGAAAAGATCGGTCGCGAATCGTATCGCCCGAATGATCGCATCCGCTGCTACATCAAGGACGTGCGTCGCGAGCAACGCGGCCCGCAGATTTTCCTGAGCCGCACCGCGCCTGAATTCATGGCGGAGTTGTTCAAGATGGAAGTGCCCGAAATCTATGACGGCATCATCGAGATCAAAGCCGTTGCCCGTGACCCGGGTTCGCGCGCCAAGATCGCCGTGATTTCTTATGACAACTCCATTGATCCCGTCGGAGCCTGCGTTGGTATGCGCGGCAGCCGGGTTCAGGCCGTCGTGAACGAATTGCAGGGCGAAAAGATCGACATCATTCCGTGGAATGAAGATCAGCCGACATTCCTCGTGAACGCATTGCAGCCTGCCGAGGTGTCCAAAGTTGTTCTGGACGAAGAAGCCGGCAAGATCGAAGTTGTCGTGCCCGAAGAGCAGCTGAGCCTTGCCATTGGCCGTCGCGGTCAGAACGTGCGTTTGGCCAGCCAGCTGACCGGTCTCGACATCGACATCATGACGGAGGCGGACGAATCGGCCCGCCGTCAGGCAGAGTTCGAATCACGCACCAAGCTGTTCATGGACAATCTGGATCTCGACGAATTCTTTGCCCAGCTTCTGGTGTCCGAAGGTTTCACCAACCTCGAAGAGGTTGCTTATGTCGAGCAGGATGAGCTTCTGGTCATCGACGGTGTCGACGAGGGCACCGCTGAAGAGTTGCAGGCTCGGGCCCGCGACGTGCTGGAAGCCGCTGCCAAAGCCGCGTTGGAAAATGCGCGCGCTCTGGGTGCTGAAGACAGCCTTATTGAATTTGACGGTCTGACACCCCAAATGATTGAGGCATTGGCCAAGGACGATGTCAAAACGCTGGAAGATTTTGCAACCTGCGCGGATTGGGAACTGGCTGGTGGCTGGACGACGGTCGACGGTGAACGCCACAAGGATGATGGCGTACTGGAACCCTTTGACGTATCCTTGGAAGAAGCACAGCATCTGGTTATGACTGCCCGTGTTCTTTTGGGCTGGGTGGATCCGACGGAACTGGAAGCCGAAGAAGAAGATGCAGACGCCGAACTGACCGAGGAGACCGAGGCCTGATCTCAGGCCTCGGGACAGCCTCATGGGACGCGGTGGCGCCTCAAAGGATCGGTCGGATGGACCTGAACGCAAGTGCATTGCCACAGGCGAGGTGCAGCCGAAATACGGGTTGATCCGTTTTGTCGTTGGACCGGATGACCAGATTGTGCCCGATATTGCGGGCAAACTGCCGGGGCGTGGCATTTACGTCGCGGCGCAACGTTCAGCGCTGGAAACGGCGGTTGCGAAAAAACTGTTCGCACGCGGGGCCAAGCAATCCGTGACCGTGCCAGAGGATCTGGTGAACGAGGTTGAGCGGCAACTTGCCCGTCGTGTGGTCGATCTGATTGCGTTGTCACGCAAATCCGGCAGAGCCGTGGCAGGGTACGAAAAGGTAAAGGGCTGGCTTCAAATGGAAGAAGCGCAAGTCCTTATTCAGGCGGTAGATGGTTCGGGCCGTGGCAAGTCCAAGCTGAGCACGCCGCATTTTGGAAGTTACATCGGATGGCTGACATCCCATGAGTTGGGATTGGCGTTCGGTCGCCAAACTGTGATTCACGGGGCGCTGGCCTCTGGCGGACTCACGCAACGTGTTGTAGAGGAAGCCAACCGTTTACGCGGTGTGCGCGAAAATGAAGGCGGCAACGGTCGCCTGGAAGGATAGACGAGCTTTATGAGCGATACAGACGGTAAAAAGACACTGGGGCTGCGCGGCGGCGCGCGTCCGGGCAATGTGAAACAGAGTTTCAGCCACGGGCGGACTAAGAACGTTGTCGTCGAAACCAAGCGCAAGCGGGTCGTGGTTCCCAAGACGGGGGCTCCCAAACCTGTGAGTTCCGGCCCGACGGTAGGGACCCCCAGCCGTCGCCCGGCAGGGATCACAGACGCCGAAATGGAGCGTCGCCTGAAGGCCGTTCAGGCTGCCAAATCGCGTGAAGTCGAAGAGGCCGCGACCCGTGCTGCCGAAGAAAAAGCACGCGAAGAAGAGCGTGAGCGTCGCCGGGCCGAGATGGAGGCCAAGGAACGCGAAGAAAAAGAGCGCGAAGAAAGCCTGCGTCTGAAAGCGGAAGACGAGGCGCGCAAAGCCGCCGAGGCTGTGGCTGCGGCACAGGCCGCATCAGAGCCGACTGAACCCAAACCGGCAAAAGCCGCGCCGCGGCAGACGCAACTGCCCACGGCAACGCCCCGGAAAAACGAGCGTGAACAACAGCAGCGTCCGAAAGGCCGAGGCGACGATAATCGCCGGTCCGGCAAGCTGACGCTTTCCGAAGCTACGGGCGCGGGTGCTGGTCGCCATCGCTCCATGGCGGCGATGAAGCGCAAACAGGAACGCGCACGTCAAAAAGCCATGGGCGGTTCGGTTGAACGCGAAAAGGTCATGCGGACGGTCAACTTGCCAGAGGCGATTGTTGTTTCGGAACTTGCCAACCGTATGTCTGAGCGCGTTGGTGATGTGGTGAAGTCCCTCATGCAGATGGGCATGATGCTGACACAGAACGAAACGATTGACGCCGACACTGCGGAACTGGTCATCGAAGAGTTTGGCCACACGGTTCAACGTGTGTCTGATGCCGACGTTGAAGACGTGATCAAAGAGATCGTCGATGACGAAGCCGATCTGCAACCCCGCCCACCGGTGATTACGATCATGGGTCACGTTGACCACGGTAAAACGTCACTGCTGGATGCCATCCGCGATGCCAAAGTGGTTTCGGGCGAAGCAGGCGGGATCACGCAGCACATCGGCGCCTATCAAGTCGTAACCGATAGCGGCACCAAGCTGTCCTTCCTCGACACACCCGGCCACGCCGCGTTTACGTCGATGCGGTCACGTGGTGCACAGGTCACCGACATCGTCGTTCTGGTGGTCGCGGCGGATGATGCCGTGATGCCGCAGACGATCGAGGCGATCAACCACGCAAAGGCGGCAAAAGTGCCGATGATCGTGGCGATCAACAAGATGGACAAACCCGGAGCGACGCCTGACAAGGTCCGCACCGATCTGTTGCAACATGAGGTCATTGTCGAAAAAATGTCCGGCGATGTGCAGGACGTCGAAGTGTCCGCGATTACCGGTCAGGGTCTGGACGAACTTCTCGAAGCGATTGCGCTGCAATCCGAAATTCTCGAGCTCAAGGCCAACCCCGACCGGGCGGCTCAGGGTGCTGTGATCGAAGCACAGTTGGACGTGGGCCGTGGTCCCGTCGCGACTGTTTTGATCCAGAATGGTACGTTGCGCCAGGGCGACATCTTTGTTGTGGGTGAGCAGTACGGTAAGGTCCGTGCGCTGATCAATGACAAGGGCGAGCGCGTCAAGGAAGCGGGCCCATCGGTGCCTGTCGAGGTGCTTGGTCTGAACGGCACACCCGAAGCGGGTGACGTTCTGAACGTAACGGAGACAGAAGCGCAGGCCCGTGAGATCGCGGAGTATCGCGCGAATGCAGCCAAGGACAAACGTGCGGCTGCCGGTGCGGCAACGACACTCGAGCAACTGATGGCGAATGCCAAGGCGGACGAGGATGTCAGCGAGCTGCCGATTCTGGTGAAAGCGGATGTTCAGGGCTCTGCCGAAGCGATCGTCCAGGCGATGGAGAAGATCGGAAACGACGAAGTACGCGTCCGCGTGCTCCACTCCGGCGTTGGTGCGATTACCGAAACGGACGTGGGTCTGGCCGAAGCATCTGGCGCGCCGATCATGGGCTTTAACGTCCGTGCAAACGCATCAGCACGGAATACGGCAAACCAGAAGGGTGTTGAGATCCGGTACTACTCGGTGATCTACGATCTGGTTGACGACGTGAAAGCGGCGGCATCAGGCTTGCTGAGTGCTGAAATTCGCGAAACCTTCATCGGCTATGCCGAGATCAAAGAGGTCTTCAAAGTGTCACATGTCGGTAAGGTTGCCGGCTGTCTGGTCACAGAAGGCGTCGCGCGCCGCTCTGCGGGTGTGCGTCTGTTGCGCGATAACGTGGTTGTTCACGAAGGCACGCTCAAAACACTCAAGCGCTTCAAGGATGAAGTGGCAGAAGTGCAGTCAGGTCAGGAATGCGGCATGGCCTTCGAAAACTACGATGACATCCGGCCGAAAGATGTGATCGAGATTTTCGAGCGTGAAGAAGTGACACGCACCTTGGCGTGAAGTGACTGATAAAACAAAAAAAGGGACGGTGAAAACCGTCCCCTTTTTATTCGTGAGTGTCTTGCTTAATCAGGCCGCGCGCGTAACCGGTTTTCCCGAATAGTCGGCGCTATCAACGCGGACCGTTATACGACCGTCCGGAAGTGACCGGACGAAGATGCCTTGAATCAAAATCGAAGTACCGAGAGAGATTGTTCGAAGCATTGTAGTTCCTCCCCATCTGTGAGTCTTAAGACTATCTTTCAACTTATTGGTTAATATGTCACCAAAAATATTCAAAACACGCCATTTTTTTTATCGAAATTGAAACTTTAAGACCTTCGGATCTACAGCAAATCACGCAATACAGGGATCAAAGGGAGATCTGCGGCCGGCATCGGGTAGGATTTCAGGTCGTTTGCGCGCACCCATTTTAATGACTGATTCTCGCGGGAATGGGGTGTTCCTTCCCATTTTCTGCACGCAAACAAAGGCATGAGCAGGTGAAAGTCATCGTAGCTGTGGCTGGCGAAGGTCAAGGGCGCCAGGCAGGACTTCCATGTGTTGATTCCCAGCTCTTCTTCAAGTTCTCGCACCAGCGCCGCCTCTGGCGTCTCACCGGTCTCGACCTTGCCACCCGGAAATTCCCAAAGGCCGGCCATTGATTTTCCTTCGGGTCGTTGCGCGAGCAATACTCGCCCGTCGACGTCAATCAACGCGACGGCCGAAACCAGGACAATCGGCTTGTCTGTCATGAGCGATAGTCAGCGTTGATATCAATGTATCCATGCGTCAAATCACAGGTCCAGACCGTCACGTCGGATGAACCCATGCCAATATCGGCACGAATGCGGATGTGATCGGACTTCATGTGCAGGGCTGCGTCCGCTTCGCTATAAGTCGGGCTGACCCAGCCGTTTTCGGCCACCAACACGTCACCAAACCAGATCGATAATGTATCGCGGTCCGCAGCCGCACCGGATTTCCCGACTGCCATAACAATGCGACCCCAGTTGGGATCTTCGCCAGCAATCGCGGTTTTGACGAGAGGTGAATTTGCAATCGACATCGCATGCATTTTGGCCGCCGTCTTGTCGGTAGCACCGGTCACACGAATTTCTACGAATTTCGTGGCGCCTTCACCGTCGCGCACAACTTGATGTGCCAAATCTCGCATGACGGATCCGAGCGCTTCTTCAAAGCCGGGGTGTTCAGACGCATCCGCACCGCTTGCCCCGGTTGCGGCAACGATCAGGCTGTCGGAAGTCGATGTGTCGCTATCCACTGTGATGCAATTGAACGTTTCATCCACCAGCCGCGTTGTCATATCCTGCAGGTGCTCTTGAGCGACGTGCGCATCGGTAAAGATATAGACAAGCATGGTCGCCATATCGGGCGCGATCATGCCGCTGCCTTTGGCGATACCTGCTATTTTGACAATTTTGCCGTCCACGTCGCAGGTGGCCATGGACCCCTTGGCGAAGGTATCCGTCGTCATGATGGCGGCCGCTGCGTCTGCGATCGCATCAGCGGAAAGCTCCGCATTAAGGTCCGCCAGCTTTTCTGTAATCCGCTCAAACGGTAGCGGCTCGCCGATGACTCCTGTGGATGCGGTAAAGATCCGATCAGCCGCAACGCCGGTCGCGTCCGAAGTGGCCTGAACGATAGTGCCGACCGCTGCCACGCCATTGCGCCCGGTGAAGGCATTGGAATTGCCTGAGTTCACCAAAATAGCGGCACCGTCCCGAGATTGTTTTCCGAGTTTGACCTGACAATCCAGAACCGACGCCGAGCGCGTCGCCGAGCGCGTAAACGTGCCCGCGATGGACGTTCCGGGCGCGCATTTGGCCAGCATCACATCCAACCGCCCTTGATATCTGACACCGGCGGAAACGGCGGCGAATTCTACGCCGTCGATCATGGGCAATGCCGGAAAGGCTGCAGGCGCCAAAGGCGATCTGGGCAAGTTGGCAGCCATCGTTATTCAACCAATGTCAGGTCTTGGAGGATCGCCGGGTCTATCCCCTCTGCGGAAGACTCGTCGATTGTTGCTGTTTCCGCGAGGCTTTCCACGCGGCTGGCTACAGCCGAAGCTTGAAGATCGCTCACGATTTCATTGCGAATGGCATCCAGAGTTGGTGCATCTGTTTTGCGTGTATCGATCAGCTTGATGACGTGCCAGCCGAACTGGGTTTGGACCGGGGCCGACACTGCGCCGACTTCCAGTGCGATCACTGCCGCCTCGAACGAAGGCACCATGGCGCCGGGCCCAAACCAGCCCAGATCACCGCCGTTGGGGCCGGAGGGGCCAGTTGACTGATTGCGGGCCGTGGCGGCGAAATCCGCACCGGCTTCCAGCTCGGCGACGACAGCCAGCGCTTCTTCTTCGGTTTCAACCAGAATATGTGCGGCATTGTATTCTTCTGACGCTTCAAACGCTTCAAGTCTCTCCGCATAAGCGGTTTGAATGGCCTCTTCGGTCAGCGCGGTGGTCAACACATTTTCGATCACTTCAGCCGCGGTCAACGAACGTCTTTCGTTTTCGATGGACAGGGTCGTGCGTTTGGGCAGCTCACCTTCGAAGGATTGCGCCAAAAGGGTCTGATCGATCAACTGGCTTAGAATGCCTTCAAACAAAACATCGTTAGGCAGCTGCTGATACTGTTGCGGCAACGTGGATCGCGCGACAATCATATGCCCGATTGTGATTTCAGTTCCGTTAACCGTGGCGACCACCGTATCTGCGTCCTGGGCACTGGCGGGCAACGCCATCGCGGTCAAGAGTCCGAAAATGGGCAATGAAAGGTAATGTTTCGTCATAGATCAGTCCTAAGGCTAGCTGCGCGCAGGGTGCGTGCATTGACACGGTTTGGCGCGACCCTTACATCGCCCTATGGACGCAGTTTGGGTCGGTTTCTTCCACCCGTATCTATGGGCTTGGCGCTTGTCCGGCAAGCAGTTGCTGCACAACATGAATTGATCGGCTGGAGAACGCATGCTCGGTTTCGGAACTCTCACCAAAAAGGTGTTCGGCACCCCAAACGATCGCAAGATCAAAGCTGTTCGGCCATTGGTCGACAAGATCAATGCGCTGGAGCCGGAATTCGAAGCGTTGAGCGACGATGGTTTGAAAGAACGCACAGACGCTTTGGCCAAACGGGCCAACGCGGGTGAAAACCTGGATGATCTGCTGCCCGAAGCTTTCGCCAACTGCCGCGAAGCTGCCAGGCGGGCTCTGGGTCTGCGCGCCTATGACACACAGCTGATGGGGGCGATTTTCCTGCATCAAGGCAATATCGCCGAGCAGAAGACCGGCGAAGGCAAGACCCTGACCGCTACATTTGCCGTTTACCTCAATGCTCTTACCAGCAAGGGTGTGCACGTCGTGACGGTCAACGACTATCTGGTACGGCGTGACGCCGAATGGATGGGCAAGGTTTTTGCCGCCCTTGGTCTTACCACTGGTGTGGCTGTTGCAGGCATGTCCGAAGACGAAAAACGAGAGGCTTATGCCTGCGACGTGACCTATGCGACCAATAACGAGCTTGGGTTCGATTATCTGCGTGACAACATGAAACCGTCTATCGACCAAATGGTGCAACGCGGGCACAATTACGCCATCGTAGACGAAGTCGACAGTATCCTGATCGACGAGGCGCGGACGCCGCTGGTCATTTCCGGCCATATGGCTGATCGGTCTGAGCTCTATGTCACCATCAATGCCATCATTCCGCTGATTCAGCCCGAGCATTACACTCTGGATGAAAAACAACGGAACGTGACCTTTACCGACGAAGGCATTGAATTTCTCGAAGAACAGTTGCGTGTGCGCGATCTGATCGAAGCTGACGCAACGCTTTACGATCCCGAAAGCACCACGATCGTACACCACGTGAACCAAGGTCTGCGGGCGCATATTCTGTTCAAGAAGGACAAGGATTATATCGTGCGGGAAGATCAGGTTGTTCTGATCGACGAATTCACCGGTCGCATGATGTCGGGCCGTCGCCTGTCCGAAGGTCTGCACCAAGCGCTTGAAGCCAAGGAAGGCGTCAAGATCCAGCCGGAAAACCAGACGCTGGCTTCGGTGACGTTCCAGAACTATTTCCGCCTCTATAACAAACTGGCCGGCATGACGGGCACGGCCGCCACCGAAGCCGAGGAATTCGGCGAGATTTACGGTCTGGGCGTTGTTGAAGTTCCGACGAACCGGGCGATTACCCGCATCGACGAAGATGATCAGGTGTTCCGGACAGGGACCGAAAAATACGGTGCTATGGTCAAGGAGATCAAGGCCGCCCACGAAAAAGGGCAGCCCGTTCTGGTCGGCACCACGTCAATCGATAAATCCGAGATGTTCAGTGCCTTGCTGAAAGAAGAAAACATCCCACACAACGTTCTGAACGCGCGCCAACACGAGCAGGAGGCGCAGATCATCGCGGATGCCGGCAAATTTGGGGCGGTGACCATCGCCACCAATATGGCGGGCCGCGGCACCGACATTCAGCTGGGCGGCAACGTCGAGCTGAAAGTGCTTGAAGCGATTGTAGCGGATCCGAACATCGACCCCGATGATGTGCGCAAGCGCATCGAGGCCGAGCACGAAGATGAAAAGCAAAGAGTGCTGGCGGCAGGTGGCCTGTTTGTTCTGGCCTCTGAACGCCACGAAAGCCGCCGGATCGATAACCAGTTGCGTGGCCGTTCAGGCCGTCAGGGCGACCCCGGCCGCACGTCCTTCTATCTGTCGCTCGAAGACGACCTGATGCGCATTTTCGGCTCGGACCGTTTGGATAAGGTATTGAAAACCCTTGGTTTGGAAGAGGGTGAGGCGATTGTGCACCCGTGGGTCAACAAGTCCCTGGAACGCGCACAGGCAAAGGTCGAAGGCCGTAACTTCGATATCCGCAAGCAGTTGCTCAAATTCGATGACGTGATGAACGAACAGCGCAAGGTCGTTTTTGGCCAGCGCCGCGAAATCATGGAAGCGGACGATCTGTCCGAGATGACATCGGATATGCGGGATCAGGTCGTGGACGATTTGATCGACCAGTACATGCCCGCCAATTCCTATGCGGATCAATGGGACACCCATGGTCTTTATGCCGCCGTGATCGAGCGTTTGGGCCTGAATGTACCAATCATCGAATGGTGCGAAGAAGAAGGCGTGGATGATGAGCAAATCCGCGAGCGTCTGATCGAAGCCAGTAACAAGCTTTTGGAAGAAAAGACCGAGTCCTTTGGTCCGGAGAATATGCGAACCATCGAAAAGCAGTTGATCCTGCAAGCCATCGACACCAAATGGCGCGAGCATTTGCTGACGCTTGAACACCTGCGTTCGGTTGTCGGCTTCCGCAGCTACGCACAGCGTGATCCACTGAACGAATACAAGAACGAAGCGTTTCAACTGTTCGAAGCCATGCTGGATAGCCTGCGGAACGAGGTGACCCAGAAGCTCGCCCTGATCCGACCCATGACCGAACAAGAGCGTCAGGCGATGATGGCGGAGATCGCCGCACAGCAACCGCAAGCTCCGGCCGAAGTGACAAATGAAACGCCTGCGCCCACGCCCGAAGCGAAAAATGCGGGCTTTGATGAAAATGATCAGTCCACGTGGGGCAGCCCCGGCCGCAACGAGCCTTGCCCCTGCGGATCAGGAAAAAAGTTCAAGCATTGTCACGGGCGTCTGGTCTGACGCCGTCGCCGCAATCCTGACGCAAAGAGTTCATTTCCCGGTCATGACCCGGCCCTTTTGATTTGGGAGTTACTCCGCGAACCAATCCGTGGAAGGGACGCATGACCATGTTTCACCTTAAAGAGGTCATTACCGCCGTTGGTACACTCGGCATCGCCGCGGGCCTTGGGGTTGCAATGCAGGTCGGGGCGGCGGCCAAGGAACGATATGGTGTCGAGGGGCGCCCGACCGCGGCTTTTACCGGATCAACCGCAACACCGATCATCGACAAAACGCACTCAGGCCTCTTTTTGGAAGTGGACGAGATCGAACAGATCTCGTCCAGTGATGTCATCATTCTGACAACCCCCGCCGAAGAGGACGGAATTTCGCGCATCTCAGCGCCAGAACCGTCCAGCCTCCCTGACTTGGACCGGGATACGCTCCCCACCGCGGAAGTCAGAGCGGAAGATTGCGTGATGACCGCTACCGCGAAAACACTGCCGGGAGCCATGGTAAACCTGACCATGTCGGCACCCTGCGCGGTCAATGAACGTCTGACCGTGCACCACCACGGCATGATGTTTACCTTGGCCACCGATGCGGAAGGGTCGTTGAAAGTGACCGTGCCGGCACTGAAGGAACAAGCTGTTTTCATCCTCGCCTTTTCAAATGGCGATGGTGCCGTTGCGCATACGCAAGTGACCGATCTGGACGATTACGATCGCGTGGCGGTGCACTGGCGGGGCCAGGCCGGATTTCAGCTGCATGCGCGCGAATTCGGTGCAGGCTACGGAGAGCCCGGCCATATCTGGTCCGGCGGCGCCTCGGATATCGACAGCCTGATACGCGGTGAACACGGATTTCTGATGCCACTTGGTGACATCAGCGTCGCAGAGCCCCGGTTGGCAGAAATCTACACATTCCCTTCCCGCAAAACACAGCGGGACGGCCCGGTCTATCTCAGCGTGGAGGCTGAGGTGACCCCGAAAAACTGCGGACTGGAAATTGAAGCGGAAACGATCGAGATCACCGACGGCGGCAAGCTGATAACACAGGATTTGATCCTTGCCGTCCCGGGTTGCGATGCCGTTGGTAGCTTTCTGGTGTTGAACAATCTCGTTTCAGACCTGAAAGTCGCAAGCAACTGAACACCGTTGCGACGAAGGGCATCTTATGGCTTGGGCACGTGTGGCGATTTTCGCTGCACTTTTCATATGGGGCACATCGGCCCATGCGCAGGATGTAACGCTCACCTCGCCCGATGGCGCGGTCGAGCTGAGCGGGACATTGCTTGGTTTCGACGGTGAGTTCTATCGCCTTGAAACGGTTTACGGCGAGTTGACTGTCGATGGGTCCGGCGTCTTGTGCGATGGGCCTGCTTGCCCCAATCTGCAGAATTTCGTGGCTGAAGTGAACATTTCCGGATCTGCCACAATGGGTCTGGTTTTGATGCCTGCGCTGATCGAAGGCTTTGCGCTACGCAATGACTTCACCGCAGAACGGGTCGCAACAGGTGACTCGACCTTTGTCTATATCTTGCGCAACCAATCCGATGGCGCACCTGCCGCGCGGTTCTACTTCCGTGTCTCCACGACAGACGAAGGCTTTGCAGACCTGTTGGTGAACGAAGCGGATCTCGTCATGGCGCTGCGCGAAATCCGACCCGATGAACGCCTGCGTGCCCGTACGGCGGGGCTGGGGGATATGACACAGGTCAACCGCAGTCGTGTTCTGGCGCTGGATGCCATGGTGCCGATTGTTGCTCCGTCCAATCCGGTGGACAGGTTGTCACCGCAAGATCTGGCTGAAGTATTTGCCGGCCGGATCACCAACTGGCAGGACCTTGGCGGCGCAAATGCAGAGATAGTGCTGCACCTGCCGGATGCCTCGACCGGTCTGGGGCAATCCGTCGAAGACCATGTAATGGGCCCGGCCGGTCTTGCCTTTGCAGAAGGAATTATCCGCCATCCCCGTCCGGATGAACTTGTTGCGGCGGTTCTGCGTGATCCGTTTGCCTTTGGGATCGTCAGTTATTCAGAGGTTGGCAGTACACGGGCGTTGACCCTGACGGGGCCTTGCGGATTTTCGATGTCCGCAGATCGCGGGACCATCAAGACCGAAGACTACCCGCTGACAGCGCCTATGTTCCGGTATATGCCTGCCCGGCGCTTGCCCAAAGTGGCGCGTGAGTTACTGGCGTTCACGCGTTCACCCGCGGCACAAATCATGATCCGCCGGGCTGGTTTCGTAGATCAATCTCCCGAAGAGGTCAGTATCGACGCGCAAGGTTACCGCTTTGCCAATGCGATCACCTCAGCGGGGCCGGAAGTGTCGCTGGAAGAGTTACAACGCATGACGCGCACCCTCTACGGCATGGAGCGGTTGACAACGTCTTTTCGGTTTGAGGCGGGGTCGGTGCGTCTGGACGCGCAATCACGATCAAATGTGCAGCAATTGGCGCTTGCGATGGAGCAGGGCAAATACGATGCACGCCAGGTCTTGCTGGTGGGTTTCAGCGATGGGGATGGCCCGGCAGACGTCAATCGCACCATTGCATTGCGGCGGGCCGAGGCTGTGCGCCGTGCCATTATCTCCGCCGCCGAGACCGCGAACTTCGACCGTATTCAATTGGATGTGGATGCATTCGGAGAAGCCTTGCCGATGGCCTGTGATGACAGCGCTTGGGGGCGGCAGGCCAACCGACGGGTCGAGGTCTGGGTGCGCTAAAGCGTTTTGTGTTTGATCTGAATCGAAAGGGATTCACAGGAAGCTTTTTGTCTGATTCACTTCCGTTGGGAGGTGGATCATGGGCAAACCATATTCTTTGGACCTTCGGGAACGGATTTGCACGTATGTGGC
>NZ_JAIMIA010000109.1 GCF_019966495.1 Tateyamaria pelophila | reverse complement strand
GCCGCCGAACAAGCAAAGGGGCCTGGGCGCCCAGCTCAAAGAGCGACACCGGCTAACATCCAAGCTGATTGACGCGCCGCGACAATCAAAAACACAAAACCCTTGATCGCGATAGAAAACGACGGCATCGTCTCAAGTGTCGCGACCAAGGATTCTCATCCTGATTGACGCGCTCCTCGCATCCAGATTGTCGCGCTACAAATATTGCCGCTTCAATTCAATCAGACCTGGAACCCGATCAAAGTACCGTCGAGAGGTAGCGAGACTTGTTGCCATAACTGGCGACGTACCTTTGGCCCATGTTCTGACCGAGGACCTGAAGAAGTTGCGGGATGACTTGATCGGTACGGTTCAGGTTTCATCTATCCACGCTGTCTTTACGCCAATCAAAGGCATCTTCGCCTTTGCGTTTGATGAAGATATCATATCGGAAAACCCGATGATTGGGGTCAGGTTACCAAAAGACAAGCGTCCCATCGAAGAGAGAAAATGGAAGCCCTTTGCCCCAGCAGAAGTCACACGCATACTTCAGGCTGCTGACAGACAATGGGGGGCGCCTGCGAAGGGACTTTCTGATGCACGGCGAGAGGCCATCCACATGGTAGTGCGTGTGCTATCTTTCTCTGGGATGCGCCCTATCGAGGTCATTAGACTGAAGCCTGACGATGTTACCAAGGCGTGGATACGTATCACAGGAAGTAAAACCGAAAGTTCGACCAGGATCGTCCCCTTACACCCAGAGATCGCCGATTTCCCAGAATGGGTGGCATCTGGCGGGCTAGAAACCTTCCAATCGATCAAGACGGATAAGGTAGGATCGGTACGGCACAACTTTGGTCGCTTACTCCGTGAGAAGATGCAGGAACCAATCGAAGACCCTCAGAAAGCTCTCTACTCCCTGCGTTCTACGTTCGTGAATGCCATGCGCCGTGCTGGTGCCGACATTCAAGTGCAACGTGCTATCTTGGGTCACAAGGAAGCTGGTGCGATACGTCACTATGACGACGGTCCTGAGTTCGAAGTCAAACGTAACTGGGTCGACGCCACCGATCCAAGAAAGTGACGCCCACCTCCAATTAAGGTCGGCGCCACAAGTCCGTCGGATGTTACGGTGCAGTCACGTTTATCGGGGCATGAATGAACGGAAGTCACGTTCCAACCATGATATTTGGGCTACAGATACGTTCACCTAATCGGACATAGGTTTTGCTTGCACCACCTTGCAAATACATCGTCAGTAGAGCGGCAAAACACCTGAACGGTTGATGCCGCATCCAACAGATCAGAAGGCGTTTTGGACAGGCTTGGGTTGCCATGCGCAATCTTGTTTCGAATATCGACAATATGATTGATTAGAGTTTTGCAGGTTGCAAAATCTCCCGCCAATATGAAGCCCAAGTCACGCTTATAATCTACATGACCAAACCTTCCGAAGTATGATGCAATTTTATTAAATGACGGGGATGCAAACCCCTTATTGAAGCGTTCTTCGGAGAGCGGTGATCCGATAGGTCCCTCCGACTGCCAGTAAGGCAAGTCTCGGTTAATGAGATCGAACAACTGAGTTGCCAATCGAGTGGTGTCTGACGTGTCCTTAATGCTTGAAACTAGGTGCTTAGTGCTCGCCACCTGACAAAAGGTTCCCATTGTGCCACTGGTGCGCCTCGGTCGCTCTGAGAAATGTTCAAGGGGCTGGTCTGCTCTTTTGTGACCTTCGCCGGAGTAGCTCCAACTGGCGCTTTCGGCCCAAAGCTGCCGCTCGCAAACCATGTTGTATGCTGCGATGCGGCCCGTCAAACCTGCCGTTCGCTGCATCGGTGAAATCAGGAGCGAGGCGAATTCACACACAGCGGACAAACCAGCCTGATGCGACTGCAGCGCAGATCGTGGCGTCGACACACGATCCAGACACACAGGTTCAGCGGCAGCGCAGCACGAATTCCCCATACCAGCCATTCAATGCATGCCAAATCTCCAAATTCCAATCCGACCGTTCGCCGTGCCCATACGAGACAGCGGGCTTTGAGACAGGCGATGCGCCAGAATGTCCGCCTGTGGTGGAATACAGCCAATAGTTCCAGGCACGGACAGCCAAGGAATTGGTGCTGCCGCCGGACGAACCGCCTATCGTTTTGATGATGGGTGCTTGTGCCGTCATGCGGGAGCAGGCAGGTGTGCAACGCCGCCCGCACCTCGCGTGTCTTTAGCTACAATCAATGGTACGGAAATCACTCAGTTAACTCGAAGTCGTTCAGTACCCATGTTTTTTCAATGTAGCCTTCAAGCGGGCCGTAGAAGCGGAAAACCGTGAAGAACCCCTTGGATGGGTCGGTCTTGATCCAGTTCGCCTCGAATCCCTCAGGTACCGATTGACCGAAATACAGATCCACCGATCCATCCGCGTTGACCACGGGGTCGGTCTGGCTGCCAACCGTGATTTGGCCGTCCGATGCCAACAGTCCACGGGTGGCTGGATCATAGGCCGTTACGGCCCAGAACCGTTTGACCGGCGTATTTGCGGGGACGTTCAGCCGGTAGGACTTGCTCCCATCAAGAAACCCGCCATCCGCATCCCTGAAGGACGTAAGATAGGCCGTTCCCACGCCCGGGGTGGTCGACAGAAGGTTGGGGGACACCACAATCGCCTGGTAGTGCCACAGCGTGCGGGCATCGATGTCATTGGCGCCGCTGTCCCGGGTGAACTCGGTATTGCGCACAAACATCTTTTCCCACTGCCGGTCCGGCCAATAGCGGATATCAGGCTCGCGCGATGCGTAGACGATGGCCCGGGACATGGCCGTGCCCTGCTTGGCCCCCTGATCGAGGATTACGGCCATGCGCGCGTCCGGGGCGAAAGATTTGCCCTTTTCGATGCCCAGAGTGGCCAGACGACCGAGCTGCTCGGGGTCAAACAGTTCGGACGGCTCGTGCTGTATGATCTCGTTGAGCATCTCGAAGACTGTTCCGTCCTCTGGAGGAAGCGGGTTCATGCCCACCTCGCTTGCGTTGACATAACGCGCCTCGCGCGGGCCGGTCTCCAGTGGGAAGACCTTGAAATTCTGTTCAAACCACTCCACCGCCTTGTCGCCGGTTCCGACATCGACGAACGCGCGCATCATGGTCCAGACCCGGTAGCCCGGCGAGCGCATCACAAAATACCCGTCGGGCACATCACCGGTATAATCGGGAGGCAGGAAAAGATATTTCCCGCCTTCCCCCATATCCGGGCCAGTTGCGCCGAAATCGGTCAGGTACTTGAACACCGCGTCATTGGCGGTGCCAAACATACCGGCCGGGATCTCGACAACGGTGGGGCCATCGACGCCCAGATCCAGCGATGCCACTGCATAAATCGTGCTGTTGTTGCCGGTCAAATAGGGTTGATTGGAGTTCATGTAGTCCGCCATCACGCCAATGTCCGACGAGCTTTCGAACTTGAGATCACGGGCCTGTGACTTGACGATAGCATAGAGCGAAAGTGCGGGATAAAAATCCATGTAAGCTTGCGTGGCGCGTTGCAGGTCCAGTGCATCATACAGCGCCTGCGCAGACTCTTCGGTCGGGAACCCGCCGCCAACGAATTCCATTTTCGCAAAGTTGGTATCGATGCTCAACGGCGCAGACCGGAAATCGCTGCTGGCCTGCGGCGCGCCGGGGTTGGTGAATAAATCGCCAACAAGCTGGGCTTCCTGAGCCAAGGCGCTGGTGGCCAGGCAGGTGGAAACAAGAAGGGCGGTTGTCAAAGTCTTATGCATCAGTTTCTCCATTTATGTTATTTGGCAAACTGAAAGTTGACGCCAGCAAATACGCCCCATTCCATCTGTCCATCTCCATCGGACGCCACTGAATATTGAGGCTCAATGAAGTAATTGATGGTGACATTTGGTTTCGTGACCACACGCCCTGCACCAAATCCGATCGGGATGTTGTAATTGTCAGTCTCAAAGTCGTAGGTCCAGATCGCTGTTGATCTCAGGTACCAGCCGTTGCCCACTTGCTTGATTAACAAAGGTTGAAATGCGCCTGAATTGACATCCGCCCGGTCGCTTTCGCCCGCAAAACTGGCCTGCCACGTCAACAGATAGCCCCACTGGAATCCAGGTGTGGCCGTATTGAACAACACGTTGGCCAGACCTGCCGACCATTTCCCCGAGCCCGTTGCATCCTTGGTAGCGGTCGGAGCCGTGATTTGTGGCCCGATACCGAAACTAAGGTTGGGGTTTCCGGTATCTATCAGATAAGCCGCGAAGACGTTGAAGTCCCCAAGTCCGGTGGTTTTTCCGCCTTTGACGGGATCGGGAAAGTTGTTGATCGGCAAAGTAGCACGTACCAGCCAATCTCCTCCAAAGGCGGAAACAGGTAGAGCGCCTCGCAGAAAGAATGAATTGGCAGTTGAATCTGTTCCGGTCAGAGAGCCGTTGTACTGGTTTTGCAAGTTGAACGTCTTGAACGCCGCGAGAGGATTGTTGGCCTGCGCGAGAGATGCAGCGTCTGTTCCCTGCCCCGCGCCGGGCAGCGCAGTTGCAGCAAGCAACAGGGCTGCCAGGTACGCGACAGTGTAGTTTTTCCGAGTGTTCGTCATAGCGTTTGATCCCTTATATTAGATCTGGCGACGAGGTGACCCGACGCATAAGCATCTTCGGCGCATGGCGGCGTTCCCATTATCCATCCAGCGCCAATCTGGAATTCGTCAACCAATACAGTTTGCGTTCTAAGCCGCCGCGCAATCAGAACTGGAACCTCAGAAGAAATCCCACGATGATCCTCAAGTCGGCATGAACGGTTCGATAATGCCGAGTCGGCACCCCGCCCCCGGCAATCCGCGGAACCTTATCCGGCCTTCAGGCCTTCCGCATGGGCACGGGCTCCAACGGCTTCCATCGCGATGGCCTGCGCCTCTTCGGAAACAAGCTGGGCGTAGGCAATCGCAGCAGCGGCATCCGCCTCTGCGTTCCTCTCGGCCTTCGCCAGATCCCGTTCCGCTTTCCAGGCGTCCCATTTGGCTTTCTGATCGGCCTTGTGGGTTTCGTAGTTCGACTGGATGCCGGACCACCACGTGTTCATGCTGGTATCAATCTCGGCAACGGCGCTGTTCCAGTCCTTCTCGGCTTTTGCGTATTCCGCACTCCACTTTGCTTTGAGCGCGTCGCGTTTGGCCTGTTCCTCACGCGTATATTCATCAACGCGTGTTTCGACATTTTTCGCCTTTTCGGCGAGTGCGGCAAGTCCTTCAGAGAGTTTCATTTATCTTCTCCTTTTTTGGAAATTGAATGATTGTCGAATTATCCCATGCGCCAGGGGTCCGTTTTGGTCAGAGCGCGCCAAGTGCGCAGGTTTTTGGTCCGCGGGAGTGGACCGCCAGCATAGCGCTGGCGGTCTCAAACCCTGTGGCACTAATCGCTGACTACTTCGACCTCGCCGGGCTGCCATTCGCCATCGTACCAAGCCTGTTCGGGGCCATATATGCGCCACAGCATGTTCCAGCCTTTGCCGGGAATGGTCTGAATCCAGTTGTCCGCGCCGTCCGGACGTTCCGGACCGAAAAAGACATCCCAGGATCCATCGTCATTCTGCACGACGGCCTTATCGATGCTGGTGACAGCGGGGTAAGGGCTGTCGACCTGAAGCATGGATCGGGTCATGTTGTCATAGACCGTGATGTCCCAGAACCGGCGGGCCGGAACATTTGGCGGCACATGCACACGATAGGTCTTGGCTCCGTCAAGTGGCGCGCCTTCGGCATCGCGCAGACCGATCACATATTGCGACCCGGCGCCGATCGGAGGCTTCACCATCGCCGGCGTGATGCCGGTGGCATAGAAGTGGAACCGCACGCGCGAGTTGATCAGGCGGATGCCATCATTCAGGAACTCGTAGCTGCCACCGGCAAAGCCCTTTTCCCAGCTTTTGCTGTCCGGCCAGATGATGCGGTTTTCATCACGATTTGCCCAGATGATCGAGCGCTGCGCCGCAGTACCAACTGCCGCCGCCTCGGCCAGGATTTTCTGCATCCGCTCATCCGGTGCAAAAGGCTTGCCCTTTTCGATACCGATGGAGCGCATCAAGCCGAGGACTTCTTCGCTCCACGCAGAATTCGGCTCCTCCTGAACAATCTCGTTCACTTCCTCAAAGAACGTCGCGTCCTGCGCGTGCAGTGTGTTGATTTCTGTCATCGCCACATCGACCCAGTTCACTTCCTCGGGGTCTTCTCCCATCGGGTACAGGCGGAAATGGGATTTCATGTTGTCGACAACCGGATCGGCCTCGAAATCGGTCATGAAGCCGCGCATTGCGAGCCAATGACCGTAGGTCTCGGAATGGCGCACGATATAGCCTTCGGGCAGCTCGCCCTCATATCCCGGTGGCACCAGAAGGTATTTGCCGCCCTTGCCTTTGTCTGGGCCGGCATTGCCAAAATCGGTCAGGTAATGGAACCAGGCGTTGTCGATGATGCCCAGAACATCCGGCGGCGTTTCCATGATCATTGGCCCATCTTTCAGGTCGATCCACATGAAGGTGTAAACCACTGTCGTGTTGCCGGTCAGCAAGAGGCCCTTTGAATCAAGGCGACCATGCCAGTAGATCATGGTTTCGTTATCAGGCCCCAGTTCGCGCATGCCTCTGCGAAATCCGGACAGAGACGCCGCAGGCGTGGTCATGATCATCGTCTCGACCGCGCGGCTGAAGTCCAGATGATCCCACAGCGCCTGCGACGTTTCCGGGGTTGGAACACCGTCCACAAATTCCAACGTCCCGATCCGCGTTTCCGTGCGATCCGGTGTAACGACGTTTGCGGGGATATCGGTGGTCATCTTGTACGTGGGAGTCTCGGCCAGTGCCGGGGTGAATGCGAAAGCAAGAGCACTTGCGCCGCACATCAGCGCCTTGATGGATTTTTGTCTCATGGTGATCTCCTCAGTTGTGAAAGCCAGCAGCATTTGCCGCCAAGGATCGGAAATGGTCATTGATCGGTATCTTTGGGTTTCAATCGCTGTCGTCTGAAAAGTTGACGTCAGCCTTTATTGCGTGACCATTTCGATCTCACCCGGCTTCCAAGTTTGATCGATCCAAGCCTGTTCCGGGCCATAAATCCGCAGCGCGAGCCACCAGCTTTTGCCCGGAATGGTCTGCAACCAGTTGCCTTCCTGTCCCTTGGGGGCTTCGGGTGCAAAGTAGATGTCGTAAGATCCGTCCTCGTTGGTCTTGATACCTTCGGTCTGGCTGCCCAGCGTCGGGAATTGCTGGTCGGTCTGAAGCTGCGAGCGGGTCTGCGTGTCGTACATCGTCAGCGCCCAGAAATCCTTGGCAGGCACGTCCTTGGGCATCGTCAGTTTGTAGGTTTTGGACCCGTCCAATACCTGCTTTTTCGCATCCACCGCGATCAGGGCGTAGTCCGAGCCTTTGCCCGCGACGGTCACCGCCATGGCGGGCGAGACGACGATATAGCCAAAGTGGAACAGCGCCCGCGCTTCGAGGTTGTATGCGCCATCCTTCACGAACGCGGTGTCCTTGTTGGCATAGGCCATGATCCAGGCGCTGTCTTTGCCGTAGAGCATGTTGCCGGGATCGCGCGGGTAATAGCTGATCGCGCGCGCGGCGGTGTTTCCGATCGCGGCTGCGTCGATCAGGACCTTCTTCATCCGGTCATCAGGCGCAAATGGCTGGCCCTTGACGATACCAATGGCTGCCATCATTCCCTTGGCTTCCGGCCCGAGATAGTCGTCGGGTTCGCTCTGGATCAGGTCATGCAGTTTCTCAAAGAAGCTGTAATCGTTGGGAACGATGGTGTTCATCTGCTTGCCGGAGACGTTGATGAACTCGGTCGCCGGAGGATTGTCCGCCACCTTCAGGGGATAGACCTGCATGTGGTCACGGATGTTCTTCGATGCCTTGGGAATCGCTTGGTCCAGCGGCATGGTCTTGTCGAGATAGCCGCGGGTAAAGACCCAGACGCCGTTGGTCTTGGAAGGGATCACGAAATACCCGTCCGGCACGTCGCCGTCATAGTCGGGCGGGAGCACAAGAAACTTTCCGCCCTTGCCCTTGTCTGGACCGGCAACGCCAAGATCTGTCATGTAGCGGAATGCCATGTCGTCCAGCACGCCCAGCATTCCGGGTGGCAGGTCAATCACAGTGGGGCCGTCCGTGGCCAGGTCGAGAAAGCCGACCGCATACATGGTCGAGGTGTTGCCGGTCAGCAGCAGGGTTGTGGAATCCATCAGGTTGTCCCAGATGGCGATTTTGTTGCTGGTATCTGCCCCAATTTTCGCCTGACCTTCGCGCAGCATGTAGGCCGACATCATCGGGATTGAGTTGATGAAGACGTTGACCGCTCGGGATCGGTCCAGATAGTCATAACTCGCCGCAACACTGGCCGCATCTGGAACGCCATCAAAGAACTTCATCGTTCCGATGGAAGTATCAACGCTGTCCAGCGTCGTGATCGACGATGGGATATCGGTGGTCATCTTCATTTGCGGGGCGTCGGCAAGTCCGGGAAGAGCGCTGATGGCAAGCACGCTTGCACTCAGTAACATGGTTGTCCGTCTGAATGTTGGCATTTCAATCTCCTGTATGTTTCTGGGTCCGCACCAGTCAGGTGACTGTTGAACGTGACCACAGTATTGCTGATTCTGATCACGTTGTTTGGTCAGATCGCGCCACCGGACTGATCGCGCACCATCATGAAGCGGCGCAGTTTCAGGCGATGGTCGCGGGTTGAAAATCGACGGTGGGCCGTGTTTCGAAAAGGATGACGCGCAAGAGAAAACGGGCCGGAAAGACCCCGGCCCGCTGATACTTTTCTCTTGATTGGAATTATTCGATCAACACCACATCATTTGGCACCCAGGTCTTGTCGTTGAAGACCTTGAGGGGACCGTAGAAGCGCGGCGAAACCGACGTCACTCTACCTTCTTGATCGGCGTCATCGGGAAGGTCTGGTCGAAATAGGCCTGTTCGGGGCCATAGAGCCGCAGATAGACAAAGAAGGACTGACCCTCGTTAGTCTGTATCCAGTTGCCGTCTTTTCCATCCGGTGCCTTCGGGCCGAAATAGAGATCAACCGACCCATCGTCGTTTGTGATAAGCCCCTCTGAACGCGAAGACCGGTCCGACCGTTTCTGTTCGTTGCGGATGATCAGACGGTTCTCGATGTCATAGACCGTGACCGACCAGAAATTCTTCGCCGGCGGATTTGGGCCGATGTTCATCGTGTAATTCTGACCGCCCATCAGCGCATCACCGTCCGCGTCGTAGTAGGCGCCCAGATAGGCCGAGCCCTCGCCGGGCGTGCGGGAGACCATGCCTGCCGACGTTGTCGTCGCCTCAAACCCGTAGGAGGCCCGTTCGTTGAACATCGAATAGGTCGGCAGATCGATGGCGGGGTTCATACCGGCCATGGCGTCCTCAAACCCGGAGTTGTCGCCGTAGAGCGAGGTAGGGAACATCTCGCGCGTCTTGTTGAACGAGATCGCCTGAGACATCGCCATGCCAACGTCGAGACCGGCCTGAAGGATCTCCTTCTGCGCATCCGTCGGGTTGAACGGCTTGCCCTTTTCGATGCCGAGGTCCTTCAGCCACGCATAAAAGAACCGATCACGCTCAGCCATCGGTTCACGCTGAACATAGGTGTTCACCAACTCCCAGAACTGCATATCGCGCGGCGGAGTGTTAAGCGCGATCGCGTCGCCCGGTTTGGGTTCGTATTTGACAAACTTCGTATCCGGCGGATTGTCGGCCTCCGACAATTTATAGGCCTTCACGGAGGTCCTGAGGGCCTTGGCATCATCGCCAGTCCCCAGAGCACGGTAGAAGTAGAACACCCGGAACGTGTCGGATTGAATAATGGTGCCGTCGAAGTCAATCTGAGCATTCTGTCCCGGCCCGACGAGCAACAGTTTTCCGGGCGTGCCGGTGATCTCGTGAATGGGCTCCATCCACGCGTTGTCGATGACGCCATAGATTGCACCGGGGGGCAACTCGACCACAATTGGTCCGGTCTGCGACAAATCCGAGAACCCGATGGTATAAGGTGTCGTCACGTTGGCTGTCATGAACGGATAAACGCCGTCATATCCGTCATAGAGGCCAAAAAAGATATCCTCGTCCGAGACATCCATGCCCTGAGAGGTTTTCAGGTTGGCATGAAGCGCCGGGTAGAGCGTTTCAAAATTCATCATCGGCATGGCCCAGGTGACAAGCTGGGTGGCGCGCTGTTCGAGGATCCGGCGATGCAGGAAAGCGGCAGTGTCTTTGGTAATCGACTGTCCCTGGAACTGGAGTTCGCCCGCGTAGGTCATAGCGGTGGACGTGCCGTCCTGCGCCAGCACCGGCTGGGTGCCGACCACAGACATCAGCGCGAATGCGCCCGCGACGGTTGTGTTGCGTAACAGGGATTTTTTCATTTTCTTCTCCTTGAAGGTTGATGCAGGACGACGCGTGATCTCGTCGTATTCTGCAAACATGCTATATCGTTGCGGGGGTGGATTTTGGTCATATCGCGCCAAAAGAAAGGGCCGGAGCATGTGCTCCGGCCCCGGTTCATTCGGTCACTCGACCAGTTCGATCTCGCTCGGCTTCCAGCTCTTGTCGATCCAGGCCTGCTCTGGCCCGTACATGCGCAGGATGATGAACCAGCTCTTGCCAGGGATGGTCTGGAGCCAGTTGCCTTCCTGACCCTCTGGGGCCTCGGGCGCGAAGTAGATGTCGTAGGATCCGTCGGCGTTGGTTTTGATACTGTCGGTCTGGCTGCCCAGTGTCGGGAACTGCTGATCGGTCTGAAGCTGCGACCGGGTCTGGGTATCATAGAGCGTGACGGCCCAGAAATCCTTGGCGGGTGGGTCCTTGGGGATCGTCAGCTTGTAAGTCTTGGCACCGTCCAGCACCTCTCCGCCCTTCGCCATTCCGGCGATGCCGTAGTCAGAGCCTTTGCCCGGCACGGTTACCGCCATTGCCGGCGTCACGACGACGGCGTTGTAGTGCATCCACAAACGCGAGTCGTATCGGCGCGCGCCGTCGATCAGGAATGTCGTGTCCTTGTCGGCAAAGGCCATGACCCATTCACTGTCGGGGCCATAGATGCGCTGGTCGCTATCCTTGGGGACAACCGTGTTGGCACGGGCATAGGCGTTGCCGATGGCCACCGCGTCAGTCAAGATCGCCTTCATGCGATCATCGGGGGCAAAGGGCTGGCCCTTGACAATCCCCAGCGCAGCCAGAAGCCCACGCGTTTCGGGATCATGTGCGCCGATGGGTTCTTCCTGGATGATCTGGTTCAGAGATTCCCAGTAGCTATAGTCATTCGGCGGGACGGCGTTGTAGCCCTCGCGCCCCGACATGCTGAGGAACTCCGGCGCAGGCGGGTTATCCACCATCGACAGCGGATAAATCTTCAGATTGTCCTTCACACCCTGCACCGCTTTATCAATGCCATCGCTGATATAGGCGCGCAAGAAGATCCAGTTTCCAAAGGTCTCAGGGCGCACCACGAAATAGCCATCGGGCACATCGCCGTCATAACCCGGTGGCAGAACAAGATACTTCCCGCCCTTACCCTGATCGGGGCCAGCGACGCCAAGGTCGCTGACATAGCGGAACCACATATCATTGACAGCACCCAGCATTCCCGGAGGCAACTCGATCACCGTCGGCCCGTCATTGGCCAGATCGGTATAGGTCCAAGCATAGACTGTGGACGTATTTCCGGTCAGGAAAAGACTCTTGGAATCCGCCAGCTTGTCCCAGATCAGGATCTGATTGACCTTGGTGGCGCCGATGTCACGCTGGCCCTGTCGCATGGCGAACTGCGACACACCCGGCACGGTCGAGACATAGGCCTGCACGGCCCGGGCTCGGTCCATGTAGTCATAGACCGTGTCGATCGTTTCCTTGTTCGGCACGCCATCGAAAAAGTTGAGGGTCCCGATCGAGGTGTCCACGCTGTCAGGCGTGGTGATCTCCGGCGGAATATCTGTGGTCATCTTGTATGTCGGCGTCTGGGCGAAACCAACTGAACTGGTAAGCGCCAGAATGCTGACACCGTAAAGCGTTTTTCGAAGGTGTAGTACTTTCATGTATCTTCTCCTGAGCGATCCGAGGGACCCACGCGCGTTGTCGTGCCATGAGTCGATGTCTCGGATGATGTCGGAGAACGTGCGCCGTTTTTGGTCCGATCGCGCCAAATCAGGCGGCGCGTTCCCGACCGATCACCTCTCGGCGATATTTGCCGGGGCTGATCCCGGAGATGCGTCGAAAACTGCGTCCGAAATTGGACTGGTTTTCATAGCCAAGCGTCATCGCCACGTCGATCAGCGGAGTGTCCGAAGCCGCCAGAATTTCGGCCGCCATTTCGAAACGTGTGGTTTCGATGAGTTCTGAATAGCTGGAACCTGATTGCTTGAGTTTGCGTTGCAGCGACCTTGGACTCACCCCCATGATTTCGGCGAGCACCTCGATCTTGGGGGTCCCTTCGCGAAGGTAGGGGCGCATCAGACGTTTCAGGTTTTCAGTCCCGTGCCGTTTATCGGGAATGCTCAGCTCGGGCACCTGTGCCGCCCCGCAGGTCAGTTGGCTGGCGGCGAGAACCGAGGATGGCATGATGATCGACGTGTGGACCGATTGCGAGAGGAAACGTGTATTCGGGTTCGCTTCGCGCGCGGCGTCGCAGACGCTGAAATCAGACTTGAACCTTATCTCGTCAGGGGACCAGCCTTTGCCCATGATACTGCGAACAATATCAATCAGAACATAGACTTGGACCCATTCCGCAATGTCATAGCCCTTCAATTCCTTAGGTTGAACAACATCGCAAAACACCTCTGCAATGGCATCAGACTCGGCAATACCGATGTTGACATCGGAATCTTCCAGTTCGGATAGGCCCGCAAAGCGGTCAAGGCGCGCTTTGACCGTGGGCATGGGCATTAGAGCGGTCAGCAGATCAGTACTGAAGATCGACATTGAATGATGATGTACTCCCAGCCAGCCAAGATCATCAATACCTTCACGCTTTTCATTGGCAGCGAGGAATTCAACAGCAAATGCCTTGCTGATAGGTTCTTCCGGCGTTTCCTCGACCATCGCCGGTAATTTCGCCCGCTCCAACTCTCGTTCGACCGGGGTGCCAATGTCGCGCAAGACGTCAAGAAACGGTATGAGATACGCCGCCCGGCATGTAGAAATCTTGTCCATCTTTCCCCCCGCCGACCACTCCATTGCGGAGTAAGCCAATTCATTCCTCAAAAACCCTTAGCACCCAAACGCAGGCCATTTTGGTCATATCGCGCCAAACTCAATTTCGCACGATTTGGCGCGCTCAGACCAAAACACGCCCACAGCACGATCTATCTTGAAGTGGCAGCATAACACAGTAGAGAGAGAAATCGTTTGATTCAGCGCAATCCAGCCAAAGTCGTCGAGATGGTCGAACGGGCCGTAGGACGTGCGTTGAAAAATGCGGATCCACGCATTGCAGAGGTTGCCTTTGCTCTTGGCTTGAGTGCTCGGTCTCTTCAGCGTCACCTTGCCCACCAGGGGACGTCGTTTTCCAAAGTGGTCGAACGCACCAGACGCCAGCATGCGCTGGAACTGCTTGTCCAAGACGACCTGAACATTTCAGAGATTGCACAGGCCCTTGGATATACAGACCCAAGCAATTTCTGTCGCGCATTCCATAAATGGACAGGCCAATCGCCCAAACGCTGTCAGAACAAGATGCTGGAGCAGGCTTTGCCCGAGAGAGCCAAAAGCTGACCCCGCTTTAGCAGAGCGATCGGCGTTTGGCCGCACAACGGTACACAATCCACTGATCTGCCAATTTCGAAGGCTCAACTGAACGAAGTAGCGCTGAAAAGGTTTGCACAAAACTCACAAATTTTGGCGCGACATGACCAAAACCAGTGGAGGAGTTCCTTCATATCTTAATCTGAGCGGTCGACTCCGCCGCTTGGGGGCTGCACCTTCAAAGCGTTCGATGAACCAAGCAATGAGCCAGATGGCCAGAGGGATAAGACATGGCATTTTCAAGATTTCTGCTGGTGGCTATGGTTTCACTGTTCTGCGCATCTCAGCTCATAGCACAGCAGGTAACCCAGGGCAGCAACGCCAGTGAGCTGGATCCCATGCCGGAGAGGATCGAAACCGCCGAGATTACGCCGACCCGCACGGAAAGCCCGCGCAGTACTTTGCAGTCACTATACAACTTGCGCGACGACCTCGAAACCTCGTTGGGAACATATTGGAAGCAACAGAACACGACGAACGCAGTTCAGGTTGCACTTGTGATCGGGCAAATCCGGGCCCTGATCGATCTGTCTCAACTGCCCTTGGCCTCTCGGCGCGAGACAGGATCGCAAACGGCTCTGTACCTTCTGGATATCCTTGGGCGGGTCAAAGCCATCGACGCTGCGGCCCTTCCCGGGCCTGACGACCTTGATGATCAATCCACCACCGGGCTTCGTCTGCCCGGCACACCCCTGCGCATCGTTGAAATAGTCGAAGGTGACCGCACCGGCGAGTATCTGTTTTCTGCGGATACGGTTCACAGCGCGCCCAGATTTTTTGCTGGCTTGAAAACGCTTCCGCTTCGGTCATCTCTGCCCATAACTTCATGGAACGATACAAGCCGCCAGCTTTCTGGTCCATGGATCCCAATCGCCGCAGTCGCGAAACTGCCAAGCTTTATGAAGCGCTCTATTGTTGATTTTCGCTGAGAAGTGACCCGGTATTTTCACCGAGATTTGACCCACCCTTGATTATGTCTCAGCGGTCATG
>NZ_JAIMIA010000108.1 GCF_019966495.1 Tateyamaria pelophila | reverse complement strand
TCAGACAGAGCCGCCCGGTTCTCTGCGGTCGCCAGTCCCTCGGTCTCGAACCGGCCCATCTGCGACGTGGATGCGGCATGCGCATCGACGGCACGGCCACCGACAACCTGGCGCATCACGGGATCGAGCGCGAGACGGTCGGCGTCATTGACGTCCCCGTATCCTGCCAACCGGCCGTAGACCGATTGCCGAAACAGCCCGTCGAGCCGGTGGATCGTGTTCTTGCCACGGCGATTATCGCACAGGGCAGCAGACGCCAGATTGGACAGACCGAGCGCGTCATCAAGCTCGCGCATCACCAGAAGGCCGCCATCCGAACTGAGCTGAGCGCCCCGGAATTCCAGCCGCACGCGAGGGTCAAAATCCACACGATCTGCCCGCTGCAAGCCCGCACCCTCTGGGTGATCCATGAAACACATCCTCCGCAGCAACCAACGCCATGATATATATAGAAAATATCACGTTCAAGACAGCGAAATCAGAGATCTACTTGGGGAATGCGGGCTTTGGATCACGCTGAATGCAATCGGGCTGTTGGTGCGTCCGTTCGACCCCTACCCCTTCATTTTGCTGAATCTCGTCCTGTCCAGTCTCGCAGCCCTTCAGGCCCCCATCATCATGATGAGTCAGCGGCGTCAGGATACCAGAGACAGGATACAGGCAGAGAACGATTACCGTGTCAATTTGAAGGCGGAACTGGAGATCCGGCAGTTGCACGAAAAAATGGACCATCAGATGGCTCAGCAGTGGGACAAGCTTGCCGAACTGCAACAGATCCAGATCGAACTGCTGGAGGAACGCTTGAATGAAGACCGTTGAACCGGCACGCCCACTTTCATCTGTCCTTCCCGCCTTGCAGCACCCTGTTGTCCCGGCGGTTGTTCAAATCTGGGTCACTGGGGGTGCAGATCAGGTCTTGCAAAGTGTTTGCGTCAAATGCGCTGGACGGACGTGAAAGGCGATGTTGCAGGTCTTGCAACCGCGCATGGCGATGCGTTATCGATATCTGGAGTTATGCGAATGTCACGCCTGGCATAAAGACACGATCAGGCTGTACGCGCGGTCGCCGAACGTCACAATCCTCCGCTCGGTAAAGCGCGCCGAAACAGATCAAGCGTAATTGATGAAGATCAATTCACTTTCAAGCAATTGCGTTAGAAACGAGCAACCTTTGATGAAAGCAGGTCAGAGTTGACGCATTTCGTACTAATTATCCCATTTCTTTTTCTTGGAACTGCGCTGGAAGCCCAGAGCTCGGCGGAAACCCTCTATGTGGAAAACTGTGTATCCTGTCACGGCAGTACCGGACAAGGGGATGGCCCTGTTGCAACCAGTTTGTCGACAAAACCAGCGGACCTGACAAAGATCGCTGCCCGTCGCGATGGCGTTTGGCCCATGCTCGAGATCATGTCGATTTTAGACGGATATTCTCGAAATACACTCCCGCGCGAGGATATGCCTGTTTTCGAAAATTTTCTGGACAATGAGATGGTGGAATTCGACACCGGGAACGGTGTGAATATGTTGGTGCCCGCCAAGCTGATCGACATCGTCAATTTCCTTGAAACACTACAGGACCCTGCGCCGACGGCCTATGTCCCTTGAGTGATAAGCAGACTGCGTAAGTTACAAATGTGCGCCCACCAGACGCATATAAGACAAACGTTACACCAAGCGCCTTAGCAATGAGATGAACGGCGTACCCCTGCGCAGGGAGTGGAGACTTTGCCGCCCTCATTCCATCTTCATTGCTTCCGTTTCGATCATAATCGTTACCGCATCGCCCACGAGACCGTTATCGACGCCGTACGTCATGCCCCATTCGCTTCGCATGATCTCGGCGGAGATGGACAGGCCAAGGGTGAATCTCTTGTGGCCAAACGGGTAGTCCGCCGCCTTGTTGAGGGTCACGTCAAGCGTGACCGGATGTGTCTGGCCCAGTATTGACAGATCGCCCGTGACCGTACCGGTGGTATCACCCGTCGGTGAACCCGCACTGGCACTGAAGACAATCTCGGGAAAGCTGCCGCTGTTCAGAAACGAGCCTGAATTTACGTGCTTGTCGCGGGCATCATGAAATGTTTCCACCGACGCCGCACCGATGGTCACTGACACGTCGCTGAGTTCTTGCGTTTCCATATCGTAAACAAAACCGCCGGAAACCTCGGCAAACACGCCCAGTACACGTGAGTAGCCGACATGGTCTACCGTAAATGCAACCAGGGTATGTTCCGGGTCGAGTGAGTATTGCGCAGGCGCAGCGTGCAAAGTTGTGGCAGCAAGCGTGAAAGCAGCGGCAGTCAGGATACGCATGTAGGGAACTCCTTGAGTTGGAAAATGGAAGCACTAGCATTGGTATTCAAGCGTAACAGGCTACTTAAACCAGACACGCACAAGGGCAAGGATCGGACGTGAACGACACGAGCGCACCAAGGCATGCACTTTCAAACACGATGCACAAGATGTATCGCGCGGCCCGGCGCGTGAACAAGATGCATCGCGCCGCCCGGCGCGTGAATGAGACTTGTGTCGTTTCTCAAACCCGGCATGGCCGAACCGCAGACGCGGGAGGCGCTCACGTTGCATAGAGTGGGCATCGCATACGTGTCGCGCGCGCGCCGACTTGATCCGGAGTGGGGAATTCAGGCTGCCCGATTAAGCGCTTTCATCTTGCACTGTTGCATGGGACGCGTGCATCCAGCGCCCGCCTGCAAATCCGGCCTGCGCCCCCCATCCAAGCGTTTCACAGAGACCGCATCATGACCGTCCGTACCGCGACTGCTTTCATGCATCCAGGACTGGTCTTTGCTGCACTTTCGCTGGTTCTGCTCCCGCTGGTCTGGACCCTGTCGCTGTGGGCCTATGCCAGTGCGATGCTCCCCGCCGCCATGTTTCTGGTAATCGCAGGCACCGCAGGCGCGGGCCTGATCCGCCACTACGCGCATCCTACCCTTGGCGCGTGTAACATCATCACCCTGCTGCGTGCCGCATTCGTTTGCGTACTGGCCGGCGCAATCCTGACCCCCCCGACGACACCCATGGCGCATTGGAGCATCTGCGCAGCAGCCGTGCTGGCGCTATCGCTGGACGGCATGGACGGCTGGCTTGCCCGGCGCACCGGTCATGTCAGCGCGTTCGGCGCCCGATTTGATATGGAGACGGACGCCCTTCTCGGTGCCGTACTTGCGGTGATTGCATGGCAATCGGGCGTTGCCGCCATCGTGCTCCTGCTGGGCTTTATGCGGTATCTGTTCGTGGGGGCGGCATGGATCTGGCCATGGTTGTCGGCACCGCTGCCGGATCGTTTGCGGCGGAAATCAGTTTGCGTCGTCCAGATTGCGGCGCTTATCTTCTTGCTCGTGCCGGATGTACCGCAGGCGCTGTCAACGCTTATAGTCTACAGCGCGACAGGCGTTCTGGCGTGGTCTTTTGGTGCCGATATCTGGCTTCTGTGGCAGCGGCGCGCATGAGACGCGTCGCGCTCCTTGTCCTTGCCTCCGCGCTGCTGTTCGCCGCGCTGGCCTTGCCAAACTATCCTGGCAACTTCACCTTGCCAATCTTTGCGCGGTTTCCACTGGAACTTCCAGTGCTTCTGGGCTGCATGCTGGCCATCGGATCGACAAGTCGCGCGGGGCGCGTATTCCCACCGCTCATCGCTGTCGTTATCCTCGTCGCTGTGTTCGTGAAACTCGCTGATGTCGCGATGTTTACGGCGTACAATCGACCGTTCAACCCGCTGTTGGATGCGTTTCTGATCGAGGCGGGCACGAACTTGTTGCGGGACAGTATCGGAACGCCCGGTGTGGTGCTCGTCTGGATCGGCGCACTATTGGCTTTGATCGGTGTGTTTGTTGCATTGTGGTGGGCGTTGCGCCATTGGGCAAAAACGTCCGTCAACAAAACGGTCCGGATCATGGCAGGGACAACGGCCTTGGGTTTTGCTGCCCTCACGGTCGCGGACACAGGCAACAACCTTAACTGGTGGAAAACGCCCCAAGACGTTCACGGCACGTCGTTTACAACAAGGCTGGTCATGAAGCGCGGGATAGACGTCGCGGCCACAGCGGCAGATCTTCGGACGTTTCGAACGTTTGCGGCGGAAGACACATATGATGACGGGCGCACTCTGTTCGACCTCATCGGCGACCGCGACGTCATTCTGATCTATATCGAAAGCTACGGCCGGACGAGCATCGACAATCCGCTCTATGCACCAACCCATATCCCGACTCTGCGCGCCGCCGAAACCGCGATTGCAGACGCGGGCCTTGCCATGCGCAGTGGCTGGCTCGGTTCGCCCACGGCCGGCGGACAAAGCTGGTTGGCGCATGGAGCGGTGTCTTCGGGCCTCTGGACCACGGATCAGGGGCGCTATGCGGCGATGCTCACCAGCGGGCGGCGCACCCTCTTTCACCTCGCCGCCGAAGCCGGATTTCGCACCGCGGCCGTGATGCCTGCGATCACAATTCCATGGCCCGAAAGCAGCCTGATGGGCTTCGAAACGATCCTGGAATCCGCCGACATGGCCTATGACGGGACGGATTTCGGGTGGGTGACCATGCCCGATCAATATACGCTTGCCGCGTTCCCCGATCTGATCGGCCCCGACCCGCGCCGAGACTTCGTGCAGATTGCGCTTATCTCCTCGCATGCGCCCTGGACGCCGATCACACAGATTGTCCCGTGGGAGAAAGCCACCGAGGGCGCGATCTACCACGAGATGGCCATAGCTGGCCCCACGCCCCGCGAGGTATGGAAAAACCACGACACGGTGCGCGATTTCTACCGCCGTTCGATCGACTACGCATTACAAGCCGTCACCGGTTTTGCCGCGCGGCAAGGGCAGGAGGAGCCCCTCATTCTCATTCTGGGCGATCATCCCCCCGCAGGGTTCGTCAGCCAGATCGAGGGGGCGGATGTGCCGGCCCACCTGATCGGTCCACCCGATGTGCTCGCGCGGATCGATAGGTGGGGCTGGAGCGCCGGTATGATCCCCGATCCTGATGTCCCGTCGATCCGGATGGATGCGTTTCGCGATCGCTTCATCGCGGCGTTTTCGTCGCAGGCGGGAAGCTAGGCCATGATGCAACGTCTCATACGACTGGCGGTATCGACAGCCGTGATCGCGGTCTTGCTCACCGTGAACGATCTTGCGGACCTTGGTGCGCGGCTGCGCGAGGCCGATCTGCGTTGGCTTGCGGCCTGTGTGGCGGGCATCGGCGCGATAACGGGCCTGTGTGCCCTGCGCTGGCGCTGGGTGGCCCGCGATCTTGGCCTCCCCCTGCGCTATGACAGGGCGTTGCGCGAGTATTTTTACGCCACACTCGTCAATCAGGTCGTTCCCGGCGGCATTGCAGGCGATGTGGCCCGCGCTATCCGCGTGACACAGCCAGGCGCATTGCGCCGTGCTGCGCAATCGGTGGTGGTCGAGCGGGCGGTGGGTCAAATCGCGACCCTCCTGCTTTTGATGTTAGGGCTGACGATTTCCCTTGCGATCCCGGGTGGCATCGTCTGGCCGTGGTGGACAGGCACAGCGCTGGCATGTCTCGCGCTGGTGGCTGCTGGCGCATTTTTTGTGAAACAACGGAGAAACCCGGACACGCGGGCCTTTCTTGCACCGTTATGGACAACATTACGCGCGCCGCGCCAGATTGCACTGGCCATCCTCATCGCGCTTTTGCTGAACTTGAGCTTCTACGCCAGTGCACGGGCTGTGGGCGTGATCCTGCCACTCGCCGCAGTCTTTACCGTGATCCCCCTTGTCCTGACCGCCATGATGATCCCACTGTCGGTGGGCGGCTGGGGCTGGCGCGAAGGGGCAGCGGCGGTTCTTTTTCCACTGGCAGGGGCGACAGCGGCGCAAGGGATCGCGGCTGGTATCGCCTACGGGGCCTGCATGCTGATCGCAGCCTTGCCCGCCATCGCATTCCTGGTCCACAGGCCGCACGGGCCAACCCCCGACCTCATCTCAAAACCCTACTGATACCGGAGACGATATGACATCATTCACCCCCCTCACCCGCCGCCACGTCCTCAGCACGGGTGCCGCGACCCTCGGCCTCGGCGCGCTCGGCATATCCCCCGCAATCGCGCAGACCACGGATGTGGCCCTGCAATTGTCATGGCTGCATTCGGTGCAATTCGCGGGCAGCTATATCGCGCAGGAGCGCGGCTTTTGGCGCGACGAGGGCCTCAACGTTGCGCTTAATCCGGGGGGGCCGAATGCTCCGGTAGAGCCACCCGTGGTCGCGGGCCGTGCTCTTGTCGGCATTTCCGCTGCCGACTACGCCTCCGCCGCCGTGGCACAGGGGGCGCCGTTCAAAATCATCGGCGTCGCGATGAAAAAGAACCCTTTCGCCATCGCATCGCTGCCCGCAAACGCGGTACGCACGCCTGCCGATCTGGTGGGCAAGCGTATCGGGATGGCTATTGCGAACACGCCTGTGTTGCAGGCGCTCTGCACGCTGAATGACGTGGACATCAATGATATCGAGATCGTACCGACCCAATATGATGCAGCACCCCTGCTGAATGGACAGGTCGATTGTCTGCTGTGCTGGGCCACCGACCTACCCGTCGCCATGGCGATGCAAGGGGTCGAAAGCGTCACGATGCTGATGGCCGATCACGGCTATTCAGTGCACTCCCAGACTTACATCGCAACCATCGACAGCATCGCCAACCGCCGTTCGGATGTCGTGGGTCTGTTGCGTGGCGAAGTGCTGGGTTGGGCGGAGTATGAGGCCGATACCGATGCCGCCACCGATCTTACCCTTGCGATGTTCCCCGACGCGGGCCTTGATCCCGCAACACAGCGCGAGCAGGCCCGCCGGCAAATTCCGCTGATGTTTCCAGATGATGCGAGCGACCCGTTCGGCTGGTTCACTCAGGAAAGCGTGGCTGCAAACATCGAAACGCTGGCCCTTCTCGGCCGTGACGTGAGCCCGGATCTCTGGGACCGCTCGCTGCTTGAAGACGTGTATGCATAATAACGATATGGCCACGCACGACATCATCGCTTCGGGGCTGTCCAAATCCTTTGGCGGCGCGTCCCCTGTGGACGCGCTGGCCCCTGTCGATATTACCTTCCATGCCGGGCAGACGACCGCACTCGTCGGCCCGTCGGGGTGTGGAAAATCAACGCTGCTGCGATTGATTGCAGGCCTGGAGACGCCGACGAAAGGCACGGTCATGATCGGGGATGAAACACCCAGGGATCTGGCGCACCGTGGTGGCATCGGCATGGCGTTTCAGGATGCATCCCTTTTGCCCTGGCGCAGCGTGCATGGCAACATCGCCCTCGCCCTGCAACTGGCGCGGCAACCTTTCGATGCTGCGGCCATCGACGACTTGATCGCGCTTGTCGGGCTGGAGGGGTTCGCCGATGCCCGTCCCGCGGCGCTTTCGGGCGGGATGCGGCAGCGTGCGGCGATTGCGCGCTGCCTTGTGACATCACCCGAGTTGATCCTTCTGGACGAGCCGTTCGGCGCGGTCGACGAATTGACCCGTGCCCGCCTCGGGAGCGAGCTTCCTCCTCTCTGGCGCGCACGCGGGACAACCGCGATCCTTGTGACCCATTCGATTGCCGAGGCTGTTACCCTGTCGGATCGTGTGATCGTATTGTCCCCGCGTCCCGCTAGTGTGATCGCGGATATCGCGGTCGAAGGCCGGACCACGGCGGATATCGAAAACGGTATGGATGCTGTCTCCCGCACTCTGGCGGCGGCTGCGTGATCTACCGCGCGGCCTTTCCACTCCTCGGCGTGCTGGCGACCATTACGCTGTGGGAAGCCCTCTCGGTGCTGAACGCCGGCAGTTTCGTGATTGCAGGGCCGGTTGACGTCGCGCTTTGGCTCCGTGCCAACGCGAGCCTCGTCGGGCATGCATCTGCCGCAACACTCTCAGCCGCGTTCTGGGGCTTCGTCTGGGGCAATCTCGCGGCAGGCGCTATTGCCATTCTGGTGATCGTGCTGCCACGCACGGAGCGGTTTATCTCGTTTGCCGCACTCGTCATCTTTTGTTTGCCGATTGTGGCCACGGGGCCGATCTTGCGCGTTCTTTACGGCACGGGCACCGGACCGCAGATCACACTCGCCGCCTTGGCCGTCTACTACACGACATATCTCGCGCTGGTCGTCGGCCTGCGCGCAGTGCCGACAGGGTGGACGGACCTCGTGCACCTCTACGGACGCGGGCCTCTGACGATCCTCCGGGTGGTGCGCGCACGGGCCTGCGCGCCCTACCTGCTGGCCGGTTTGCAGATCGCGGCCCCAGCAGCGGTCCTCGGCGCCATGGTTGGTGAATTTACCGGCGCGGAGCGCGGGCTTGGCGTGCTGACGTTGCGCGCAATGGCCGGCCTTGACGTGGTGGCGACATGGAGCATCGCGGTCGTCGCGGCGACCGTCTCAATCCTGGCATATCTGGGCATCGGGGCGCTCTCGCGGTTGCGCGGCGAAGGGCCGCCGGTTCTGATTCTGAGTACGGGGTCACCTGGCGCACGCGACCCTTTCTTGCGCCGTATGGTCGAAGCCATTGGCATTACCCTCCTTCTACTCCTGATCTGGCAAGTTGCCATGGATGCCTTCGGCTTGTCGCAGTTCTTTGCCAAACGGCCCGGCGATGTTTTGACCTATCTGGGCGATCCGGTGGCGCGCAACACTTTGCTTGGCGCCTTGTGGGAAACCCTGATCTGGACGGTGCCGGGCTATGCGGCCGGACTTGTGCTTGGCGCGGGGCTTGCGGCCGCGCTCACGCTTCTGCCCGGAACGGCAGGGCTGATCATGCCGCTGGCTGTGATGTTTCGGTCTGTGCCGATCATCACGACGGCCCCCTTGCTGGTTCTTGCGCTCGGTCGCGGTGCCACGGGAACGATAACGATCGTGGCAATCATGATCTTCTTCCCCTCATTTGTCGCCTGCCTGCACGGGTTGGCACAGACGCCAGGACAAGTGCGCGACGTTTTTGCCAGCTACGGCGCCAGCCGTCTGCGTCTGTTGGTCTCTGCCCAGATCCCTGCAATGCTGCCTGCGTTCTTTGCCTCTGCGCGCATGGCGGTGCCTGCCGCCCTGCTTGCGGTCACGACGACAGAATGGCTTGCGACGGGTCGCGGTATCGGCGCATTGATGGCGCTGACGTCCAGCACGTCCGACTACAACATGCTTTGGAGTGCTGTCGTCGCCGTAGCCCTTGTTGCCGTGGCCGCCTATTTGCTGGTCGAACGGGCAGAGCGGTGGATTTTGTCCAGCTATGCCGCCGAGCAATTGGCATGAAGGCCGTTTTTGCAATCCCCGGTGACATGCACCGCAAGACCGGTGGTTTCATCTACGAAGCCGAAGTCCTGGCCGCCCTGAACCGGATCGGTGTGCAGACCACGCACCTCGAACTGTCCGACAGCTTTCCCGATCCGTCGCCGCATGACATGGAAATGACACTGGCGGCCCTTGCACAGGTGCCCGCTGATGTACCCGTTATCCTCGACGGGTTCATCGCCGGCACGATTGACCCGCAAGGTGCGGCGCAACTTGCGGCGCCGCTCGTCGCAATCACCCATCATCCGCTCGGGTACGAAACGGGCCTGTCTGCCGAGCGCGCATCCCTGTTGATACAAAAAGAACGCGCGGCGCTTGCACAGATGGCACATATCGTGGTGCCCAGTCCGCACACGGCGGCCATCCTATGTTCGGACTTTGGCGTGGACAGACACCAGATCACCGTCGCGCCGCCCGGATTTACGCGACCCGGGGATTGCAAAAACAAGCCGCAATCGCCGCCACTGATCCTGTCCGTCGGCCTGCTCGCCCCGCGCAAAGGGCATGATACGCTCCTCGCCGCCTTGGCGACGATCATCGATCTGCCCTGGTCTGCCGACATTGTCGGGAAAACGCATGACCTGGGCACCAAGGAAGCGCTTGATCAACTTTGTGCCGACCTCGGCCTCGGCAGCCGCGTTACCTTTTCGGGAGAGCTTGACCGCCTTGCCCTGCACGACCGCTACAGTGCCGCGACCCTTTTCGCATTGGCCACGCGGTACGAAGGCTACGGGATGGTTTTCGGCGAAGCGATGATGTTCGGACTGCCAATTGTCTCCTGCGACACCGGCGCAGTCCCGCAGACGGTTGGGAATGCGGGCATCCTCGTCCGACCGGGCGACGGCAATGCGTTCGGCGCGGCCCTGCGTCAGATGTTGAGCGATGTCGATACCCGCACGACCTATGCCAGCGCCTCCGCCGTGCAAGGGTCCGAATTGCCCACTTGGGAAGATACCGCGCAGATCATTGCGAACGTTCTGCGAACGCTAGCATGATCGGCTCTGCCAACATCCGTTTTCAAGACCAATCATAAGGCGTCAGCCATGGCCTCTTTGGCCTTCGCGGTCCTATTGGCCACGCGGCTCCCACTGAGTTTGCACGGCTTCAATGCTGTAGAGGCCTTCGTTTTCCACATCGCAATGTGGGCATCACTTTCGAGGGTGTCTGCGTCGCGTTGTGCATACGCGAGGCGCGCCCGAGGATCGGCACCGCATAGATGGCGGTAACAGACCGAAGCGAAACGCAGCGACATACCGATGACACCGATACGCCCAGAGATGGATGCCAGAAGCCGGTGCTTTGCTTTCTGCCTGTCACCCCATCACTGGAAACATGCAGGGAACCAAATCGCGACCTCGTCGTTATCGTTTAACTTGACGCATGCAGACGGAGAAAAACACCATGGCAACTCAGGACGGTTCCAGCAAAACAACAAAGGTTTTTGGCGTGATCGCCTTCGTCGGCGTGCTCCTTGCGATCTACCTTGGCGTCACAGGCGCCCAGGACCGCAACAGTTTGACCCAAGAAGTCACCACCTTGCAAAACGAGTTACAGCAGCAGCAGGATGCCGCCGGTACGGTCGATGAATTGCGCACCGAGATAGACACCATCCGTCCCGAGCTTGAAAACCTGAACAGTGAACGAACGACTGCACAGTCGGAGCTCGACACAGCCCGCGCTGGGTTGGAAGAGGTCATGGCGCAGAAGGACAGCATTGATCAGGAAGTCGCGCGCCAGCGAGAGGCACTCGAATATCTGGAAGCCGAAGCGGCGCCCCTGCGCGAAGAGATCGAAAGCTTTGAGGCGCGCAGTGCCGAGCTTTCGGAAACGATCGACGCGCAGCAATCAGAATTGGAAGCCACGAATACGCGCGTTGAAGAGGCGCGCCTGATCGAAACCGATTTGCGTCAGGCCATGGCCACGCTTACGGAAGACACCGCGCGCCTTTCCGAAGAGGCTGCAACACTGGAGACGGAAGTTCAGGAACAGACTGTTGTGCGCAATCAGATGCAGGCTGAGAAGGACGCTTTGGACAGCGAGATCACCGAGTTGACATCGCACCGCCAGACAATGGAAGACACCGTTACAGAGCTTCAGAAAGAAGCCACCAACCTGCAAGAAGATGGCGACGCACTGCGTGCCCAACGTGAGGAATTGCAAACGCTGGTTACCCGGTTGACCGAGAATGTTGAACAGCGGGCAAACCGGTTGGCCGACATCGAAAACCGAATGGCGGCGGCAATTTCCGACACGCAATCGGGTCAGTCTTCGGATGAATCAGAGGCTGAGAGCAAGTCCGAGCCCGTCAGCGCGGCGCCGCAGGATCAAGACGCAACATCGAACACATCACAAGATCAAGCGTCTGAGGGTGACGCTAACGGTGGCACTGCCGACGGCTCTACACAAAGCGCAGAAGATAACGCTGAGCTCACCGAATCCGATGAGCCACAATCAACTGCAACGTCTGAGAGTGACACTAATGGTGTCACCGCCGAAGGCTCTACACAGAGCGCAGAAGATAACGCAGAATCCACCGGATCCGATGAGCCACAATCAGCTGCATCCACAGAGACGTCGAATGGTGCCGAACCCGCAGAAAGCGGCTCGGACTCCCAAGCGCGGGACAGCGGTGACGGTGATCAATCCGGCAGCACGGAAACCGACTCAGCATCCGGCGACACGGAAGCCGAAGAACCGCAGACCGGCGCCACAGCCGAGCAGTCGGACAGTTCTGACAACGACACTGGCACGCCAAAAGTCCAAGCGGCACAAGACGAGTGAGCGTAGTTCTGTGGGTGCCGACCTGACCATCCCGTCATTTTCGAGCAAAGGCCCCGAAACGATGTCTGATGCAGCGTTTGACGCTCCCGCTACAAACTCCTTGAGTAAGTTTTGTGTATTGCTGAACGGCCGGTCCGGGAAAAAGGAGGCAGGCCCTTCTGAACGGGACGTGCAGGCGGCCTTTTCGCGCGTCGGACTATCCCCTCAAATCGAAGTCCTGGACCCTTCCAAACCTCTTGAGGAAACCGTCCGTACCCTTGTCGATTCCGGCCACAGGACGGTGGTTGCCGCGGGGGGTGATGGGACGATCAGCGGTGTGGCTCAGGCCCTTTCGGGCACGCAAGCCACGATGGGTATATTGCCACGCGGTACCTTCAACTATTTCGCGCGATCTTTGGGAATTCCGCAGGACCTTGATGACGCAGTGGACGTGATTGCGGGCGGCCATACGCGGTCGCTGCGTCTGGCCTTGCTGAATGACACCGTATTCCTCAACAATGCAAATTTCGGGCTTTATCCCCAGATCCTGCGGTCCCGTGAGGACATCTACAATTTCTGGGGCCGAAGCCGCACAGCAGCCTACTGGTCAGCGCTCAAGGTGTTGTTTCGATGGCCAAAACCATTGGTCGTCAGCATCCGGACCCAAGACAAGACAAAAGATGTCCGCACACCCATGATCTTTGTGCTCAACAACGCGTTCCAGTTGAAGCATATGGGCATGGAAGGCGCACAATGCATCGAGGATGGTCAGATGGCCATGTTGATCGCACCGGATCAGGGGCGGTTTGGTATGCTGCGAAGCGCCGCCGCAATGCTCTTGGGACGTGCGTCGCGGCACCGCGATTTCCACCTTGTGTGTAGCGAGGATTTCGAAATCAGCACCTCCCGCAGGAAACTGTTGGTGGCCCGCGACGGAGAACGCTGCATGATGTCCGGGCCGTTCCGATTGTCCCTCAGCCATGATCCGTTGCCGATCATCGTTCCGTTCGGCAGCGGGGAGACGACGCGATGAAACGCCTGCTCCATGTCTCGGACCTTCATTTCGGTAGGGACCGTCCCGAATTGCTGAGCCCGCTCATCGACAAGATCAATACGCTGGCCCCGGATCTCGTCGCGATTTCCGGTGATCTCACCCAGAGGGCCCGGGCGGCTCAGTTCGCCCGCGCCCGTGAACTGATCGACCGCATCGAAAGCCTGGTGCTGGTGGTGCCGGGAAACCACGATACACCTCTCGACAATCTGTTCTAGCGGGTGTTCGCACCGTGGCGGCGTTATCGGAACTGGATATCAACCGACCTCGAACCGCAGGTGCATGATCCGGGATGGTCAGTCGTCGGCATAAATTCCGTCAATCCACTGGGCTGGCAGCGAGGCTGGTTCGACAAAAAGGATATCGAGACCGTCAGACAAGGCTTCGCGCAGACGCCTGCCGGGGCATTCCGGATCGTCGTCGTGCACCATCCGCTTGAGCATTTGCCGGGCGAGCAGAAGAAACTTATGCGCGGTGCGGATTTGGCGATAAGCTCCCTCGCGCAACTGGGTACGGATATCGTCCTGTCCGGGCACCTGCATAGCTGGCGCGCGGACGTTTTTGCCGCGACGCAGTTCGAGCCTACGGTCTTGCAAGTGCATGCGGGCACCGGTCTTTCGGATCGATACAGGGGTCAGGAGAACGATTTCAATCTGTTGACCCTCGACGACGAAACTGTGCGTGTCGAACGTTACATCAGCACGGGCACGGATTTCTTTCGCCAGGACAGCACGATCCGCTTTCGGCGGATCACAACAGGGTGGGAAGCCGACATGGAAGGAACCACTGACCCGACGTGTTAGATCTATTACGATCGTCCGTGCAGGTGACGAAGAGGCTGCTGCCCTTGCAGGGCGTCCCGCTGCCCTCGGCAGGTTCGGCACATCAAAAGTCTACAAGGCGCGAGCGAGGTCAGCGACTGCGCATGTCATCGTCCACCTGACGCCGTCCGGAGCATAGTCAAGCGCCACTTCCGCTTTCAGGACGGAGGTCGTCATCTGATTTATGACGATGGATCCAAACCCGTTCGATTTTGGCGGCACGACCTTCGGACCGTTGCGTTCGGTCCATTTTATCGTGAAAATATCTGTATCGGGGCTTATGTCCCAGACCACCTCAACCTCACCATCGTCTGTCGAGAGTGCCCCATATTTGCCTGCATTTGTGCCCAGTTCATGCAAGGCCATGCCAATCGCCTGTGCCGCGTCAGGCGAAAGGGTGACCTTCGGCCCTGCAAGAATGATCCGGCCATCGATCAGATCGCTGAAATGGTTTCCCGCATTCCCCAAGTAGATCTCTGATTTCGCTGTCTTGAACGTGATATTTTCTATATATATCATGGCGTTGGTTGCTGCGGAGGATGTGTTTCATGGATCACCCAGAGGGTGCGGGCTTGCAGCGGGCAGATCGTGTGGATTTTGACCCTCGCGTGCGGCTGGAATTCCGGGGCGCTCAGCTCAGTTCGGATGGCGGCCTTCTGGTGATGCGCGAGCTTGATGACGCGCTCGGTCTGTCCAATCTGGCGTCTGCTGCCCTGTGCGATAATCGCCGTGGCAAGAACACGATCCACCGGCTCGACGGGCTGTTTCGGCAATCGGTCTACGGCCGGTTGGCAGGATACGGGGACGTCAATGACGCCGACCGTCTCGCGCTCGATCCCGTGATGCGCCAGGTTGTCGGTGGCCGTGCCGTCGATGCGCATGCCGCATCCACGTCGCAGATGGGCCGGTTCGAGACCGAGGGACTGGCGACCGCAGAGAACCGGGCGGCTCTGTCTGA
>NZ_JAIMIA010000107.1 GCF_019966495.1 Tateyamaria pelophila | reverse complement strand
AAACCGGAGCCGCAACCGGGGTTAAAATGGCGGCATAACCAGCGCAAAGCGCTGTCTCATAACCGTGCCCCGGTACAGCATGTCCTTCATCAGAACGTCCCGCCCGACAAACAGGACCATCCCGGCAAGTACACAAGTATTCCCTGAAAGGTGCGGGACAGCGACGGTGCGTCTTTATCTGTCGTGGCAGTCATGAGCGTAGTTTGCTCATTTCGGAATTTGAATCCTGCCACGCAGCGACCCGAATGTCGGTTTCAATCAGAAGCCCGTGCTAAAGGTCAGTTTGGTCCGCAACTTGGTCATACCCCCTATCGAGATGGCTGCGGCTTGCAGTAATGGCCGCTTTTCATGCTGCGTTGCGATATGGGTTTCTCATCCAACAAGGAGACGGAGGTGCCGCAGGCGCAAACAGCAGGTTTTGATTGAGTCTGCTCTGGGCTCTCACCCGGCTTTCGCCGCACGCTACACGAAAGGCCGCTGTCGGGAAACGGGCCAGACTTTACAAATTTCGCTCTCTGCGTACAGAAGCCGTTTTCTCCGGGGAATTCGAACGGCTGGCTTTTCCCTCGGACAGGAGACAGCTTGAAAATTTGAAGTGTTCCTGCTTTTTCGGACAGTTTTGCGGCTCAGCTAAGATGCATCCGGGTTAGGTTTCATGCCGCTTGGTTCATCTGTATCGGGTCAAAGTATGCGTCGTCGGGAGTTCGTTTATCAAGCGCTGTGTGGGGCCGCTCAACGTTGTAGAACTCGATCCAGTTGTCGATGATGCGTTTGGCTTGGAAACCGTCCTGCAATTCGTGCAGGTAGACGGCCTCCTGCTTCAGGGATCGCCACAGACGCTCGATAAATATGTTGTCGAGGTATCGCCCCCGACCATCCATTGAGATTTTGATCTTGGCATCGGTCAGCGTAGTGATCCAGGCGGAGCCCGTGAACTGCGATGTCGTCGCTCCCATTCGCCGGGGGTTATCCAGCCACCGCGTGTGGATTTACCTGCGGCGGGCAGCGGGATCGCCAGCCAGAACCCGTTCTTTGAGCGGATCAGCGGCCCCGTGTCATGCGCCCCAATGATCTCAGGTGCCTTCGACCAGACCAGTGCCGCTGCATTCAGAGTGTTCCCGGCCTTTAGATAGGTCGCAAGCCGGATCGAATTTGCCAGTCGTCGACCCAGACCAGCGCCGGTGATCTGCGCCCGCCAGTCGGATTTCAGCCCGGTTCCGGCCTCGCGCATCGCGGCACTGACGGCCTTTTCCCCGGCCATCATGGGAACGAGGTTGGGGCAATGTCGAGTTTGAGCTTCAAATTTCCACAAACCTCATTTTCCGGCTATAATGTGCACTCATTTCAACTTCAGAACCGGGGAGGAAGCCGATGATTGATCGTCAAGCATATGTGGAGAAGGCAAAGGCGAATATCGACAAGTGGAACGCAGAGATCGACAAGATGCAGGCAAACGCCAAGGAAGCTCAGGCCGACGCAAAGATCAAATACGAGAAGCAGCTTGCGGAAATGCGCAAGCAGCGCGACGAGGCCGAGGCAAAGATGAAGGAGGCGCAGCAGGCGTCCGACGCCGCCTGGGATGATATGCGCAAAGGCTTTGAGCAGGCATGGGATAGCCTCTCGGAGTCGTTCCAGAGTGCGATGAAGCGGTTCAAATAACCAGACAATCTGCGATCTCGGTGCCTATCATTGTGGCGAGTTCGGCAGCAACGTCGGACTGAAGCATCGTGCGGGCCGAAGATCCAGTTTTCCGGCCAGCCGCTCGCGATCGCGCACGTCTATGCGCCGCGCAACCCGTGATCTGAAGGAGGTTGTAGCGAAGCAAACACTCGAATTCCGGCTGCTCAAAAAAGCATGAAAGACTCCTCTCGGCAGATTGCCTGGCAATCGCCTGCCGGGCAATGGACAAGGGCGACCAAGAATGAGGTGCGCCGCATCTGAGACGTTGGAGATTATCCAATTGGTCGTCCGATCGCATCCGTCAGCGCGTCTGACCTTTGCTAAGTTAGACATCCCGCGCACCACATTCTACCGTTGGCAACCACCAACCTCAGCTTCAGTGAATGGGCTCAGGTCTTAGGCGATGCAAAGATCACCGCTGCGTTCCTCGACCGGCTCACCCACGGCTGTCATCTTGGAGACCGGCAACGAGGGCGACCGCTTCAAAGTCGGCTCAGAGGCCGTGAAAAAATAACCAAGGAGACACCGCCACATTGACCAAAGCATAGACGCCGATAAATAGCCAAGAGGGGGTCAACTCTCCGTGACATTCAACACTCAAGCCAAACATTCGCCGCGGTATCCATGTTAAACGCGGCCGGAACACTGAGGCGATTACGTCGACCCACCTCAACCATCCGATCGGGCGGGGCGGCCGCCAATGGCGCCAGATCCCCAGTGTCCTCTAGCGCGATGACAGCTTGAGAAAATTCAGCCCGGCCAACAAGCAGCCCGGTCGAGTAGCGATACCGCCAGTAAAACGCTGCGATGTCGAATGCCGACGCCGGACTTCGACGTTAAACGCAACTTCAATGCAGGCCAGAGATTTGCTGCTGCTCACGGCTACAAGTGATACTAAAATCTCCACCGGATAAAGACCGCAATTCCCGTCGCAAGATCAGGCGGAGAGCCTTGTGCGAGCGAAAGGTCACATCCTCGCTGTTATGGGCGAGGATGTGATCCAGATCATGTGAATTTCCCGTGGCTTCCCACCTTTCGGCAAAGGCATCAAAGTCCAAGGACTAGGCTCGAACGAGCTTTTCGTAGTCTTCCGCAATCTCGCGGGTGATCGTACCGACCTCGAAGTTGAAGTCCGCGATCTCGCCCACCGGGGTCACTTCGGCGGCCGTGCCGGTCAACCAGCACTGTTCAAAGCCTTCCAGCTCTTCGGGCATGATGACGCGCTCATGCACCTTGATCTGCTTATCTTCGAGCATCCCGATCACCGTCTGGCGGGTCAGACCGTTGAGGAACACGTCGGCCTTCGGCGTGTGTACTTCACCGTCCTTGACGAAAAAGATGTTGGCGCCGGTGCATTCGGCGACATAGCCGCGGTAATCCATGAACAAGGCGTCCGAACACCCCTTGGCTTCGGCCGCATGTTTGGACGTCGTGCAGATCATGTAAAGACCCGCCGCCTTGGCATGGACCGGAATTGTCTCCGGGGATGGACGTTTCCATTTGGCGATATCGATCTTGGCCCCTTTGTGCTTGGCGTCGCCGTAATAGCTGCCCCATTCCCATGCCGCGATGGCCAGATGGACAGGGTTGCGCGCGGACGCGACACCCATGTCTTCGCCCGCACCGCGCCAGGCCACCGCCCTTACATAGGCGTCGGTTAGGCCATTGGCGGCCAGAACCTGCTGCTTGGCCGCTTCGATTTCGTCCACGGTGTAGGGAATTTGGAAATCCAGCTCGCCTGCCGAAAAATGCAATCTCTCCGAATGCTTGCGGCTCAGGAAGATCTTACCGTTATACGCACGTTCGCCTTCAAAAACGGAGCTGGCATAGTGCATGGCATGTGACAGGACATGGACATTTGCCGCTCGCCAGTCGACCAGCTGGCCGTCCATCCAGATTTTTCCATCACGATCATCATACCCAGCCATGTCAGCCTCCATTTTGCATTAGTTGCGCAATTATGTCCGGTGTGGTCATAAAGTTGCGCAAAACCTGCGATTCGATAAACCTTCACCCTTGGAATGTCAACAAGGCTGACATAAACTGCGTGAATAACAGGCAATCACACATGGGATCGACATGGCAGACGGACGCAACAGCGGGACCATTGGCGGCGAGAACCTGCTTTTTCTAACGGACGAGCAATTGCGTCAGGGGATCGAGGCGATGTTCTTTGCCTATCGCGGCTTCACGGCTGATCCTGATCGCATCCTGGCAGATTTGGCGTATGGGCGGGCGCACCACCGGGCGGTGCATTTCATCAACCGCGCGCCGGGCACTACGGTGAACAACCTGTTGAACATCCTGGGTGTCACGAAACAATCGCTGAACCGTGTGTTGCGCACCCTGATCGCGGATGGTCTAGTGGAAAGCAGGGTGGGCAAAACCGACAAACGCGAACGTCATTTGCATCTCACAGACGATGGCCGCGCACTGGAAAGCCGATTGTCGGATGCGCAGCGCGCGCGGATGCGATCCGCGTTTCGCGATGCGGGCCCGGATGCCGTGGCCGGATTTCGCACGGTACTGGAGGCGATGATGGACAACGAAATGCAACGCGCCTACACCAGACTGAAGGAGAGCGGTTCATGAGCAGCTTCGATACACATCTGCTGATCGTGGACGATGACGAACGCATCCGCATGTTATTGCAGAAATTTCTGATGCGGCAGAATTTTCTGGTCACTGCGGCGCGGGATGCCGCGCATGCGCGTCGGATTTTGGCGGGGCTGGATTTCGACCTGATCGTCATGGATGTCATGATGCCGGGCGAGGATGGAATCAGCCTGTGCCGGTCGCTGCGCGAAACCCACACGACCCCCATCCTGCTGCTGACCGCCAAGGGCGAGACCGACAACCGGATTGAAGGATTGGAAGCAGGCGCCGACGACTACCTTGCAAAGCCGTTTGAACCCAAGGAACTTCTGCTGCGGATCAATGCGATCCTGCGCCGTGTTCCGGAAGTCGCCGCCGATCAGGCAACGCCGAAAATCCTTGCCCTGGGTCCGATCCGCTATGACATGGAGCGCGGCGAGATGTGGCAGGGCGCCGACCTTGTCCGTCTGACCGCGACCGAGATGCAGTTGATGAAGATTTTTTCGGCCCAACCCGGGCAGGCCATCAGCCGCAGCCAGTTGGTCGAAGATCTGGGGCGTGACAGGGGGCAAGGGCAGGAACGCGCCGTGGATGTTCAGATCACCCGGTTGCGCCGCAAGATCGAAGAGAATCCGAAACAACCCCGCTACCTGCAAACGGTGCGCGGCACGGGATACATGCTGGCCCCCGATTGAAACGCTGTTTTTAGAGTATTTTGGGAACACTAAACGATGACCACGGCTTTTTTCACCCATCCCGATGGGCTGCAGCACGTGACGCCGCCCGGCGCGCCGGAGCAGGTCGCGCGTCTTGACTATATCTTGCGGGCCGTCGAGGATTTGCCTCTGACGCGGCTGGATGCCCCATTGGCCGAGGACGCATCAATCGCGCTCTGCCACCCACAAAATTATGTCGACATGATCCGCAGCAAAATCCCGGAGTGTGGGCATGTCAGCCTTGACGCGGACACGATTGTTTCTTCCGGCTCCGAAGCGGCTATTTGGCGTGCGGTCGGTGGCGCTGTGGCCGCGGTTGATCTGGTGTTGGACGGCAAGGCGGACAATGCGTTTGTTGCAATGCGCCCACCGGGTCACCACGCGGAACATGCCGTTTCCATGGGGTTTTGCGTTTTTGGAAATGTGGCGATCGCGGCCAAACATGCGCTGGATGTGCGTGGCCTGAACCGCGTCGCAGTGGTGGATTTCGACGTGCATCACGGCAATGGCACACAGGCCTTGTTGCAAGACGATCCGCGCGCCCTGGTGATTACATCGCAGCAAATGCCGCTTTGGCCCGGAACCGGGCTCGCGTCGGATCGGGGACCGCACCAAACCGTTCTGAACATCCCGCTGGCACCGGGCACGGATGGGGCCCATGCGCTTGCGGAATACCGGGCCAAGGTGTTGCCCGCCCTGCATGCCTTTCAACCCGAACTGATCCTGATCTCTGCCGGATTCGACGCCCATCAGGACGATCCGCTGGCCCAGTTGAACTGGACCGTGGACACCTACACGCAGATGACCGACATGCTGACGGATGCGGCCCGCACGCTTTGCAATGGCCGGGTGGTATCGGTACTGGAAGGCGGTTATGATCTGGACGCGCTGGCCGCCTGTGCCCGTGCCCACATTAAATCGCTGATAAAGGCTGCCCCATGACTGACCGCCCCGTAGACGAAATGAGCTTTGAAGACGCGATGGCCGAGCTTGAAAAGGTTTTGGGCCAATTGGAACGCGGCGACGTCGCCCTGGACGATTCGATCAAGCTCTATGAACGCGGCGCGGCGCTGAAGGCCCGGTGCGAGACCAAGTTGAAAGAAGCCGAAGAGAAAGTCGCCGCCATCACGCTGGATGCCGATGGCAACCCGACCGGACTGAAAGCCGCAGGCGACCTTTAACGTGTTTACCCAGAGGCTGACTGACGCCGCGACCGCCATTCAGGCGCAGTTAGACGCGGTACTTGGCACATTGCCGACCACGTCCATCGTCGATGCAATGTCGCACGCGACCCATGGCGGCAAGCGCTTGCGCGGCTTCATGGTTATGGAAAGCGCACGCCTGCATGGCATTGCGCCACTGGCATCGATCTGGCCAGCCACCGGGATCGAGGCTCTGCACGCCTATTCCCTCGTCCACGACGATCTGCCCTGTATGGACGACGACGACCTGCGCCGGGGTGCGCCTACGGTACATGTCAAATGGGACGAGGCGACCGCAGTCCTGGCGGGTGACGCGCTGCAAACCCTGGCGTTTGAGTTGGTCACCCGGCCCGAAGTCGGCATCGGTGACGTCCGTGCCGATCTGGCGCTGTCCTTGGCGCGCGCCTCTGGGGCGCAAGGTATGGTTCTGGGGCAGGCCCTCGATATCGCCGCAGAATCCGCAAACGCGCCGCTGACCCTGGACGAAATCACCGCCCTGCAACGCGGCAAGACCGGCGCGTTGATCGAGTGGTCTGCCACCGCAGGCGCGCGCATGGCCGGTGCCGACCTTTCGCATTTGCAAACCTATTCCCGCGCCCTCGGCCTTGCCTTTCAGATCGCCGATGACGTTCTGGATGTGACGGGCGATACCGAGACTGTGGGCAAAGCCACGGGCAAGGATGCGGACGCAGGCAAGGCCACGTTTGTGTCGCTCTTGGGACTGGACGAGGCGAAACGCCGCGCTGATGCGCTGGTGACCGTGGCCTGTGACGCCTTAAGTGTGTATGGAACGGACGCAGACATTTTGCGGGACACTGCCCGCTTTGTCGTGACACGCAAGAAATGAAAGCCGCCCATGTCTGACCGCCCCAAAACGCCGCTTCTGGATACCGTCACCCGCCCTGCCGATCTCAAACGGTTCTCTGATGGGCAATTGCGCCAGATCGCCAACGAAGTGCGGGCCGAAACGGTGTCTGCCGTGTCGGTCACGGGCGGACATCTCGGGGCTGGCCTCGGGGTTGTCGAACTGACCGTGGCGCTGCATGCGGTGTTCGACACGCCACGTGACAAGATCATCTGGGACGTCGGCCACCAATGTTATCCGCACAAGATCCTGACCGAACGGCGCGACCGCATCCGCACTCTGCGCCAGAAGGACGGGCTGAGCGGATTTACCAAACGCTCCGAGTCACCCTATGACCCGTTCGGCGCGGCCCATTCCTCAACCTCGATCAGCGCGGCGCTTGGCTTTGCCGTGGCGCGCGATCTGGGCGGCGTGATTCCCGAGGGGCTGGGCGATGCGATTGCCGTGATCGGCGACGGTGCCATGAGTGCAGGCATGGCCTTTGAGGCGTTGAACAACGCGGGCCATCTGAAAAAACGCATGATCGTGATCCTGAATGACAACGAGATGTCGATTGCGCCGCCCGTGGGTGCGATGTCGTCCTATCTGTCACGGCTTTATGCAGAACAGCCGTTCCAGGATTTCAAGGCTGCGGCCAAAGGGGCCGTGAGCCTTCTGCCGGAACCCTTCCGCGAAGGGGCCAAGCGGGCCAAGGACATGCTCAAGGGTCTGGCCGTGGGCGGCACCTTGTTCGAAGAGTTGGGCTTTAGCTACCTTGGGCCCATCGACGGGCACGATCTGGGCCAGTTGCTGCCGGTTCTGCGCACGGTCAAGGAACGCGCAACCGGCCCGATCCTGATCCATGTGCTGACCAAAAAGGGCAAGGGATATGCCCCCGCCGAAGCCGCCCGCGACAAGGGCCACGCAACGGCCAAATTCGATGTCGTGACAGGCATACAGAAAAAAGCGCCGTCGAACGCACCCAGCTACACCAGCGTCTTTGCGCAACACCTGATCAAAGAAGCGCAGGACGATGACAAGATTTGCGCTGTCACGGCCGCGATGCCCGATGGCACGGGGCTGAACCTCTTTGCCGAACGCTATCCCAGCCGCTGCTTTGACGTGGGCATTGCCGAACAGCACGGCGTTACGTTTTCGGCGGCACTGGCGGCGGGCGGGATGAAACCGTTCTGCACCATGTACTCGACCTTCTTGCAACGTGGCTATGATCAGGTCGTGCACGACGTCGCGATCCAACGCCTTCCGGTGCGTTTTGCCATCGACCGTGCCGGATTGGTTGGTGCGGACGGAGCCACCCATGCCGGCGCTTTCGACGTGGCCTATCTGGCCAATCTGCCGGGTTTCGTCGTGATGGCTGCGGCGGACGAGGCCGAACTGGCTCATATGGTTGCCACGGCAGCCGCGCATGATGACGGCCCCATCGCCTTCCGCTTTCCGCGCGGCGAGGGCACCGGTGTCGACATGCCAGAACGGGGTACACCGCTTGAGATCGGCAAGGGCCGCATCATTGCCGAAGGCACGGGCGTTGCCCTGCTCAGCTTTGGCACCCGTCTGGCCGAGGTCGAAAAGGCTGCCGAGAACCTGCGCGCCAAGGGGATCAATCCGACCATTGCCGACGCGCGCTTTGCCAAGCCATTGGACCGGGACATGATCCTCGACCTGGCTTCAAACCACGAGGCGCTGATCACCATAGAAGAGGGCGCAATCGGCGGCTTTGGCAGCCATGTGGCGCAATTGCTGGCCGACGAGGGTGTGTTCGACGAGGGTCTGAAGTACCGCTCGATGGTCCTGCCGGATATATTCATCGACCACGCAAACCCGGCCGACATGTATGCCGTGGCGGGCATGAATTCAGAACACATCGTGGCAAAGGTACTCGGCGTTCTTGGCATCGCATCTGTCGGCGAAGCGCGCGCGTAAGGGTTGTACCAGACGCGCGCGTCGGCTTACCTGTCACCATGAACATTCACAGCCGCCCCGTCCTTCTGTATCGCTGGTCCGTTTTTTTGATAGCGGGGGGATATTGCGTCTATCAGACGTTTTTTGGATCGTGGAGCGGGCCGGGCGGGCCGTTTCGCTATCTGACCATTTGGGCGCTGTTCCTGTCGTTCTATTCCGCCAGCCGGATGCTGGCGCTCAGCGACGACCGGATCATACGGCCGCATCAGGTGACAGCCATTTGCGCCTCGGTGCTGAACGTCATGGTGGTCTATCTCTATTGGAAGCTTTACTTCACCGACCCCTCACTTGTGAACAATGATGGCCCGGTCGATTGGCATCAGGAATACTACCTGCACGCCATCGGGCCCGCGCTTCAGATCTTTGACGCCCTCTTTGTCGGGCGGGTGTATCGGCGGGTCTGGCGGGCGATACTACCGCTGCTGGCGATCATCGCGGCCTATGTGGCGTGGGCAGAGCTGTTCGTGCAGCGGTTCAACGCCAAACCTGAGGGAAGTGTCACCAGCGGGCTGCCCTACCCCTTCCTCAACTCCATGGAGTTCAGCGAACGTATCGTATTTTATGCGGCCAATGGCGGAGTGGCCATGGCATTGCTTATTGTGTTCGGACTTGTCGGTGCTGTTTTGTATCGCGTAGTGCCGGACTATAGCCGGGCCTGACAATCACTCACTGTCTTTTGCCAAGAGCGCCGCAAGGCCTTCGCGATAGCTGGGATACTGCAGCTTCACGCCCAGCTCCGTCTTGATTCGATCATTCCGCACGCGTTTGCTTTCGGCATAAAAACTGCGGGCCATGGGCGTCATCTCTGCCGTCTCGAACGGGATCGCGGGCGGGACAGGAAGGCCAAGTAATTCCGCGGCATGGGCAATCACATCCTGCGGCGGGGCCGGATCATCGTCACAGACATTGTAGGCGGTGCCGGGTGACGGGCGCGCAACCGAGGCCGCGACAACCTGCGCGATATCCTCCACATGGGTACGCGAAAACACCTGACCCTCCTTGATGATCCGGCGTGCCGTACCTGCGCGCACCTTGGCAAAGGGGCCGCGACCGGGGCCGTAAATGCCCGCCAGCCGAAAGATATGCAAAGGCAGATCAGGGATCGCGGCCCAGGCGGCCTCGGCCTCCTTGCGCCACTGCCCGCGGCGGGTCGATGGTACGAGCGGCGTGTCTTCGTCTACCCAGCCGCCTTGATGATCCCCGTAAACGCCCGTGGTCGACAGATAGCCGACCCATTCGTACCGTGACGCGTGTTTGCGGATCAGATCACCGACCTCGTTCAAAACCGGATCCCCCTCCGCTGTGGGCCCGGCCGAGATCAAAAGATGACTTGCCTGCGTCAAGGCTTCGGTTACGTCATCCCCCGGAAAGATCAGCGGCGCGAGTCCCTGCTTCGCCAGTTTTTGGGCCTTCTCTGCGCTGCGTGTTGTGCCGATGATGCGCCAGCCCTGCGGCACAAGCCGTTTGGCGAGCGCCTGCGCTGAATAGCCGTGGCCAAATGAAAGAAGCGTTTTTGTCATACCCAATAGGTGGCCCGATTGCCGGGGCAGGGCAAGCCTCTTGCCAAAATCTGTGTCCGGGCGCTTAATGTCCTGATGCCAGACAAACCTGACCTCGAAAGCGCCTATGCGCTGCAAACACCCGAAGACTCGCGCAAGCTCTATGCAGTTTGGGCCACCACCTATGATACAGATTTTGCCGAACAGAGCGGCTATATCCTGCATGAACAGGTGGCGCGGCACTTTGCGCTGATGGGCGGCTTTGGACCTGTGCTGGATGTGGGAGCGGGCACGGGCCTGTGCGGAGAAGCGTTGCGGGCCCGCGGCATTGAACCTGTAGATGGCACCGATATCTCGGCTGAGATGCTGGAGGTCGCGGGCAAGAAGGACACCTATCGCAACATCTTTCCCGGCGACATTCTGGCCGGTCTGGAGGGGACGCAGGACAGCTATCAGGGCGCCGTCAGTGCGGGCACCTTCACCACTGGCCATGTCGGGCCGGATGGCATCGACACGGTGGTGCATGCCGTCAGACCACGCGGTTGGATCGTCCTGTCGGTCAACGCCAAACACTATCGCGCCGCCGGGTTCGAAGCCAAAATGGCAGAGCTTGCAGCCACGATCACGGATGTCTCAGCCACCGAAGTCGCGATCTATGGCCCGGACGCAACAGGCCCGCATGCCAAGGACGTGGCCCTCCTGCTGGCCTTCCGCAAAGCCTGAGCACGCGCACCGGACCGGAAGCCCGCACCTTGCTGCCAGGCGTTTCACCGCCAAAAGCGGACGTTGTGAAAGCAGCCCGTGGATTTGACGACCCCCGATCCAAGCGGGTCCTTACGGCGGACATGGCTTGCTGACGCCCCCCCCTCCGACCGCGCTAGCCGCGGACGGATCGGCCTTTGCGTCACACTGACGGGCGGGCCATATCCACATCAACTGGCATAGTTCGACCCTTCTTCGTCAAGGATCGCCTTGAGCTCGGCCAGATGGCGTTCGTCCTGTTCGGGGTAATTCTCGATTTCTTGCGCGGTCTTTTCGGCCACGTCATCGGGGATCAGACGCAACGGCTTGCCGGTTTGCAATGCCAGCAGGTAGGTCTGACAGGCCCGCTCGAAATAGAACATCCGGTTGAACGTGTCGGCCACCGTATCGCCCAGCACCATGATGCCGTGATTGCCCATCACCATGACCTTCTTGCCGGGGTCATCGAACATCCTGGCGCATCGCTCGCCCTCTTCCTCGAAGGCGAGGCCACCGTAATCCCCATCGACCACGACGCGGTTGTAAAACATGCATCCGTTCTGATCGACGGGCGGCAGGGTGCTGTCGGCAAGGGCGGCAAGGGCCGTGGCGTAAGGCGAATGCACATGCATGGCACAGCGCGCATGGGCGCAGAATTTGTGCATCCCGCCATGCAGGCCCCAGGCCGTCGGGTCCGGCGCATCCGGTCCTTCCATGCTGGCCGGGTCATTGGCATCCACCACGATCAGGTCCGATGCCTTGATCCGCGAAAAATGCATCTGGTTGGGGTTCATCAGGAATTTCGTGCCGTCGTCGTTGATGGCCAGCGAAAAGTGATTGGCCACCGCCTCGTGCATGTTCAGACGGACCGTCCAGCGAAAGGCGGCGGCAAGATCGACCCGTTCCTGCCAGTGGTCCATGTTTGGGCGAAGGTCTGTGACGGTCATACTGAATCTCCCTTGCGGTTTCCGGCAAGCGTGCAGGAATTACGGGACAAAGATCAACCTCAAAGGCTGGTCTGATTGCGACACAGCGAAACGGGCAGGTGCACGGGTGGTGTCTCACGATTGGCAGTCTACCTCAGGGCGTGACCAGCTTTCTCTTCGGTTAGTGCGATTGGTGCGGTTGGACAGTCCTGTTTTTCATCTCGTCTCAGTCTTGGCTTTCTGTCCGCCGCATCAGCGACCCTTCGGGCGGATACTGAAGGCTTCCGCTTATTTCTGCTTTCGATTGCCATTTAAAAACTGGAAAAGGCAGGTCTCCGGAAGCGCACAATTTTTCTACGGTAGCCTTCACGTGCGCGACGCGCTTGGCCTCCAGACCTTCGTCTTGGGCAGCGTCATGCACCACGGACGAGGAGATCGGCGTAGATCGTGAAGCCGGAGAGCAGGTTCTGCGAGGTTGGTTGCGCCGCCAGCGCAAACGTGATGCGGCGGATATCGAAGCTCGCCCGCACCCCTGTGAGCGGAACGGACAGTTGATGGAGCAGGATCAAAATGGGGCCTACCAAGAGCAGCCCCCACGGGTCTCCGAATGCCAGATAAATCAGGATGCGGTTGAGACCACTTACCTGCTCGGCCTTTCCCTATGCCCCGACCAATCAAGTGCCAGCGGGGCATGAAAGCCCCGAAAACCAGAAGGATCGGAGCGATGCTCACAAGGAGGAGCGTGGTCCCTTCCGGAAGGCCCAGTTCCTTGCAAAAGCTCAGGACCCTCCGCGACGCAGCACGCCGCCCAGAGATGAACACCGTGCGCAGTCGGGGGGGCGGGGTGTGCTTCGTTTTGGGTCGTCCCCGCACGATTTGAATGTCCCCGGACTGACTGTCTTCGAATCATTGCCCGCGCGGCACGCGCCCGTCGGCTACGCCATACACATGTCTGTCGGACATTGGATCGCTGCCGACCACCATGGGGCTCGTCTTGTTCAAGGTTCAGCCTGCCACCACCGTCGCACCGAGGGATGCGATTAGATCCGAGCAAAAAACATAAGGCGAGAAGGCACATGCGACGTGCAGGATCAAACGCCGTTATCCCCCGCCCAGTGTTCATTAGCGCTGATAGACCGCGGTGAGTTCGGCGACCGGCGCGCCACCCTCGTCGAGAAACTGGAGAGTTGTTCCGGTTTGCCGCAGAGATCGGGTTGCCTCCAATACAGCGCGCAGACTGTCTTCGCTGGCATCGAGCGGGGGCGGACAGGCCATCATCGTGCTCGCACCCGGCCCGAAAGTCAGGGCGTCGCCTGCACGGTCGTATCCACCAATGAGTTGGTTGCAACCAACGGTCGCACGGAACCGCATGTCCGGTGTGTCCAAGAGGACAACATGCGGCGCGCGACTATCGGGCAAGGTTTGTACCGGGGCGCCCATCAGGCTGTCGATCCGCCAATAGGTATTGCTCAGCGATGCCTGCGACTGCCTTTGCTCGCAACTTTCTCCTGGAATGACCCGGTTGAAACGCTCCACGACAAGGCTGGTCCGGTCGGGGCCTTCCATTGCCGGGCGAGACGCCAGCCCCCCCGTGACATGAACCAGGAGCGGCGCGCCGGGTGCCGATTGCGCATCGAGATAAGCGCGCTCCAGCGCAAGGTAGTCGCCGTCCTGCACGATTGGGTACCGCACGCCGGACAGGCATTCCTCGAAAATCGCGGCGTCGGCAAAGTAGGTCATCATGCCCAGCAGGGCCATGCCGTTCAATTCCGTAGGATCAAGCGTGCCATCGCTTGTCAGGTCGTAGGGCAAGTCCGACAGGATGGGGTTACCGGCCATATCCATCTGTCTGAGACGGTCGGGGCCTCTGATCTGCCAGAACAGCGGCATTTCGGCGGCCCCGTACAGAACGATGGCATCGCGCACCGGATCGGCATACCACCGCCCGATTTCATCGCGGGTCAGTGCGCCCTCCGCACCGCCCAACCATTCGCGGCGCAGATGATAATATTGCCCGGGCCAAAGATCGAGATGGTGGCGAATCCCTTCGCAATCGGCGCAGGGCAGCGTGCCGCGAAAGCTGGCGGGCAAGCGCAGACCGTGAGCGCCGATGTTCGGTCCAACATCGGCAGTTGCGTTTCCGGAAACCATCTTGAGCACCACGTCCACGCTTGCCGGGTCACCGTCTCCTAGGACGTGCGTGACCGTATCCGTCGTGAACAGGAGTTCTCCGTTGCGGCGGATGGTGGCCCGCAAGGCATAGATCGCTCCGGGGTCCAGCGTCGCCGGATCATATTCGATCGCGAAGCCGATGGGGGATTGGCCGGGTGCGTCGATCGCCGTGCGCGCAACGATGTTGGCTGACGCATCGGCGCGCGAGACGTCCTCGACCACCGCCTCGAAAGTGACGCCTGCGGGCAGCGCGATCCTTTCGCGGATCAGGGCAGTGCCGCGGAGTGTTTCCGCCAGTGCGGAAGTGCTGGCCAGACAGGCAAGCACGACCATCAAGAAGCCAATCCCGCGCGGGCGGTCCGGGTCACGTTTTTTCCGGTTGACGGTCGTATTTCGGTCAAGCATTGAATCCTCGTCCCGTTGCATATCTCCGAAGGCACAATCCCGGGGACAGTGCATGTCCGCATGTTTCGCGATGACGGCCATTTAGGCAGCACACCCATTAATTCTTGTTTGATTGCATAGTTTTGTGATTCAGTTTCGTTCAAACAACGGGCGGGA
>NZ_JAIMIA010000106.1 GCF_019966495.1 Tateyamaria pelophila | reverse complement strand
AAAGCTGATAGACTGACCGCTCCCACCATGCAAACACAGTCAAGCCGCTAACCGATGGGTGATCAGCCCGCGCTTACGTTGATCGCGGCCGGGATGGCGCCCACTGACGTGGTATCAGTTCAACGCGACGTCGCGCCGGATCACGTTGATAACGGCGGGCAAATATCTCGATATTTTGAATGACTTGCGTGTGGTGCGCTGAATATTGGGCAAGCTGGCGTTGCAACGATGCAAAAACGATTTCTTCCTCGTCTTCTGGCTCGCGCCTGTCTTCAATCGGGCATTCAGCGTCATCAATAAATACGGTGGTCTGGTTGCCGCTGACCAGAGGATCTTGCTCTACAAGCTCACCGTTTCGGTCAACCGTGAATGTTTGGGCCGTTCCCGCCGTGCTAACGAATACAAAGGAGAGGTTACAGATCGCCGCCGTTATTGGCTCAGTTCGGGCTTGACTCGTCTGCCTGGTCTTTGTTCTCAAAGTCCGGCAACTGGATACGAGCGCGGACGCCCTCATACCAAGGGATACGTTGGACGCCAATGTCAAACTGGTCGAAGAAGCCCAACAATCCGTTGGTCGTCTTGAACTCACGAACCTTGAATTCTCTTCTAGACGTAACCAGAACCTTTTCGATCTGTCCGTCCGGCGACACCGCACGGATAATCCAATTGCCTGAAAACGTATTATATTGCTTCGTTGCGCTCTGCATACACACAACTTCCGCAAAGTATCCTTCGTCGAGTAGCTGCTTAAAACCATCTTCGCTGACCACGTTTGGCCCCTGTGCTAGTACATCTTGCGTCATGGTTTCGTTCCGGCATTGGACCGCAGAAACCTAAGTGATACAGTTCACTTAGATCGATACGATATAGTTGATTTGTATGCAAGCCACTTTATTTGTTTTGCATGTGGTCTGCGACTCAGACTCATACCAACCAGATACCGACCGTTTTTTCAATGAAATAGGGGGGTTCCCGTACATAGCCGAGATCGCCATCCCCCGACACCGCCTCTTTGATTGTGGTTTTTGTGAGGCTCGGCCACGCTGAATAGCGAAGGTTTACAGGTTTGTCGCGTGAGTCCAGATTAGTGGTTTTGTTGCCTTATGCTGAAAAAATCGCCTATTTTCGTTAGCACATCCTCGCGAACTTCGGGGATTTCCGACAAAATATCATGTTTGGCGTTTGGGATTAGCTCAAGTGTTCCGTTGGGCCAGCGTTCCATGCGATCTTCCACGGCTTTAATGTCAACAACCACATCACGATCGCCACAAAAGGAGATGCAAGGAACATCAGGTGAGCGCATCTTGGATAGGACTCGACACTCTTTCAGGGCTTCGAAAACCCACCCCATGCTAGGTGCGCCAGTTTGCTGATCTGAGAGCATTTCGGCCTGATAGACCATGTACTGAAACATTTCGGGATCGTTCGTCAGCCTGTTTTCATCAAAACCGACGCTGAGAACATAGCACTGCTCTTCTTGGCGCTTATTTCCGGGTGCGAAGATCTGGCCTTTGCCAACGGCTTGAGCCGTCCATGTCAGCGGCCAAGCTGCGATGCGCTCAATTGGCGAAAGATGAATATCCCACAGTGGTCCGGTAAACGCACAAGCATTTACTGGCAAACCTTCCAAAGCAGCGCGCAGGCCAATGCAGGCACCTAAGGAGTGTCCAAGCAAGTACCATGGTTTCGGCAAATCTAGCGCGTGCGCAGCATTGACCATTGCGGCAACATCTTTCTGATAGTCCGAAAATCGGGCCACATGGCTGGTTATCGGGTTGTCGGCAATCCTGTCCGCTAGACCTTGCCCGCGCCAATCAATCACGAAGCTCACGTAGCCGCGTCTGCTAAATTTTGTCGCTGTGCGTCCAAACTTCTCTATATACTCGGTACGTCCAGGAAAGATAAGAACGGTGCCTTTGCGCGCTGCCTCTGGTTGCCACGCGGCCACACGCAGCCGCACCCCATCGTCAGCGTGTATCCAATAAGCCGAGCCATTGGTTGGGCCGTCTGCAACTTCGGGGTAAAACGTTGCTTTTTCCATTCAATTCCTACGGTTGATCAAGTTTTGGACTATACAGACTATAAAATGCGACCAGCAAACTAGCTGCCAAAAGAAGCGAGAATCCAGTGAACATCCCAATCAGCACTAGATTAACAGAAAGCAGCAGAACAACTGCGATCATCTTCCACTGTTCCGTCTTTATACCATAGGTAACTGCGGACATCGGGGAACGCTTCAGCACCGCGTTGATTTGAAGAAAACAGGCGGCAAAGATGAGACAATTCACGAACAACAGAAGTAGGCTTGTAAACTGAGGTATGCCCCTCTGTTCGAGCGAAAATCGTTCAGGTTCGCGACCAACCAGAGCAGCTTGCGCATCGTTGACCAGCCAATCTACAATGGTTTCTCCATTAGATAGCAAGTAAGTGGATTGCAGTTTTATGCAAGTGACAAACAAAATGGCCAGGACAGTGCAGCGAAAAACGCCCTCTATAATCCTTGCGCCTACTTCGCGAACCTTGCTTTGATGAACCTCATCTGAGTGAAGTTCCGTCGCTCCGCATATCTCGTAGAAATCATTTGCGATCGCAAAGAGAAAAATGAGACCGGCAAACAAAAACCACATGAGCATCCCAAAATATATGTATGCGAACATTGACACAGCGATTGCTGCGGGAATCGAGATAACGTCAGGACGCACAATCGCCACAATACTCCAGTCCATCATGTAGCCGGAGGCGTCACCTTGTAGCAGTACGCGCAGATGCACACCGGACCATTGGAGCAAAAATAGCAGTCCGAAACTGAGGATCGTAATCGACCAAAACAGCCATGAAAAAGAGGCGACTTTAGATTCCCAACCATCGGTGTCGTCACCTACTGTGGTGCTTGCGGCTATTAACTCAGATCGCCATTTTGCCTTCCATGAAGATAGCAACCTTGCCACTGTAACGAGGAAAAGTGGCAGAATGGCAAGCGGTAGGATTGTCCAACTCGGAGCCCACAAGAATCCAACCTGCTTATCTAGACCTTCCACAGCACGATAGGTCACACTTTGAACACCGAAAATAAACGTCATGATGGCGAGCGCGGTAAGGCCTACCCAAACCACAGATGATAAGGTCAATGGATGTTGCCCGGTAAACAAAGCTTCTGTTCTTGCCGCTAAATTTAGGCCACGCTCCCTATCTGCAACGTCATTTCTCTGCGCCGCCATGATCGGGTTGCTCGTTTTGGCATTGGTGCAGTCTGCTCCCACCGTATCAAGCGCCCTCGACGATTCCGGGTTTTCCTTGTTCCGTTTCTCCCGCCTTTTAGCAACAAGTCGAGATTGCGCCGCTGCAAGTTTCGCCCGCCACAGGCGGGTGGCTTCTGGATCGCCGCACCCAAAAACCTGCGCCAACAGTCGGATATTGTCAGTCTTAATCCCTTGATCGTTGTCTTGGAACCAACGCTGCACCGTTCGCAATTCCACTCCTGATCCGGTGCTTTCAACGTGTGAAATAGCGTCTGCAAGAAGCTCCGGCGTCCAGGAACCTACGGGAACGCCATCCTTATCCACAGGTCGCCCCGCTCCCTCTCTCGCCATCTGCCGGATCAGTTTCTTGAAATCGAAATCATCATTCGGCGGATAGATAAAATATTTATCGTTCTTAATCACGACTCTACACGCTTTCTCGTCGCTTCATGTCGTACTGTGTCGTGTTTCTTTCCCCGATAAAAGTACAACCAGAGCGCGCAGCCAATTCCAGCTAAAACACGCCAAATCATTCTTCCAAAGGGGACCCAATGCTGAACTCTGCCATCCGAACTCTGCGAAACCTACCAGCTATCGGCTCAGGCCATGTCATCATCGTATCCGTTGCCAAAAAGAAATTATATGCGCGGGCTGTACAGCGCATCGTAGACCAAAATTCACGTGAAGTCGTTGGATGGGTGTATGAATGGAATACAGGCGAACGGGTAAAAACATGGAAGAACGGACGGCGCGCGAACGTCGTTTACGAGTAGTGCTCTGGTCTCCCCTGAAATCATGAAAGATGCCCCAGCATCTTGCGGTGAATGCATGTGGTGGGGCGCAGCCGCCACTTGTCGGGGACTTAGCATTCTGCCCCAGTTAGCGCACACTGTAACGTTGACTGGGGTGGACTTTAAACATACAGAACACTTACAACGATACAAAGCACTTGTATTGAAAGGAGTGGGAATGCCTAAATTGCTAAAGTGGCCACTCAAAGGAACCCTCTTTGCCGCGGCCACCGGGTTGCTATTCGCAGGTTCCGAAAAAGCAGACGCCTACCCGATAGATTGCGCCATTTTTCTATGCTTGGCTGGTGGGTGGCCTTCTTCTGCGGAATGTACCGCCGCTCGCGCCGAATTTATTCGCCGCATCACGCCCTGGCCCATCGAGCCGCCCTTGCAAATCTGGCGGTGCCCAATGGGAGCCTCGTATCGTACCGAGCCAGGCAACCCGGTGCAGCGCTTCTATGACGCTGCTTTCCCTGCCCCGCCAATGCAGTTCCTTTCGACGGCAGAACCGGCGATCATGCCAGCAGTGTTCAAAAGTGCCTATTTTGAACCGAGCGCAGCGGCGATCTTGGAGCTTGTTGCAGGAGACGTGTCAGACGCGAACGGTCGAGCCGATGTGGATATATCCGATCCCATCTTTGACTTTGTTCGTTCGATCAGGGTCTGGGACGTCCGCACCTACCGTCACCGGCCACAAGGCAGCGATGGCGGGTGCCACGAATTTGCCGTCATGAACCTTGGATCATACGGGACTCAGGGAGACTTCGCTTGGCGGCTCACCGGTCCCGGCAGCGCACCGGCTTTCGTCATTCCGTCGCGCGCTTGCACTCGCAATTCCGGCAGGCGCGGCGTGGGCGTAGAATGGACGGACTACGAAGGCAATCACGACTTTGAGTGGGTCAACTACTAAGCCTCCTGCGCAACGTTCAGCCGCACGCAATAATTGCGGCAGGCATCAACACAATGTTTGCCTGTTGCTAACGGACAGTCAGAATCAAGAGATCGGAGCCGTAACCAAGCATCGAAAACGAAAACCCCCGCGAGGCGGTAACCTGCGGGGGGCTTTAGAGCCGAGGGATTGGCGTCCCGGATCGACCAAACTAAAACTATAGGTCTTTTTCTAAACCCTCCCAACTCGACGAGCAAGCAAAAACGCACCTGTGCGAACACGGAAGAATTGCTCGCTCACCGCCTCGCTTCACACGAGTGAGGACAGAACAGTGACCAGATCGAGTATTCCCCATAGCGGGGATTTCATGCGCCTTTTTGCCCGGACCCCCATGACAGGGGCCGCGCTTAGGACGGCCAATGCCTTAGCGGGCCACATCAGCTATGACGGCGTCTTCAGAGGCGCCCCCAAGGGCTCTGCAGCGTTTACAATGAAGGAATTGCGGATCGTGACCGCTTTGAGCGAACGCGCCATACGCGCCGCCCTGGACGAGCTGGCAATCCTGTTCGGGCTGACCATCCAGCGCCGTCACCACAACCGGCACCTTTTCACCTTTTCCAAGACCTGTGACGTTACCGCAGACACGCCCGCCGCTGTCGATCCCGCCCCTGCAAGACCGGCCCGGAACGCGGCCAAACAACGCGTAACCGGCACGGCAGTGCCGCCTTCACTATATACTGGAACAAAAAGTAATAATGATACGCCTTCGACCATTCAGATTTCAGAAGGGGCAGGGTCTGTCTATCAGACTCCGTTCGCCGCCGTGATCGACACTGCGAAAAAAGGCACAGAGGCCGAGAAGATGGACACGCAGTTCCTCTGGGCGGGGTTTCACATACTCAACCGTCGAAACAGCCACGCTCACGCGCCCCTGTCGTGGCTGATTGCATTTGTTCGAAAGGCCAAACCCAAGTTTGAGCCAGCACCGAAAGCGCCGCCAAAACAGTCTGCGCCAACTCCACCGTGTACCGATCCGGTGATCCTCATGGCAAGGCCCGCGCCCTTTGCCAACAAGGCATTTCACGAAGGCGACCTTCAGAAAGCTATCGGGAAAGATGCCTATGATCACCGTGTCGCTGAAATCCAAAGGACCTACGGCGCAAACCACTTCGCAGCCAAACTCGCCGTCCACGGACAGGCCGTCAAAGAAGGGATAATCAGACCATGAAATATTTTCCGGTCATCATCGCCGCCCTGACCATCCTTTGCCCAGGTTCCGCATATGCTGAATGGTGCGATCCCCCGATTGCGCCCGAGTTGACGACCACTGAACTGGCAAAGGACTTCCGCGAAGAGTTCAAGGATGAGTTCACGCAGTATTTTCGCGATGCTTCACAATACACCGCCTGTCTCGATGCCGAGAGGGCGCGCATCTGGGAAGAAATGCAGTTCACGGTACAGCGATACGAGCGATTCCTGAACGACAGCAAAAATTGGGATGGCGACGAGTGACTGGCGAGAACCAAATCGAAATTTTCCCCACGGCTCTGCGTTTGCTTCGCATTCGTGCGAGGGGAAAAGCTGTTACGGCAGCGTACCTACGATCGGTTCGAACGACATATCCAGAATGTCGCACGGCAGGTGCTCCCAATCTGACAGGACTAAAGCCTCCTACGTTTTGCAAATCCAGTCTCAATATAGGAGCCTCAGTTGGGGGTAGCGCGCGCCGGGTTCAGTGCCTGAGTCTTATAAGCCCGCATATGTTAAATTTCTCTAATGCGACCCTTAGGATGTCGTCTATGTCCGGTCAGTTCTGAGCAGAAACAAAACGAATATTTAGTTCATCAGCCAAGACACCCAGTCTTTTGTCGCTAGTCCAGAGCGTACTTCCCGGAAGGAGAAGGCAGGAAGCGATGAGACTGACGTCCACGTAGCCAACGCCTCGAGCAAAAAGCTTGCGGGAGTTGATCAACGTACGAACCTCTGCGGTGGATGCGATAGGCACTTTTGGCAGGTCGTCTAACAAGCCGAGGATTTGTGCCCTTGCCCTCAAGGACCCCAAGGCAATTTCCGCAACCACGAGCGGGTGACAGACAACGTGACCTCTATTGAGAAGACGTGTCAGATCTACGCTTCCATTTCTCAGGTGATCAATCCAGACAGAAGTGTCGACCAAGATCATTCAGAACGTCTTCTGGGCGCAGCCTCCAAATCGGGTTCTGAGCCACCGAGCAAAGCCAGTCTCTTCGAGCTTTCGCGTTCAATCAGCGCTTTCAATGCTTCCTTTAAAAGCACACCTCTCTCGGATACGCCAGTGAGCACCGACGCTTTGTCAAAGAGAGCATCATCTAAGTTAACTGTCGTCCTCATGGTATCCTCACATCATTTCGGGCATCATATGGTGATATTTCTCGTGCCTTCAAGGCCTAAGATGATCCTAAGGCATCATCAAGTTGTCGGCGATCTTGGCAACGATAGCCTGTGGCGTAACGGTCAGCCGGGAAACCGTTCGGAACTGGGTGAACCGGTTTGGCCGCCATTTCGCCGATTGCATCAAGCGCGACAGGCCGGGCTCCAGTGACAAATGGCACTTGGATGAAGTCGTTGTTCCGATCAATGGCGTGAAATTCTGGCTCTGGCGGGCAGTCGACGAGAACGGGGACGTGCTCGACATTCTTGTACAAAAGCAACGCAATGCAAAGGTCGCCAGACGGTTCCTGAAGCGGCTGATCGACCGGTTTGGTGCGCCACGGGTCGTGATCACCGACAAACCGCGGAGTTACATCAAGCCGATCCGCAGTCCTGCCGCGAATGCTAATCATAGGGCACACAAGGGCTTGAATAACCGGATCGAAGGATCGCATCGGCCGACCCGAAAGCGAGAGAAGCTCATGGGCCGGTTCAAGTCACCCAGACAGGCGCAAGGATTTCTGGCGGCTCATGACCAGATCAACACAATCTTCCGTCCCCGCCGCTATCGTCTCACCGCCACATTATACCGCCACGCTCGAAATGGCTGCCTGACCGGCATCAATCAGGCCGCATTCAGGTGCAAATAAGCTGGCAATGCCCCTGGTCGATGCAATGCATAGTAGCTTGAAGGGTATTTAAACAAGGATTCTTGGGCTCGCCACTGATGCCTTGAAGAGGGCCAACACAGACCCTGGGATCAGAATGTCACTCGGGCTCGCAATCCGAACAAGGCGACAGCATCCCTGTTGGGGTTCAAAGCCGGATTCACAACGATTTGCAGGCTGGGCGTGATCTGAAGATTCTCGGTAAGCTGGACCCTGTAGTAGGTCTCGCTTATCCACTGCTCGTTGAGGTCGACCCCGAACGTATCCGAATTGGGTCGGCCCCAGTTGAGGCCGAAGCCGAGCTGGTTGCCGCCCGGCTTGTTCTGGTATCCAAAACCGCCGCTCACCGACCTATCGTAAAGGCCCCCGCCTTCATGGGCCCAAGCGGCACGCAAGAACAGCAACCATTGCTCGTTCACAACATGGGAGATATTCCCATTAACGCCCCATCCTTTCTGCACGCCGCTAACGTCACTTTCATCCTGCTGCCAGACCGCGATATGCGCATTGTCGAACAAAAATCGCTTGCCACCTCCGGTGATCCCGATCTCCGCGGTCTTGAAGGTGTTGAAGTCACCGAAGAAAGTATTGAAGCCCTTGAACATGGATGTGGGCTGGAAACCGGCGTCCATGATGCTGGCAGCCGCATAGATGTTGTCGGTCAGATAGCCGCCGACCATCGCGCCAAGCGCGGCGTCCGGCAACGTGACCATCGTGTTTGAGCCGATCGTAAAGGCGAGATTTCCAAAGCCGGTCCAAGGACTGGCCAACGGGTAACCATCGAAATATTCCTTCATATCAAGAAAGCCGACACGCAAGACAGCGCGGTCGTCGGCGAAGTCCTGCTTCCAGTAGAGGGTGGTCGCGCGAAAGCCGTCGTCGTTGAAGACGGGTTCTGGCGTACCGACGAACCCGACTTCGACGCCGAAGGCAGACGGCGGGATGTCGGTGTAGGAGTGCCGGTTTTCGATCTTGAACTCAAGGCTGCCGGTGTTCGCCGCGCCGCGGTTCAGCAACTCCCAGGAACCAAAGAAGCGCAAGACCCCAGAGGCCGAGGTGTCGTCGCCGAGGCTGTCGGTCGCGGCGAAACCCACGGCGAGGTAATCGCCGCCGAAGCTGAGCCCTGTGCTCTCGGCGATACCGGCCTTCCATCCTTCCCACCCTTCGAGAACATTGAGATTGAGTAGATCCGCCTTCTCCTCGCGATTATCGCGCAGGATCGTGGTCACCGCTCGGGGGCCGCTAAAAGGGTCATGGTCAAAAGCAATTCGCATCGGCGCCCCGGTGCGGGAGGCACCCTGCTCTGCGGTCTCAGCGAAGGCAGGTTGCCAACACATAAAGAATGAAAGCACAGCCAGTGGAGCGACTGTCATCCTTGGTGAAAACAGGGCGACCCCTCGCGATTTAGTTCTCGGCATGGCTATACTCCTTTGCTGCCCCATTCTCTCTTGACTGGGCATAAGCCTCTTCATCTTGATGAATTCATAGACGGCCACTTCATTTCTCCAACTCAGAGCCAGTGGTGTGGCAGTTTCTAACCGTTGAGTTCGACTTCAGGATCCGGAATGAGCCCGAGACCGTCGAACCCAAAGATCATCAATTGAACGGCAAGCGAGCAGAGCAGCAGCCCCACGATGCGCAGAACAATCTTCAGGATCTCTGGCGGGATCTTGGCGAAAATCTTGTCCGCCGCGAGCAGAAACCCGAGATTGATCGCCATCACGGCAAGGATGAGCACGAGGAAGATCGCGCCGTCACCCGTTCCTGCCTGCAGTGTTGCATCGATCGCAACGATCGCGACAAGCCCTTGCGGCGACGCCATGAGCGGTACGGCGAGCGGGAACGTCGCCACATCAAGCGACGGCGCCGGCGGCGGGCCGTCCGCACCCTGATCCTTGTCCTCGCCGAGGATCATGTTGAGCGCGAACAGAAGCAGGATGATGCCGCCCGCGATCAGCAGCGCCTCTGTGCTGACCTTCAGCCCCGCCAGGATCGCCGCGCCGATCAGGGCGAAGACGATGCAGATCACGGTCGATACGGTCACCGTACGGAACGCGATCGCGCGCTTGAGAGAGGCGTCCGCTGATTTCGTCAGGCTCATATAGACAAGCGCTGCGCGCGTTGGCCCGCACGTGACGAGTAGAAGTACGAAAATTTCAGACCAGCCCATGAAGTCACCCCTTTTTTCTTCCACTTTTCTTCCACCAGCGGGCAACGCCACCAATTGAGAACTCTATAGCAATGGCCCGTGGCATCTTCAATAAAACGTTCCATTCGAACAGGCGTCCCTCGGGCAACAGGATCGCAAAGATTCCGCCGCGGCGAAGATAGCTTTTCTAGCGGCCACACCTATCCAGCAAGGGCTGCGAACTGCGCAAAGCTAAACTGCTCTGAATGGTCAAACTGACCTTTCCGGATCATGTGGCCATGATCTCTTCAAGATCGAGATACGAAACGGGAAAGCGTACGTAGGAATACACGGCATATAGGAGCACCGATTTCGGGCACTGCGCGCCTTCGAAACTGATCAACTCTTAAATCCTGACTGAGTCTCGGGAAAGTGTCGGGTCTGGTTCGACACGCCGGGCGACGCAACTGAAATGCGAAACTTTGCGTCACTACCGGTTGACGTCATTATCACTTATTGCCTAGCCTCATCTCGGGGCAGAAGGCCGCGGCGTGGTTTTGGGCGAGTGAAATAGAGATGACGAACATGTTCGATGATGACGCGCCCAGCCTCGGGCGGCTCTGCGACACCGGCCTATCCCTGGACGCGCAGCGAGTCGCCCTCATCCAGGGCGAGCGGTCGATGACGTATGCAGAGCTTGAGCAGCGCATCAATCGGGTCGCCAATGGGCTGATCTCGCTCGGAGTCGAGCGGTCCGAGCGCGTCCTCGTCATCTTCGAAAACGACATCCGCTTCCCCGAACTCCTGCTCGGTATCGTCAGGGTCGGCGCCGTAGCGGTCCCGGTCAACTTCAAGCTTCAGCCGCCGCAGCACATGGATCTGGCTCGGGACTGTGGGAGTCGCATCGTCTTCGGCAGCGCCGGGACGGACGAATCCGTCCTGGCCTGCCTGGCCGACGGGGGTGCCGAGGTCGGTATCGTCGTCGATGCCGACCAGGGTCCGCTTCGAAACTATGAGGACTGGCTGGCCTCATCCTCGTCCGAACGCTGCGATCATGGGACGACCGGCAGCGACGTCTGCATCCAGGCGTACACCTCGGGCTCGACCGGACGACCCAAGGGGGTTCTTCTCGCGCACGGTGGGTTATTGCTTAACGTTCGGCTCCAGGTGGAGTCCAACCGGATCGACAAGAACTCACGGGTCTTGCTGTCGACGCCGCTCTTCCACATGAACGCCATGGCTTCGGGACTCCTCCCGTGCCTGAGCCAGGGCGGCTCGGTGGTCATTCTCAAGGAGTTCGACGCGGATCGCGTGATCGATGCGATCGAGACGCAGGGCTGCACCTACACCAGCGGTGTACCAGCCACTTACAAGCTGATTCTGGCTGCCGCGCGGCAAAGACCGCACTTGGATGCCTCGAGCCTCGAGTTCATCGCAGTGGGGTCTGCTCCCATGACACGCGCGCTTCTTGACGAACTGGTCCTGACCTTGCCCGGTGTCGATGTGATTGAAGGGTACGGGCTGACGGAGTGTGGGCCCATCATCACCCTCAACCCACGCGGCCAAAACAAACTGGGCACGATCGGTCCCGCTCTCCCGGGCTTCGAATGCAAGGTCATCGACCGCGACGGGAACATCTTGCCACAGGGAGAGGAGGGGGAACTTGTCGTGCGCAGCGAGTGCAACGCCCTCGGCTATTACAACCGACCGGACGCCGATGCGAAGTGCTTCCGGGACGGCTGGGTGTATACCGGGGATATCGTGGCGTGCGACCCCGACGGCTGGTTCACCTACAGGGGGCGCGTCGACGACCAGATGAACGTGGGAGGCGAGAATGTCTTCCCGGCCGAAGTCGAGAACATCCTCGCCACTCATCCGGACGTGCGGGACGTCTGTGTCATTCCTGTCCCCCACGCGGTGAAGGGCCAAGTTCCGGTGGCCTTCGTCGTGCGCAACGTCGGATCGACCCTCGATGAGAAGGAACTCATTGACTACTACGTGGCGCGCGGACCCCTGTATTCCCATCCGCGCCGTATCTACTTCATCGATGAGATGCCGCTCATGGCGACCGGGAAAACCGACCGGCAGGCTCTTGCAAGGCTGGCTCGCGAGCCAGGCCCGGGAACGGGGCCCTCTCCCGTCGTCCGCTGACTTGCCATAGCAAGTGCTTATCGGACTTGGAGCCCGGGACGGGGCTTGAATCGCCTACCCACGAAGACAATGGATCAGGACATCGGCACCATCACTAAGACCTTCTCGCTGACCCGGTTGGCCAGGTCAGGAAGATAATCGCAAAATGAAATGCAGCCTGACCGGGTGCCAGAGTCTCGATACCGGACGAAAGGTGTATCGCTGCTCCGGTTATTCGTAAGCGGCGGCTGGCACCCACCTGTTTTTGATCGGGGTGATCTGAAATTCAGACCCTGTTGGATAACAGGAGTTGAGTTTCGCCATGGAGACTACGAACGAGTTTCTCACGCGTTTGGGCGTTGAGGTCTCACAGACCGGGAGCCGACGGTGGCCGGATCGCGTGAAGGCGCGGATCGTGGCAGAAACGTTGGTGCCTGGGGCAACTGTGAATGACGTTGCGCGTAAGTATGACCTGCGCCCGAACCACCTGTCGGGTTGGCGTCGGCTGGCCAAGGATGGTGAACTTGTTTTGCCTGCACCGGAGGATAACGCGGACTTCGCACCGTTGGTGCTGTTCGATGTCGAAAGCCCGCCACCGGCCGAAGATACGGAATCGGCAGGCTCGGCAATCGAGATCATTGCCGGAGCGGTTTCTGTCCGGCTGGACGGAGCAACGCCTGCGGCGCGGATCGGGGACATCGTGCGCGCACTTGGGGGTGGCGCATGATCTTTCCATCGAACCGGGTGCGCATATTGGTGGCGACCACGCCGGTTGATTTCCGCAAAGGTCACGATGGACTGACAGCCATGGTGCAAAGCGTGCTCCGCAAAGATCCATTCACGGGGACGGTGTTCCTGTTCCGCGCGAAGCGCTTGGATAGATTGAAGCTGCTCTACTGGGACGGGACCGGCCTTGTGATGGCTTACAAGCGGCTCGAGGATACGACCTTCACCTGGCCCGCGATCAAGGACGGAATGATGGCGCTGAATCACGCGCAATTCGAGGCGCTGTTTTCCGGGCTGGACTGGCGGAAGGTCAAGGCGCTGGACACTCGGCCACCGGCTGCGGCGGAGTGAATCAGGGCATCAATTGCAGCGGTCATGACCGTGCTTGTGGTGTATAATTCTGGCCATGAGCGCTGCTGCCAAAGACCTCGATCTTTCCGTCCTGCCACCGGAATACCGCGTGGCTTTCGAGGCCTTGCAGGCCACCGCCGTGCGGGCAGCCGAGCTGGAGGACATCGTCAAGCGTCTTGAGCATTTGGTGGCCGAGCTGAACCATGCGATCCACGGCAAGAAGTCCGAGAAACTCAGTGAAGATGATCGCCAACTGGCGTTCGAGGATCTTGAGGTTGCCGTCGCCGCGGCCCGCGAACAAAAGCAAGTGCAGGCGCCAGGGGATGACACGTCCAAGCGCAAAAGGATCACCAGGCGCAACCGCGGCAACCTGCCGGAGGGGTTGCCGCGCCTCGAGCGTGTGATCGAGCCTGACAGCCTGATATGCCCATGCGGCTGCGGGCAGATGCACAGGATCGGCGAGGACCGCAACGAGCGGCTCGACATCGTCCCCGCGCAGTGCCGTGTGATCGTGACGGTCCGCCCCAAATACGCCTGCCGCACCTGCACCGACGGGGTCACACAAGCACCGACGCCCGCGTGGCTGATCGAGGGCGGGCTGCCCACCGAAGGCGCCATCGCACATGTGCTGGTCAGCAAATACGCGGACCATCTTCCGTTATATCGTCAGAGCCAGATCCTGGCCCGCTCTGGCATCGACATCCACCGTTCCACACTGGCGGATTGGGTTGGTGTGGCGGCTTTCCACCTTGGACCCGTCGTGGACCGGCTGGCCGAGCACCTGAAGGCGTCCACGAAGCTGTTCATGGACGAAACCACGGCGCCGGTCCTCGATCCGGGCCGAGGGCGCACTAAAACCGGCTTTCTATGGGCGCTTGCCCGCGATGATCGGTCATGGAGCGGCGATGATCCCCCCGGGGTCGTCTATTTCTATGCTCCCGATCGCCGCGGGGAGAATGCCGAGAAATTCCTGGCCGGGTTCAACGGCACACTGCAACTCGATGGCTATCAGGGCTACAATCGGCTGACGCGGCCGGACCGCAAGAACGGCGATCCGATCATTGTCGCGCATTGCTGGGCGCACGCCCGCCGCAAACTCAAGGAAGTCTTCGACCGCGATGGCTCGGAAATCGCAGCCGAGGGCTTGCGCCGGATCGCCGAAATCTATGCCGTCGAGAAAGATATCTGCGGCACGGCCCCGGGCCAGCGCCTCTCGGCCCGACGGGCCCGATCCGCCCCTCTGGTCGAAGCCTTCGGCACTTGGCTGCAAGCGCAACGTCTGCGCATCTCGGCCAAATCGCGCCTCGGGGAGAAGCTCGCCTACATCCACCGCCACTGGGACGGCCTTCAAACATTCCTGACGGACGGCCGTGTCGAGATCGACTCCAACAAGGTCGAGAACTTGGTCAGACCGATTGCTCTAAACAGAAAAAATGCGTTGTTCGCCGGTCATGACGAGGGTGGCAAGGCATGGGGCCGCATCGCATCCCTGATCGAGACCGCCAAGATCAACAACGTCGAACCGTTCGCCTATCTCAAGGCTACGCTCGAAGCCATCGCGGTCGGACATCCGCAACACCGCATCGATGAGTTGCTTCCCTGGAACTTCCAGCCGTCAAGCTGAAACCTCAGTGCCTTCCAGACACCGCTTACGGTTATTCGGCCGCACGCGCCGAGTCCGGCACCGGTCGTTTTTTTCCGGCTTCATCCACCGCCACGTAGGTGAAGA
>NZ_JAIMIA010000105.1 GCF_019966495.1 Tateyamaria pelophila | reverse complement strand
GACGCGACACATCCAAAGGCTCTCTCAGCATTAAACTCAAGCGAGCTGGATGGGACGAGGCATTCTTATGCAGCGTTCTCAATGGGCTGTAAGAGGCATGATGCCAAACGCGATTGCCCTGCTTGCCGAGGTAGGGCATATGCACCATCGACAACAATGAAGACGAAGATACTAAATCCGTCCTGAGCTGTTCAAAAGATGTAATGAACATCCAGCTTTCCATGGTGACGAGCGCAGCATAACATTTCGGTGCAATTAGTGTCTGAGCCCGCTGTATGAAAGCTGCGAAAAGGTCCGTTTTTCCGTCAGGGAAGTTCTGTTGGAGGAATGCGGAGATTCCAGCATTGAGCCCTTTCGCACCAGCATACGGCGGGTTGGCCACCACCACGTGATACTTCGGCGACAGCGCCTCGGCCATGCGCAGCACGGAGACGACGCGCGCCTGCACTTCCTTAAGCAGCAGGTCGCCACCAAAGTCCCGCGCCGCCACCACCCGCAGCGCCTCTGCCGGGTCGCGCAGTTTTGGCACGATCAGCGAGCCGAAGTTCTTGGCTTGCTCGAACTGGCCCAGCGTCTCGCGCAGCTCATCGGTGAACAGATCCTTGCCCACCACGGCGGCCACGTCCTGCATCTCCGCCTCGGTAAAGGCCACGTTCTGCAACACGCAGATGTCGGGCTTCGCCTCCATCCGCAGGAACCGCCGCCGCCCCAGCTTGCCCGCCGCCTTCATCGCCAGTGCAAAGGCGGCAAGGGCCCCCGCGCGGTCGTCGATCTCGACCCCCGTCAGGTTGTGCGTCAGGATCAGCGCGGGAATCTCGGTCGCGTCATATCCCTCTTCCTCGTAGATGGCGTAGAGCAGGTCAAAGGCATAGGTCAGCATGTGCCCTGAGCCTGCGGCGGGATCGCAGATGCGGATGTCTTCGGGGCGGGCGATGCGCAGGAAGTCCGTCTCGGGCTCTTCGGGCGCGATGTAGTAGTCCATCCGCGCGGCCAGACGGCTTTGCGGCCGGTTCAGCAGCCAGAGTCGCCCCAGCGAGTTCTCCACCAGGTAGCGGACGATCCAGTGCGGCGTGAAGAGCTGCGTCGCGGCGGGGATGTTCTCGGCCGTGATCTTCTGGTTTTTCTTCAGCCCGGCAAAAACCTCGTCCTTCTTTTCAGAGATGTAGAATTGATAAAGCCAGCCGATGATCTCGACATCCTGACAAGCATCTGTGGTCATCACAGTTCGCATCTGGGCAAGGATCGAGGTCTGAGACAGCAGATCCTCGGGCATCAGCAGTTCGGTGTAGTCCGCGATCTTCTCGAACAGGAAGGGCATAGCCTTGTACCAGTGGTTACAAGCCGCGACCAATAACAAGCGATAGGCCTCGCTTTGTGCATCACTGCTCGCCCGACGCCCGTCCAGCAGAGCCGTTACCGCCTCACGCACATCCGCCGGTACAGTATCACCGATCTGGCCCGCCGCAGCCTCGGCCAGCATTTCAGGCCGGGTCTGCCCGTCCGCCGGAGACACCACCCCGATGTCGGTGAGATTATTGGCATCCATAAACCGCAGCGCCGAGAAGCGGTTGAACCATGTATAGGCCACCTTTTCGATCACCTGAGTTCGGTCGGTGCGGTTGATTTGGGATTCCAGATCTTTGACAGCCTGCGGGAATTCCCGACGTGCCGCACTGCTGTCGGCCAGAACCATATCCAGCTTAGCCGTGACCTGATCGATCAGCAAATTGCGGGCCGCCTGGGCGAACTTCTTCAGTGCACTGGTGTCCATCAAACGATTACCTTCTTGCCCTGATTGATTTCAGCCATCAGGGTTTTGCGCATTTCTTCGAGATATTGATCGACGTCCGAACTGTCCGCCAAATACGCCTTGTCGTATGTGGCTTTAAGCTGGGATGCGTTCACATAAGTGTCCGGCTTGGGTGTCGGCTGTGGCTTCGGTGGTGTCGAGTTGTCGCCTTCCCCCCCGGACGTAGGTGGCGCAGGTGGCGGGGGTGGTGGTGCACCGATACGAGCGACTTCGCTGAGCAGTTCGGACAACAAGCTTGAGCGGATCGCATGTGCCCGTTCCCGCAAGACGGCGATATGGGTGACAGCGCCAAGATCGTTTGCTTTTGCATTTATGCGGGCAAGGATGTTGTCCTGCTTGTCTTGGGTGAGACCCAGAAATTCAGGCACCTGTTCCAGCTTGGCGCGGCAATCTGCCAGTTCCGCTTCGACAGATTTCCGTTCTTCAACGACTTTCAACTCTACTTCGGTCTTTAAGTCACGGAGCTGCGTCTTGAGGTTTTGAATGGCCGGTCCCGCATAGCACTTTGGATCATCCAAAACCTCCCGCATGCCTTCGGCGATCTCTTGTCCGACATAAGCGAAATTGGCGTCTTGTTGGGCCAGAAACGTACGGACATCATCATAGATACCCTTTTGGGCCCCACTCATGAACTGACGGACCTTATCGAGAACATCCTCTTTGGCGTCGAGCAGTGTGTCTTCATCCTTGGCAAGCTCAGTCACGTACCATGCGGCCGGTTTGCCGGTGAGCGTGCTGACCTTGGTCTGAAGTCCGTTCAGAGCATTCAGGAAGGGGTAATTTCCAACTTGAGCCAGAAAACCGTTCAATTCTCCGGCCACCGATTGCAGACCTTCTGACCATTCATTGCCGACTGACTTGGCGTCATTGCCCTCTGGTGGGCGGTCAAAGAACTCTTTGTACATGTCTTTGAGTTTACGCACCTGAGCGCCTGTAAACTCAACCTGTGGCGTCATCAGAATATTGGCCAGCATGTTGCTGTTTTTCAGGCCTTTGACCAGCGCATCGCCTTCAAGCACTGTGCTGTCTGAGCGGGCTTCCAATTTGCCCTTTCCGACGAGGCTTGCGGTGACACACAGGACGGCGATTTCGGGCCAGCCAAAGGGCTTGGTGCCAAACCTGGACGCCAAGTCTTTGGCACTCACCCGAACCCCGAGACGGGCTTGGTTTTGAACATGGTTGAAGACTTCTTGCTCTGGCTCCGTAAGCCCGGCTCCACCTTCACCAAACAGATTTTGATCCGGAGAGGCTGCTTTGGTCAGATCACTTTCAGAGTATGACACCCCGCGCAACATCGTCAGGTTGACGTAAACTTTATCAACCAGGGTCTGAAATGCTTTGTTGATCCGGTCCTGAGGATCTTCAGTCGCAATATCGAGTTCGTCCCCACGCACAAACAAACGGGCTTCGGAGATCAGCTTGCGCAACCGTGTTTCCAGATCCTTGTAGCGCCGCCCGTTTTGTTCGCCTTTTTCAGAGACCAGACGGTCCCGTCCGGGTTGCGGCGCACCAGTCCGCGCTTGCTTTACGAACTTGTCCGTCTTCTTGAAAAGGTTCAGGTCCCGAATGAAGCGATCATCCTGCCTCAGAACAACTGCCAGCTCTTCGCGAGACATATTTTGCATGCGAACGGCCTCTGGGGATCCGGCTTCTTCACTGAACGGCGTGAACACATTGATCGAAAGCTCATAATCTCGACCGACCAGCATATCATCCAGCTTCCGGCTGAAAGCATAGTCATGTCCAGTGTCAAGATGTCTGATCTTGCGGGTCTTTATGATGGCATCGAAGATAAGCCCTTCAAGCTCCTTGGCAATTTCCGAATGGTCAACATCAAGGCCTTTGATTTCAGCCTCAACGTCTTTCTCTTCGTTGGTCAGGAACTCATAGACCTCACCATTGCGCTGGATCAGTGTATTGCGCTCAAGAGTGGCCAGCGCCTCTTCGATCTTGCGTTTTTGCCCCGCGAGATCCTGATCGAACTCTTCCAAAAGCAAGATCCCGATATTACGGACGGTTGGCTTGAACTCTTTGACGTACTTCACCAGGAACAAAGCTTTCAGGACCCTGACGGCATACGCATCATCAAGGTTTTTTTCTGCGATCTGAATGGATTGCTGCGCGGACGATTTGAGAGCACTGCGGATGCCCTCAAACATCAAATCGAAGGTCGCTATTTCTCCGACTTTGTTATCTGCCAGGTGCTTGGACACTTCCTGAAACACACCCAACATTGAGCGTTCACCGACTGAACTGTGCTTACCCTCAAAGGCATTGTGCTGCGACAGGCTCGACAGTGCCATTTGGAACAAAGTGTACTGATAAGGCGGGAACGGGTAGCTGGAGATGAACTTGTCCCGACCATCAAAATTCTTCAGCCGGATTGAACCGTCTGAGAAATCGAAAAGCGTCCTTAGGTTGTTCTCTTCATGATCGAAGAGGTTCCCCAAAACGACGACACCTTCGTCTGTTTTACTGAGCAGACGACGCTGAATGACCTCTGCGACATCAGCAGAGTTGAGCGGCATCCGGTTTGCAAAGCGCGCCTGGATCTTGGAAAAGTCGTTTTCCTGCTGAGCCGTCATGTCGCCGATCACAGACGCCATGTCCTGTTGCGCGGTGACAATGATCCACGCCTGCCCCTTGCACTTGGTGTTCAGGCTTTCTGCAATGGTTTGCAGATTGGTCATCAGTTTCACGTTGTCAGCTATGTACTGACCCACTTCGTCGACAAAGAAATTGAGCCGAAACCCTTTTTCCTGCGTGTCGATCCATGCCTTCACCGTGGCGGCGAAATCCTCGATAGATACCTTGTGATCCGTGCGATACTGGCTCAGAATATCCTGCGCATCACTTGCATCAGAACCGGTCGCTTCTGCATAAGCCGCTGCAATGTTGCGCTTTTCCATCAGCGCCTGCTCCCGGCCCCGCTCCCAGGGCTTTCCAGATATATCCTTAAAAGCACTCTTGAACGCGCCCAAAACACCGCGACTGTCCAGGTCCCGTTCAAATTGAGCGATGTGCGGCAGCTTGCCGAAGTAGCCACACATTTCATCAAAGACTTTTTGAAAGACCGACAAGAGTGCATCGATTTCCGTCTTTGAAATCACATCCGCCTTCTGATCAATATTAAATAGAATGCTCTTGGACGGGATCGAAACAGCTTTTCGCAGCCCACCTGCCAGTATGGGATTGCCGACGAGTTTGTCTGCGAAGATGTCAAAGGCTGGCGTGCCGTCAACGTCCCTGTTTTCCAACAAAAGAGCCAGCATCTTCAAAAGGTGAGACTTGCCCGACCCGAAGAAGCCCGAAATCCACACACCGTTTGACGTGTCGTAGTTGTTGTAGGCGTCTAGAAACTGCTCAAGCCGTTGAGAGATTTCCGACGTAATGACGTACTCTTCGAGTTCTGTCCGCAGACTGGCTTCATCATCGGCCTTGATGACCCCATCAATCGGACGGTCGACGGGTTTCGCAAAAATTTGGCGCAAAGCAGTCATGAAATTCAGACCTCGTAATTCAGAATGTTGAAGGCACGGTAGTACTTGTCGTCATGCAGCTGCCCGAAGAGATCGAGCGACGCCCCGCTGGCCAGCGCATGGGTGTAATTGCCAGGGAAGAACATTACCGTAGGTTTGTCTTTTGCAGTGCTCTGGAGATTGTTCAGCACATTGTGTGAGCGGATGATGGGATACACTTCCCCGACACCCGAGAGAAAAATCACGTCATGGCGTGCCGCCTCAATCGCTTCGCCAATTTTCGGGATCAGATGGGCCTGTGGATCAAGGACGCTTTGAAGCATCTCCGTCAGTTCGCCCTTGTTTTCATTGGGTTCAATTTCCAGAAGTTCATCAAGCATGTCGCGCTCTCGCAAGATGTCGAGCGCAAGATCATAAAGGCTCAAGTCCAACACGGTCACACCCGTATTTGCAAGCTGAGTGATCAGGCTTTGGCGATCCCGTTCAATTTCAAAACCATGCGCCGCGGGATACGGGCAGATAAAGAAGGGCACTTCGTTTCCAAGCCCCTGCTTCGTCAGAAATCGCTCGCTTGAAATCACCTTGAGCAAGTGATCAAAGCGTTCTTTCGCTGAAAATCGCGTTGTCAAATTTTCACTCCTCAAACCGTGACGCCGGGGAAAACGGCGAATTCAGTTGCGTTCGTTCTGCGAAACAGCTTTTCGAGCCGTGGGCTGACATAGGTTGTTTGTATTTTATTATCGTCAGAAATAATCGCCGCCTCCCGCATCATGCGAAACATCACCTGACGCAGCTTTTTGCGGGTGTTTTCATTGATAGAGTCCAAATGATCATCCCATTCCGCCTTGGCGTCGAAGAACTGGTCAAAACTTTCTAGAGGCAAATCCAAAAGATAGGAAAGGTGCCGTTCGCGTAAAACCTCAACCGCAAATTCTCGCACAAAGCGATATGCTCGACAGGCTGCCAACCACAGCAGCAGCTGTTGCTCATGCCGATCTGCCTCGTCTGTCAAAAAGGCTAGTTCTTCGCTGCTTAGCGTCGCCAGACGATTGCAGATTTCACGCAAGGTTCGCCGGTTCGAAGCAGACTTTGGCAGCGATGTCGTTTCGGCAACCATCGCTCGTTTGATCGTATCCTGCCAAGTTTCGCCCTGCTCATGCAGGCGAGCGACTTCCACGCTTTCATTTATGAAAAGGCCTCCTGTCGAAAATGACATGCGGTAATTGTCAGACTGTGTCATTTTCCCCCTCAAAGTCCTCAATCATAGTGTGTATTTCGTCGTCATCTTCAACCAGCAATATGTTCGCACTGTGGTCAATGATGCAGATCATGTCGCCGTAGATGGTTACCTTCTTCGGCGCGGAGGTCTTTTTCGATCTTGTTGAACGCGTTTTCGTACATCTGTTCCTGCTCAATTACTTATCCGCCAGCGTTCCACCTCAGGATGCAAAGAACAATGGCAGACCCTGCTTTAGCTATGGGTATGTTGGGCGGCGATGATTTGTCCCTGAAATGCTGCCACCTCGCGCGCGACTGTACGGTTCTTACGTCCGGTGTGCACAATTGCGACAACGATCAGGGCGGGGAAGAAGAAGATCAACCAGAACACCCAGCAGAACCAGTGAACGCCCGCAGCGTCGCGACTGACGGGCGCTTGGGCACGTTTCCCTTGCCTCTTGGCGCATCGGTTCACGTACCGCTTCGGTATAGTTGATCATCGAATGCACCGCGATGCCGAGACCCAAACAGCACAAGGCCAATGGTATACCGAGCGCAGGATCTACTGTGGCCATGATGCCAAAGATCAGGACGAGCGCACCACTGATGGTGAAGTTTAGAATGTTGAGAAAAGGTTTTATTGTAAGATCTCCATTCTCGTCGATTTGCGCAAAGTCATATAGTTTTTCACTTCGACGACGGCCTGTTCTGTCAGGCGGCCCCCTATCCAAACTCACAGGTCCAAGAAACTGATCCGGCTGATAAATTTATATATATGGTCGGGTTCACAACAAGAATTGTGATTTTGGGCCAAATTCTTTCGTTTTTCTGCCATCCAGCCATTTGACCAAGTCTGGTCCTCTAGCCTGAATAATTCATTAGCCGCGCGCAACGTGCCGTCACACGGGCGCGTTGCGGGGTGCCTTCTTTCTCGCACGCACGGGTGGTCGGCACCTGGATTTTGGCATCAGGCGCAGGGTTTGTTTGGTGATTTCTGGTTTCGGTTTCTGGGTTGGCGCGGCACATGTTTGCGTCATGTGGGGCTTGTGCGACAATCGCCGTGGCAAGAACACGGTCCACCGGCTCGACGGGCTGTTTCGGCAATCGGTCTACGGCCGGTTGGCAGGATACGGGGACGTCAATGACGCCGACCGTCTCGCGCTCGATCCCGTGATGCGCCAGGTTGTCGGTGGCCGTGCCGTCGATGCGCAGGCCGCATCCACGTCGCAGATGGGCCGGTTCTAGACCGAGGGACTGGCGACCGCAGAGAACTGGGCGGCTCTATCTGATCTGAACGGCCATTGGATCGACCAGTTTCATGATAGCAACGGGCTCATCCGGGCGAGCTGTTCCCCCGCATGGGTTTCATCGTCACCAACCCTAACGGAGAACATCCGTGGCCGCGCGGAGTCACTCGGCTATGACCTGCAATTATAGTATTATCAGCCGCGATCAGGACCGGATTGGTAAACCCGAACTGCGAAATGGAAAGCGAAATGGCCTCGACTTGCGTTTCGCTATGAGTGCGCACGTTTTGCGCGTAAGGAATGAGGTCCTCGATCGGCCTAAACTCAATGCCAGTAGGCATTTGCGGCGTTTCCGGCGCTTTCACAGGACTCAGCCATGCGACCCCCAAAACGAAACGAAACCGTTTTTTTTCGGCACGCACAAATACATTTTTGCGCATAAGCACACCCTCACCCCGTCCCCCCAGCAGAAGGACCCAATGTTTTACACCACCCCACACCAAACAGGTGAAGGCGACAGTTGATCGGGCGTGTAGAGGCAAGTCTTGTTGAGGCACGAATGCAGCCCTGCTGATCCTATCCGGGCCCGCAGCACGACATGCCGATTGCTACGGCGGCCGTGCGGGCCTAACATTCTAGGATGTCAAACTTTTCATTGCTTTCCAGTTTGTCCCCTGATGTTGCCGATAGCCTGAAACGCGCTGCAGTCGCGCAAGAGCCACAGGTCATCGTACAGCGGCGCGCCTTCCACGCCTCGCCCGAACTGGGCTGGCAGGAAGTGGAGACGACATTTGCAATCGTCGCTGATTTGACGCAGGCCGGATACGATGTTGTATCAGGCCACGCGTTTCTTGGTGATAGCGTGAGGATGGGCATGAGCGCCGACCCGATCCCCGGCGAAGGCGATACGGGGTGCATCGCGCTTTTTGACACTGGCAGGCCCGGCCCAACGGTGTGCATGCGCGTGGACATTGACGCTCTGCCGATCACCGAAGCGGGCGGCAATCACGCCCCTTTTGCGCAAGGGTTTGCGTCGACAAGTACCGGTGTCATGCATTCGTGTGGCCATGACGGGCATGCCGCTATCGGGTTGGCAACGGCGCGCCTGTTGAAACCCTATCTGGACACTGGCCGGGGTCGGCTGAAAATTCTGTTCCAACCCGCCGAAGAAGGTGGGCGTGGGGGACGGGCTGTGGCCGAGGCGGGATGGATGGATGATGTGGATCTGTTCTTTGCCATTCATCTGGGGCTTGGGGTGCCATCAGACAGTGCGGCATTTGCTGTGCATGGGATTTTGGCCAACACCCGTTATGACGTGACGATGACGGGGCGCGCGTCCCATGCTGGCAAGACGCCGGAAGGCGGGCGCAATGCGCTGATCGCGGCATGCCAGGCTGTCCTCGGTTTGCAAACGATGGCGCAATCAAGCCAGCCCGGCATCCGTGTGAACGTCGGCATGATGCAGGCCGGGACGGCTGTGAACATCGTGCCGGATGAAGCGCGGTTCATTTTTGAAATGCGGGCGCAAGAGACCGAGGATCTTCAATCGTTGGAAGCCCGCTGTTGTGCATTGGTTGAGTCGATTGCGCAGGCGCATGGGGTCGAGTGTGAATTGTCTCAGGGCGGAGGGGCCGCGGGACATTCCAACCCCGCCACGCTCGCAAGCTGGGCCGAAGCTGTGAACACTGCAACCGGCGCATTCGCCAACCCTATGCCAGACTTCTTTTTTGGCGCAAGCGAGGATGCGGCGACGCTCGCGCGCAGGGTGCACCAGAGGGGCGGCATGGGCGGCATCTTCGTTCTGGGGGCGGATCTGGCGGACGATCATCACACCCCGAATTTCGACTTTGAAGAGGGCGCGTTAATCAAGTCTGTGTTGCTTTGTGCTGGGCTGATCGCAGCCGCTATGGAAGTACATCTCAATTGAGCACCGCTGCGGGTACGAAAGAGAAACGAGTGTGTACAAGAACCAGTCGGGCGATTTGACAAGAAGCATCATTCGGCGATGATGTACTTATGACAAATGCACAGCGCCCTGCGAAAACGCCGTCCCAACCATATCATCCTTACCCCGGACGCTATGATCAAATGGACTATCGCCGATGTGGCCGATCTGGGCTCAAGCTGCCCGCAATCAGCCTTGGGCTATGGCACAACTTCGGAGAAGATACCCCGCATCAGGTCAAACGCGATATGTGCGCAACGGCCTTTGATCTCGGCATCACTCATTTCGATCTGGCGAACAACTACGGTCCGCCCGCAGGTTCTGCGGAGGAAGCATTCGGTAAAATATTAGGTGCCGAATTTGCAGGCCATCGGGATGAACTGATAATATCGACAAAGGCAGGCTATGGAATGTGGCCCGGACCTTATGGCGAATGGGGGTCGCGAAAATACCTTGTCGCCTCTTGCGATCAATCGCTCAGGCGTATGGGCCTCGACTATGTTGATATCTTCTACTCCCACCGTTTTGACCCCGATACCCCATTGGAAGAAACGATGGGCGCGCTGGATTATATCGTGCGCTCCGGGCGCGCGCTGTATGTTGGAATCTCAAGCTACAATTCCCAGCGGACGCGCGAAGCGCTTGCAATCCTGAATGAACTGGGCACGCCATGCCTTATCCATCAACCATCGTACAACCTGCTCAACCGTTGGGTGGAGCATGATGGGCTTTTGGATACGTTGGATGAAATGGGAGTAGGCTCGATTGCTTTCACACCGTTAGCGCAAGGTATCCTGACCTCAAAATACCTGCACGGCATTCCGGAAGATAGCCGAGCAACCCAGGGCAAGTCCCTTTTAGAGGGGATGATCAACGAAAGGTCGCTGGCGAGTGTTCGGGCACTGAACGGGATGGCTGAAGCACGCGGCCAAACCTTGGCTCAGATGGCGCTGGCATGGGTGCTGCGGGGCGAACGGGTGACAACTGCACTCATCGGAGCGTCGAGACCTGAGCAGATCGTGGATTGTGCAGGGGCCGTCGCGAATCTGAACTTTACCGAAGCAGAACTGGCCAGGATCGACGAAATCAGTTCGGAAGAAGCAATCAATCTGTGGGCCCGATCTTCGGAAACCGAATGATGTGAGCGACACCTGCACAGGTGTTTTGCGAGCCAAGGGAGACCCCACGCCCGAGACAGGTGCTGTGCATACGAGCTGGCATGAACCGGGCTCACAGCGGGCATTGAACAAAAAACGCTTCACACCAAGATGCGGGCCGAACCCGCGAACCAACCTTGCACGTCAAAAACAGAGAGGAACAATCCATGAAAATCGAACGATTTCAGCTAGAAGATCAGATGGCACCGGTAAGTCACTATTGCCACTCAGTGAGAGCGGGCGATCTCATCTGGGTTTCAGGCATTGTGGGCATGACAAAAGACGGATTCATCCCCGAAAGCACTGCGGAACAATTCGATATTGCGCTCGCGGCCATGGATGCTTGCCTGCGAGCGGCTGGTGGACGGTCAGATACGGTGACAAAAGTTCAGGTTTTTCTAACCAATATTGCTGAAAGATCATTGATAAACCCGGCACGCGAAACGTATTTCGGAGAGCACAAACCAGCCTCAACGCTGGTCGAGGTATCAGCTCTTGTCGACCCGAGAATGACAGTCGAAATCGAATGCATGGGAATTGCAGCAAAATAGCAGTCGCCCTAATTGGCAAGCCTCTTTAATTTCGCCGACTATTTTCCACAACGCTTCTGCACGACGAGCGCGCCATACTGTATGTCCACACGCAGCTACCTAGCCCTAGTGTTCCCCACCTGACGCAAGATTCCCGATGCAAGCAGGGTATCGGACACGGGTCCGACATCCCTGATTGAAACTGTCAGAAGACGGCTTGGAGGCCAAAGCCAATCTCGATCCGGAGCGCAGCATTTGGTACTAAGGACGGTTTGCGGACCTTCGCCGCAATTGCGAAATCGAAAGGGCAGTGCAAAGAAAGCGGACGCTCGGGGAATCGACCGGCGCTCTAGCGAGCACCGGTCTTTCAAACAGGCCCGTTTAGCTAGACTGTTCTTCGTTACACTTACGTGCAGCCTCAATGGCTTTGAACGTGCCGTCGAGGCTCACATCGAACGTGTTTGCGTCTTCAGGATATACAGTCATGACGTATTTTTTCATGACATCATCAACAAAGTTGGGGTTATTAGCGAGGATGTAACCACCTTTATAACCATCAGCCAGACGTTTCTTTTGGGCGTTCGCATCACCGTAGTATTGCTTGCCGTCAAGCGACAGGTGAACCGTATTATTTTTCGGCTTTACATCGGCCTTGGTGAAGACACCAAGATATCCGAACTCATGATTTGAAGTCAGACCCATTTGCACAACATTCCCGTTGGCGTCGACGCGCTCAATCAGGCAGGTGCCACGGCTTTCGTCAACGAAAATGTTCCAGCCCTCGGCTTCACCCCATTTGGTAAATTCAGCGCCTTCTTTTGGCAGTACATCGCCTGCATCGACCGCATAGCTTGCGGTGGCCGCGAGTGTGGCAAGTGCAGTGGCTGCCAGCAATTTTTTGAATGACATTTTTGATCTCCAGATTGGTTGGCTTCTATTCTGAGCCGGTGGACACGCTACTGGAGGTTTTACTGCAAGTAAAGAACGTACATCAAGATTTGCATCGAAAAGCCTCGTATTCGATCCGTTAAAAATTCCATCGGGCAAACTTGTTTTCAATTTTGCATATCTGGCTAAAAGCTATGAGACAGCAAGTCCCAGTCGAATTTTGTTCAGATCTCAGTTATGTCAGAACCATCACCACCTAAGATCATATTTTTAAAATGGGTTCGAAACGGACTTTCACCTGAAGCTTTAGCAGTTTTATTTTCGTAATTCTCAATATAAAAATTTGTATTCATAAATTGACTAATTTTTTCCACAACCCTTGATGGGTTTTCCCTTATTTCATCAAAAGTTACCTGCATGCTTCTATCAGGAACTTTTGTACTGAATACGTTTGAAACACCATTATAGATTCTTAAGTATTTCATGATCTCCACAGCATCATAAGAATAGTAATTCTCATTATTATATTCTTTTATAAAAACTTCTGATGCTACATCTAATATGTTCCTATTTAAAAAAATAAAATAGCAATCCTCAAGGCAATCGTGTATAAAGTCTAGATAAAATAGACTCGTAGGGTTGGTTGAAGTAGCTATTTTGTAACCCTTCTCTAATAAAATCTCCTCTTCTTCATAAAAAAAATCTTTGAAAGTAGTTTCTCTATTATTACTTAAATCTACGCCTAAGCCTCTAAGGCAACTTAAATTAATAGCTTCATATTTAGGAAGTACTTTTCGGCTCTTGGACAGGATCTGCTCCAGAGAAGATTTTCCTGATCTAGAGGATCCCAATATAAAGATTTTTTTTATGCGAATTTTAGCCAAAGGTTGAATCTTAGGCGACCATTTTCTTATTCTTTTATGGGAACGTTCATATTTGTCATTTAAATCTCCCAACTTGTCCGCAACCTCTTCATATTTTCTTATATTTGCTTCACAAAATTTGATAAATGCTGAATCGTAATTCTTACAATGCATTAAGTAGTTAGCTTTTAGAAATTGGAGGCTACTAGTCGATGATGCCATATCATCAATATTTCTTAAATATAATTCTACAAGATCTAGCGCTTTCTGACTTAGAGATGCAATTGGCAATTTAACTATGTTTTTGGCTGCTTCAGCATAATCAGGCTTGAGCTGCAGCGCCTGTTGATAGCTCATAATTGCCTCGTCCAGCTTGCCCTGATCTTTGAGAGCGATGCCCAAGTTATTGTAGGATGAGGCATAATCAGGCTTGAGCTCCAGCGCCTGTTGATAGGACGCGATCGCCTCGTCCAGCTTGCCTTGATCCTTGAGAGCGATGCCCATGTTATTGTAGGCTGAGGCATAATCAGGCTTGAGCTGCAGCGCCTGTTGATAGCTCGTAATTGCCTCGTCCAGCTTGCCCTGATCTTTGAGAGCGTTGCCCATGTTATTGTAGGCTGAGGCATAATCAGGCTTGAGCTGCAGCGCCTGTTGATAGCTCGTAATTGCCTTGTCCAGCTTGCCTTGATCCTTGAGAGCGGTGCCCATGTTATAGTAGGCGGCTGCATAATCAGGCTTGAGCTCCAGCGCCTGTTGATAGGACGCGATCGCCTCGTCCAGCTTGCCCTGGTCTTTGAGGGTGACGCCTAAATTATTATGCGCATCAGGATACTTGGGATTGATCTCAGACGCTCTACGAAATCCTTGCTCAGCCTTATCAAGTATACCGAGTGCTTTGTTGACCGCGCCCGAAAGATTCCAAAGCACAAATGAATTGGGATACTCTTGTGTAAGCCGCTTGGCTTGATCCGCTGCTTGTGTAAATTGCCTCTGATTATAGAGTGCGGTCAGTGCGTTTATCAGCTCTTGCGGCGGAATTTTGAGCCCCGTTTGAATAGGCTCCGGTGTGTTAAGGTTCGCAAGGGCTTGTTTGGCGCGCTTATTATTAGGAAACGCTGCTAGCACCGATTCATAAAGCGCCTTCGCTTGATCAAATTCACCTTTGTTAGCTTGAGACTTCGCTCGCAACAATGCTTGTTCAACGGTAAGTTTTGCCAAAACAGATCTCTCGCATTTTTTACCTCTTTTTATCCGACATTCCCCAAGTAGGTTGCCTTTTGACCTTAAGTTCGCCTGATTTTGCCTGCGGATCAAGCGTTACGTGCGGCGGACGGCGCGCCGCCCTCATCAGACCGCTCAGATGGGTCCGGATCGGGCCGCGAATGCGCGTAATCGGGGTCAAGTGGCCACGTTTTGCAGCACGCCGGACAGAGCCGATCCTGCTGGCGCTAATTGGCGCGACGCAACATTATCGGTCAAGAATCCATTGGAACTCCCAGACAGCCCTATTGAAGGAGAAGTGGACTGCGAATTCTACGCTCTGGATGCACCTCCCGTGTTCTTCGGACACTACAAGCGCACTGGACGGCCGCTGGTACCCGATGCCCCGAATGTCATGTGCCTAGATTACCCGGCCCACGCTTGCGCCTATCGCTGGAAAGGGGAGACCGAGCTATCCGCAGCAGGGATCGTGTTGATTTGATCGAGCGAAGCAAGAGAACGAGAAGAGATCATCAAAGGAATCTGAACATGAAACCACTTCCAAAACCGGGCAAAACCACACCACTTTCACGTCTAATTGAGGGGCGCATTATAGAACTGGGCCTGTCGGAGAAGACCTTTCTGGCGAATCTCGGTTACCGAAACTTCCCGAAGGGTCGTGAACGCTTGCTAAAATTCCGACAGGCCAAAGGGCTTCGTGGAATCAAG
>NZ_JAIMIA010000104.1 GCF_019966495.1 Tateyamaria pelophila | reverse complement strand
ATCGAGCGTTTCTTTGGCAGGCTGAAAGCCTCGTTCCGCCGTATCGCAACCCGATACGAGAAGACATCACGCAATTTCCTGTCGATGATCAAACTGGCATCGGTCAGGCTGTGGATCGAGTTTTATGAGTCCGCTGCCTAGTCATAGTCGAACCGTTCCGACAGTATGCGATGACTGGACGTGCCCCTCTCAATCAGGTGATCTTCAACAATATCCATCATGATCGCAGGTCCGCACATTACAAAGACCCATTCGCTGAACTCTTTTGCTGAAAAAACGCGATTCAACAGTGCGGCATCTATGAATCCTGTCTCTCCGTGCCAGGCTTCAGGCGGTTCTGACAGCACATAGAAAACATCCTGTGCACCCAATTCGTCACGATAGGCAATCTGATCGACCAACCGGTTCCCATAGATCAACTTCACCTTGCGCGAATCCCCCGTCAGGCGCATTTGCCTGAGGATGCCCAGCAGCGGCGCAAGCCCTACACCACCTGCAATCAGGGCGACCCCCGGTTCGGTGCGCCCATCAACCAAAAGATTGCCATAAGGGCCGTCAAGATAGGCGACCGTTCCAGATTCTATCTGGGCGATGGTTCGTGTGAAGTCGCCAAGCTCTTTGATCATGAATGATATTTCCGGCCCGGCCGCCGGGGCGGAGCAAATGGAGAATGGGTTTTCTTTCATCGAAAATGAGCTGTGCCCAATGTTTAGCCAGACAAATTGCCCGGCTTTGTAATCAAGACCACGATGGCCGTCGGGCTTGACGGTCACTTCCCATTTTTTGGGCGTCAATTGGGTAACGGACGTGACGCGCCACGCGCGCGACTTATCCAGGAGTGGGACGATCAGGTAAACATAAAGCAGCGATCCAACAGCAATACCCGTCATGGCCAGCCACACCCAGGTCATCGCAGGCTGCGATCCATAGCGCCCCGCATACACGGTATGATGCAAAAGAAGTAACGCGATCAGGAGTGCGCCGATCCCGTGTATCAAGCGCCAAGTCTCGTATTTGTAGTCCAGTTGAGTGCGTCCGATTGCCAATAGAACAAGGCTTGGAAGAAGCAGATAGGCGGCAATGCCTGTGGACAGAGTGGAAAAATCAGTCGTGATCGTCAGTTGCCGCGTGGGATCCCAGGGGCGATGACCACCGGAAGGCGTACCTTGGTAGAGGAAGGGATGTAGCAGCGCAAAACCCAGTGCCGTGCGTGCCATGACCTGATGAAACCGCATGGTCACATCCATGCCAATGCCATTCGAAATACTCTTGAAGCGACCGGAGAGGACGAATTCAATGAGGATCATCGAGAAGGCAAGAATGCCCAGACCAGAGGCAAGTTCTTGGTGGAGTCGGCGTGGCGGCCCTCCGACCCACAAGGACAAGATCAACGGCAATGTCACAGCGACAAGATAAGCGACGATCATAAAGAGCGGTTTCATGTGTTCAATACGTCCCGCTTTGCCAGCATCTCAAGTTCTGTGTTCCTTCCAGGCGCTGTTTACCCAAAGACCACCGCCCCCAGAACCGACGTCGCTCCGACAGTAATGAAAAGTGCAACGACGTCCAGCGACGCACCTGCACGTAGCATGTTGGATCTTGTCACCGCAGGGTGGGCGAAAACGATTGCGTTTGGAGGCGTCGCGACCGGTAGCATGAAGCCGATCGACGCGGCCATGGCGATGGGAAGCATGAAAGCAACCGGATCAGTGCCAAGCCCAGTCGCGACAGCGCCGGCAATCGGTAGGAAGATTGCCGCCATCGCGGTATTGCTCGCCAATTCGCCCACATAGACGATGAGCGCCGCAATCAACAGAAGCACGGAGAACCGGGGCCAGTCACTTACCAGATGAACACGCGCGCCGATCCAATCCGCTAAACCCGACTGTTGCATCACGCTGGCAAGCGCCAGCCCCCCGCCAAACAGGATCAGCACATCCCATCGCAATGACGCCGCCGCATCCCAGTCCAACAGCCTCCCGTCATTGCCGTCAGACATCATGAAAAGCGCCAGAGCGGCGATCATTGCGATCCCCGCGTCGGTAAGCGCAATCATCGGCACGCTCCATTCGATCAAGGGCCGTGAAATCCATGCAAGCGCAGTCAGCCCAGCAATCACGGCCACCCTACGCTCTGCTTTCTGAATGGCAGCGACAGGTGCTGCGTAACTCAGCCGTAGTGCAGTCGAGGGCAATCCCGGAGACAGCCGGATGAGCGCAACCCACGTCACCATCAATAGAACCAAGGCCACCGGAATGCCAATGGCCGCCCACTGAGCAAACCCGACATCAACGCCATACGCCGTGCGCACGTAAGCTGCAAAATAGCATTGGGCGGCGTACCAATGAGCGACCCCATGCCGCCGATCGTCGCTGAAAACGCCACACCCAGCATGAGCGCCGTGCCAAAACGTGGTGTGTCGTCTTGCGAACCAGCGACTGCGGCAGCAATCGGAGCCACAACAATGGCCGAAGCCGTATTGCTGATCCACAGACTGAGAAACGCCGTGCAAAGCATCACGCCCCCGAGCAGCCTATGAGAATTGCTCCCCTCCTGCCTGAGAAGCGTACGGGCCAGCCGCCTGTGCAAGCCGGATTTTTCAATCGCCTTGGCAATAAGAAACCCGCCCAGAAACAGGAAGATCAACGGATCGCTGTATGACCGCGCCACGTCAGAAAATTCCGCAAGGCCAATGATCGGAGCGACAGCCACCGGCAACAGCGCGGTCGCCGGGAGCGGCAGGGCTTCAGAAATCCACCACAGTGCCATGGTGGACGCCAGACCTGATGCACGCCATGCCATATCTGACATGCCTTCTGGGGCAGGCACAACAGTTGGAGCTATCAAAAACAACAATCCGACAAGGATCAGGCTCGTTCTGAATCTCATAGTGGTAGCGTATCATCTAACGGTGTCGCGAACAGCTTCTGGTGAAGCATCTCGGATTTTGCCGTCGGCCGCACCGCTGCGATTCTAAGTTAATTCACCCGGACCAGTTATTACCAGTTTCGATTTCGCTGCCTGTATGAACGACCGGTCTTCCCGCTGCGATACAACGTGGTTTCGGCGGCACTGCAGCGAGATAGATTTTGCGAGTGCACGCGGCAAGGATTTGGCCGGTCCGGATTTGGCTCTTCTAACACCTTCGCTGCGCTGGTCACGAGTAGCTGGTTTGGGAAATGCCGCCGTTCGCTGCGCCGTGCATAAACTGGTAAAACGCGGACTTAGCGGCCGTTCATGAACTGACGGACCGGCCCTTTTGGGAAAGAGTCGGCCCGAGTATGCTTTTATTTTGACGGCTCTTCCCTGCCTCTAATCCTTACGGATTTTCACCTTGGCGGTCTCCTGCTTTTTGGGAGCCATCTTTGGGATGGTGATGTTGAGAACACCGTCTTTCAATTGCGCGTCAACCTTTTCTCCCTCAGCGTCAGGTGGCAGACGAAATGAGCGGCTGAACGAGCCGTATTGCCGCTCTGAAAAAAACCAAGTTTCTCCGCTGTCTTCGCGCTCGGTCCGTTTTTCTCCCTTGAGCATAACGACACCGTCCTCAACGCTCAGGTGGATATCCTCTTCCGCCACTCCCGGCAATTCGACGGCAATCCGGTAAGCGTTGTCATCTCCGGCAGCTTCGGAGGCTGGTGCAACCCATTCAGCTACCCGCTCTCCCATTTGGCGCAAGGGCTCATAGAGCGAAGGCCAAAAACCGCTAGTGTGTGATTTCTCAACCATTTCATATCTCCTTCTGAAAAGTGGTCCAGAATGAGAGTATGTTACTTGATCTTACAGCTCGTTGATCCGCATCAATTTTGGTCTGAGGAATTATCAGACCGTTGACTGGCGCACTTAAAGCCAAACAATGAGGGGCCGCTCTGAGCTGCCGTTAGATCGGTCGCAGCAAATCCGGTAGAGGGGTCAAAGGCCGCTGTCGTGGGCGGCCCAGAGCCGACATCGATCGTGCTTTTGATCGCTGCAGTGCAGCTTCACCAGACCGGCCATTGGACGCATATTGCAGCATTTTTGCGGCAGAACCACTTGACTGGACGACCTGATGCCTAGGCACTACGCTCATATTTGAATGTAACAGACCAAAGCTGAACCGGGCCCGTGCGGCCTTCCCACACGGAAATGATTCATGAGCAGCAAGCCCAAGCCTAAAACGTTCAAATTCGACGATAAGGATCTGCCATCTTGGGTGGTCGACGAGTCCGCAGATCGTACAACCCCGTACACCGAGGAACAACTCGATCTACTTGTCGACGGCACACTGGACGGTATTAGAGATACGGCCTCGTGGCAGGACCTCGTTAGCCAAGAAGGAGAGGATGAGGCCCGCCGCATATTGCGATCGTGCTTAAACATGAGAGACGAAAACGCCAGAAAGCTCTCGAGGCACTGAACCCAGACCTACCTCGATGCGTATGAACGCACTTCACACCTGCAGAATTTGAAGATCGAAGGAACGGCCCCGCCGGCCATTCACCGTTCGCATTGATGCTACGCTGCAGCTCTCGCATTGCGGCTATTCAAGACAGTCATTGTGAGGAGGAATCCAGCTGAATGAAGATCAGATCTTGCTCCCAAAGAGTCCTGTCAAATCATCTTCGGTTGACCCGAAGACCTCGGTCCATTCATCGAATGGCAGGTTCGAGCTGATGATGATCGAACCACGCTCGTAGCGTTGTGAGATGACCTCGAACAACAACTCGGCGCCGGTTTTGCTGAGCGGAACGAAGCCCAGTTCATCGATGATCAGCAGGTCCTGGCTGACCAGCAGCTTTTGCAGACGCTGCAGACGCCGTTCGTCGGCTGCCTCAATCAGTTCGTGGACCAGGGCGGCTGCGGGCGATGCAGATATCAAAGGAGACCCGTCATGAAGTTCGCAACGCTGACCGCGCTGATCTTGACGTTCGGGCTGATCGCTGGACGCGCGATTGAGCCTCGCTGGGTGCATGACGAGTGCGATTGGGCGGAGCCAATTCGCCCCTCGCGCGCAGATGTGCTGACTGACGTAACGCTGGCGCAGATTGTTGCCCACAATGAGATTGGGGAACGTCTTTGCGGATGGCGTCCCTGAATCCCCAACGAGCCGTCAGTTCCGACCGCAACACTGCTTGTATTTGCGGCCCGATCCGCAGGGGCAGGGATCGTTCCGCCCGGGTCGCGGACTGGCCTTGAACGGCTGCCCCGGCAGGTTGGCCGGGCCCGGTCCTGCGAGTTCAGGGCGCGATTGATGCAGGATCGCAGCCACGCAATTCGGGATCAAATCAGGCGCCTCAAGGTCGATCTCGTCAATCTCCTCATCCGTGAACTTGCTCTTGCCCGTATAGATATCCTGCAACGCCATCATGAAAATCATCGTGGCCTGCGTCTCTTCATCTGCCGCGTCGAGCAGGCGTGACCAGGCATCGGGCCTGAGGCCCATCGCGCGTGTGAACCCATCAACCCAGGACTCCCACATCCTCTCGTCGCTATTCGGATCAAATTCGTAGATCGGCTCAACCCAAAGCAATCGCGTCATCATCTCTGCAACCGCATTGTAATGCGCCATGACGGCGGTGATCGTCTCTTCGGCTGTCTTCTGGTCGGGAAACTCAGCCTCGCCGGTTTCTCCCCAGACGAGCGACAACCATTCAGATGGCGGGATCATTTCTGGGCAGGCAAGAACGCCGGTCACGAAGCCATCAAGCTCGCTCAGTGTCATGGGCATGTTCTCTACGGGCAGCGCATGCAGCAACACGTTGAGGCGATCGAGGTCTAGATTAGATTGGCCCATGAAAATCTCCCGGCAAAGTCACGATTATCTAACGACAGAACTGCAGCTTCGCAATCCAACGCAATGATCGGTCCTGGCGCAAAACAGGGCAATCACGACGGGCCTGACTTATTGGCTTTTCAGGGGATTGAAGGTCTGGCCCAGACCGCCGTCCTGCCGCTGGTCCCCTATGTGGATACGCTTCGCTAGGTGTTTATCGCGGTCGCGCTCGGTGGCATCGCGGTCACGATCTATTCGCGGTTGGATGACTGGCGCGGGGCGGGGCGATGATCGGCGCGGTCGTCGGGACGCTCGCAGGATCAGCATGCCCGATCCACGAACAGGCTGATCACCTGCCCGGCCATGGCTCCGCGACCGATCTGCCCACTGCCACGCGCGATACCCACGACTATCTCGTGAACATGCGCACGCAGATTGGCGCGTTGATCAATGAGGGTGGAGACATCATTGATGCACCAAAGATCGACCAGTTTGAGTGGGCGCATCTAAAGCAATTCGACAGTCTTTCCGGCCGCAACGCACAGGCCGCTTTTGAAGAAATGGAATGGGAGTGATGTTCAAACAGCGCGTCAGGGCGCGCCGGATCGTTAAGGCCGGTGCTTGAATACCGTCGGGATCAGAAACCCGCGACGATCTCCTTGAGAGAAAGCACCACAGAACGGAACAAGCGGCGGCGGCGATCTGATCAAGGTCAGAATGGCACCGGAATGGATGCCAATTCTTCCCATAATGATCAATTTCCGCCCAGCTTCGTCAAAGATAAACAAACTCGAACGGCTCGCCCGCTTCGATCCGCTCTTTGTTCGCTGGAATCACCGCGAGTCCATCGGACTTGCAAATAAGCGAGATCTTGGCCGAATAAGAATGATCGAGCATCTCGACGCGCGGCCGCCCATCTGGCGATATCCCGACGATCCGCGCGGGGCGGTATTCTTGGCGACCAGGGCGACGGGTTGAGGAGACTGCCGCTTCTACAAGCGGCGACCGGGCTTCCGCTTCTTTTTGCCCGGACAGTTTCGCGGCGATCCGGCTGCCGATGATCTTCCAGGTCGTGAAAGCCGCGACGGGGTTGCCAGGAAGCCCGACAAAGACCGCTTTGCCCAAAGTGCCTACCGAAAGCGGCTTGCCCGGCTTCATGGCAATCTTCATGACCTCGATTTCACCACCCGCCTCGCGCAGTTGGTCGACCATGTGGTCTTCTTCGCCCACCGACACGCCGCCGGTGGTCACGATCAGGTCGGCCTCATCCGCCGCGGCGGTCAGTGCATCCCGCAGTCGTGCGGGATCATCCTCAATCGCGCCGAAATCCTTCAGATCGATCCAGGGCGCGCGCAAGGCGGCCAGAAGGATGAACCGGTTTGAATTGTAGATCTGTCCGGGCGCAAGACTTTCGCCCGGCTGGCGCAACTCGCTGCCCGTGCAGAACAGCGCGATGCGCAGTTTACGGCGCACATGGACCTCTGCCAGACCGAACGAGGCGATCGCGCCGATTTCTCGCGGTCCGATGAGCGAGCCCGCGGGCAAGAGAAGCGAGCCCTTTTCGGCGTCTTCGCCGCTTAGCCGGATGCAACTTCCCGCGACCACCGGGTCGCTGACTTCGATCCGGTCACCAATCCGTCTGACGTGTTCCTGCATGATCACCGCATCCGCGCCCGAGGGGATCGCAGCCCCGGTGAAAATCCGGAACACCTGTCCAGCCCCGACCGTCCCCGCCCGGGCTGCATTGTCGCCCGCAGCCACGCGCCCGGCGACCTCGAATATCCATGGCCCGGGTCCGGTGAAATCAACGCTTCGCAACGCAAAACCGTCCATCGCCGAGTTGTCGAAGGGCGGCAGAGGAAATGGCGCGACCAGATCTTGGGAGAGAATGCGCCCGATCGCATCCTCCAAACCAACGGTTTCACACTCTTGGACGAGTCGGACCAACTTCAGCCCGCGTTCAATTGCCCTCTGGACAGAGATCAGATTGCGTGCGCCGGTTCGTTCGTCGCACCCACAGACGTCACCTGCCTGTATCAAGCTGTCAGGCGTCATTGTTCCCCCCGAAGTCAGCGCCTTTGTTTTGGACGTTGAAACGGGCAGCCCCAAAGACCGCCCGCTTCATACATGTCAAGACCCTCAGGCTTTGTATTCCTTCGATTTGAAGGAAACCGCCTTGGCCTGCGGTGTCGCATTCGCGAGTTTGCGGATGTTGCCCCAGGTGTGCTTGTAGTCCGGCAAGTTCAGTTCGTTCACCCCGGGGTTAACGACGTTACCCTGCGAACCAGCAGGCGAGCCGAAGACCATCGCGACCTGGCCAGGCTTGGCCGTGTCTGTTGGATAGGCCATGCCTTGCGTCGCCCCGTTGTTGTTGGTGATCTCGATCAGATCGCCAGCGCCAATGCCCAAGCGGGCCATGTCGTCGGCGTTCATCTCGATGAACGGGTAGGGGAAACGATCCTGGATGAAGTCGTTGTCCTGATCCAGGAACTGGTTCTGCCAGAAGATATTGGCGCGGACGTTGTTGATCCAGAACTCGTGGTTCGCCTCTTCCTGGGCCTTTCCAGCCGCCTGCCAGCCACGCCATCCGGCGGCACAGAACAGCGCCTTGCCATCCTCGCGACCGTGACGGGTGAACACACCGTCGGTGTAGAGACGCGGCGTGCCAACCAGCTTGCCGTCCTCGTAGCCGGTCACCGGCTCCTGCACCCCGTTGTTGCCCATGGCGCGCAGGCGCTCGTAGGTTACTTCCGGGTTGCCCTGATTGTAGCCGTCCATGAAGGCGTCTTCTTCGGTCTCCCAGTCATAGCCTTTGAACTGGTCGGCATAGGCGTCGTTGCCCATCTCGCGCAGCACACGCTCCATATTATGGGCCATCCCGGCAGCGATCAGGCAGTCGGGCTTGGAGTTGCCGAAGGGATCCATGTAGCGCTCCGACAGACGCAGGCGCCGCTCGCCGTTCATCGAGGTGAGGTTCATCTCGTTCGATTCACAGGCGGGCAGGATCACGTGGGCATTTGCGCCGATCTGCGTGTGGATGATATCCATGTCCACCACGAACAGACCACCTGCGTTTACCGCGGAGACGATCGCGTCGACCATTTCCTCGCGGGTGCCGGTGGCGGCCGCGTCCATCGCGTCCTTCACCATGTCGGCACGGCGTTTCATCACCCTTTTGAACTGCGCCGCGTTGAGCGTGGTCTTGTAGTGGTCGCAGGCCCAGACGTGATAAACCTTGCCGCCACCCTTGATTAGGTGCTGGTCGAAATACACTGCAGGACGGCCGACATGGGCGTCGGACGGGCGGTAGTAGCCTTCCTGGTGGCCACCAAGGCGGCAGCAACCAGTGCCTTCCCGGCCGATGTTGCCAGTTGCCAGCGACAGGTTCACGACGGCGCCGATTGTGCGGTAGTTATCGTTACCCCAGATGATGCCCTTTTCGTAGCCGGTAACACATTTGCGGCGCGTGCCGTCGTCCTTGGGCTTGGCGATCCATTCAGCAGCTTTGACGATGTCGGCCTCGGCCACGCCGCAAATCTCTGCAGCTTCCGCCGCCGAAGTCCGGCAGGACTGCATTGCATAGTCGAGGCTGCCGAGACCCGAGGGTTGCCCTGTGCCCATCGCAACCGCTTCGCCACCTTGGAAGCTGTTGCCCGCGATGTAATCCGCGTCGGTCCAGCCATTGTCCACCGCCTGCGTGAGCAGCGCGTTGAACAGGACCATGTCCGTGCCCGGGTTGATCGCCAGGTGCAGGACGTTTTCCTTTCCGGCAACTTCCTCGGCTGCGTTGACCGTGACCGAGCGGCGCGGATCGACCATGATGAACCTGGCGCCGTTGCGCATCCCCGGAACCATATGGTTCAGGAACAGGTTTGTCTGGGTTTCCAGCGGGTTGGCCCCAACGATCACGATCGTGTCGGTAACCTCGTAGTCGCTGTACGAGTAGTTGAGCTCGTCAACACCCATATCGCGCGACGAGTGCACCTCCGACATGTAGGACGGCCGGTTGTGAATCCGGCAGTTTTTGACCTTTATGCTGTCGAAATAGAGCTTGCCGGTGCCCCAGGTGTTCTCATAGCCGCCGGCGGACCCGCCGTGGTCGAACATCGACACGAGAAGCTCATCTTCGCCGTATTCGTCGACGATTTTCGCGGTAACACGGGCGACGAGGTCGAGCGCATCATCCCACGAGGTCGGTTGCCACACGCCATTGCGCCAGACCAATGGGTCTGAAAGGCGCTGCTGCTGGGTGCCTGTCACTTTCGACGGGCGGTTTTCGGCCATGCGGCCACCGCGGATGGATGCCAGACCCGAATTAACGACGCAGTCATGGTCAGGGACCACGGCCAGATGCACGTCTTTGCCGTCCTGCTTGACCATGTTGTACATCGACGGCGCCAGCCAGGTGCCGTCTGCCGGCTGCTGCTCGGCCAGGTCCAGGCCAAAGGCGTTGCTTTCGGTCGTCCCCTGCTGATTGCGGGGCCAAGTGTAGGCTTTGTAGCCGCAACCGACGATGCAATAATGGCAGGTGACGTTGTGCACCTTTGCGTTCGCCGGAGGAATGGGAAGCCTGTCGATTTGTCTTTTGTATGCCATTTTCTGGTCCTCCCCTTACAGCACGTTCGAAGGGCGACCGAAAATCAGGTCGCTGCAGCCTTCGGCAAAAATGTCGCCCTTGTCGTCGACGCGCAGGGTGAACTGCGGCAGGTTCTGGGTCGCGTGGCCCCAGATTTGCTGGCCGCCCGCTTCGGCATCGAACCGCGAGAAGTGACCAGGGCAGTTGAGCGACCTGTCTTCGCCGTTGTATGTAAGATACCAGCCCTTGTGCGGGCACAGCACGGAATAGGCCACGATGTCTCCATCCGGGCCGGCGCCACCTTCCACTGCTTCACCAAGTTTCAGCAGAACACCCGGGCTGTCGGCATCCGGGTATTCGATATCCATCGGCTCATTGATGGCCAGGTCGGCCAGGTTGGCCAGACGGTTCGACGGATAGTCGACCTGCGCCAACGCGCCAGCGGCACTGGCCTGTTGCGCCGGAAAGACGGTTGCGGCTGCGGCACCTGCTGCGCCGACGATGCCACCTCGCAGGAATTGACGCCTGCCGGCATCGACCAATCGGTTACATTTCATGAATGGAGTCCTCCCTTGGATTCACTGTGGCCAGCGTAGCGCAGATCACGGGCGGTCGTTTTCCATTTCGAGTATTTAATACTCTGCCAAGCCTATGATTTGGTTTGTAAAACTCGTGTGTTCGGATTTCCGAACGTCGACTGGCGTCACAGATCCAGCTTCTGCATCTTTTCCCAAAGCGTGGTTCTTGACACATTCAGCAGCCGGGCGGCCTCGGCGACCTGCCCGCCGGTGCGTTCAAGAGCCTTGATAATCTGGCGCCGTTCCGCCACATCCCTTGCCTCAGATAGCGTCTGGACATCGCTGGTCTTCTGGTTGAGTTCCGGAAAGAGGTCGGTTGGGAAAAGCCAGTCGCCGGTCGCCACGTCCAGCGCACGCACAAGCCGGGACCGAAGCTCGCGTCCGTTTCCGGGCCAGTCATGGTCGCGGACGGCCGTAACGGCAAGATCCGAGATGCCACGCACCTGCGCCTGCCGCCTGTCGTTCAGGGCTCCCAACATCTGCCTCGCCAGCCACACCGCGTCTTCTCTACGCTCTGACAGCGGCGGCACCACGATTTCGTTGGCGAGGAGGGCATAAAAAAGGTCGGGTCGAAACCCGCCCGCCTTCACCTTTTCTTCTATACGGGTGCCGCAGGTTGCGATTATCCGGTAGGGCGCTTCCGCCAAGGCTTCGATCAGCCGGTCCTGACCCTTGCCATCCAGACGACCCACGCCGTTGAGAAACAAGGTGCCATCGGCAACGGTTTCGATCGCTTTGGCAAGATCGTCGGTCGAGACGGCGTCGCGCAGGGCATTAACTGTAACGAACGGCGCCGAGCTGCGGTCGGACTGGTCGTGGATGCGCGCAGCAAGACGGCCCTTTCCCAGCCCGCGGGCACCGCGGATCAGGACTGGCCGTTCATGCCTGGCAACTTCGCCAGCCAGCGCATCCACCTGTCGGGCCAACGGCGAAATGCCGGTCTGTGCCGGCAGATTGGCGCTTGAGTCCGTGCGCAGGATCTGGACAAGCCGACCAAGGAAAGCCGGCATGTCGAAGGGTTTTGTCATGTAGTCGGCACCACCCGCCCTGAGCAGCCGTACGGCCTGGTCGATCTCTCCCTGACCGGTGATGAACAGGAACGGCGGCGGCGTGATGGAGCGCGACACCGCGCTGAATACCTCTTCCCCGGAGCCGTCGGGCAGTCGGATGTCGCAAATGACAGCATCGACCGGTTTGCGCGGGGTCCGCACGGCCGAAATTCCACGCACCGCCTGTTTGACCCAGGTGACCTCGGCGCCTTCCAGTTCTAGGCGTTGCACAAGCGAGTTCCCCATGAGGGCATCGTCCTCGATCAGGACAAGATGGCGACCCGTCAACATGGCATAGCCTCCCGCCCCTGCAGGCTGACCGTGATTTCAGAGCGCCCTTGGGAACGACGGTAAGCGATGTCGCCCCCCAGCCCGGCCACCAGATCCCGGACCAATCGCAGACCGACACCACCGCCGGGTTCCAGCCGCGCTTGCGACATGAGCCGGGATTGAGCGACTTCCGAAAGGCCCGGGCCATCGTCTGCAACGGTCAGAAGGAGCCGGTCACCTTCGGACTGGACACGAAGCCCCACCGCACCGCCTCGCGGTGCGGCAGCGGATGCATTCAACAAGAGATTCAGGGTAATCTGTCGCACCGGTCCCGACCTGACGCATTGGAAAAGCTGATCACAGTCGCCGACCTGCCATTCCAACTGCTGCCCGCGACGGGTCGTCTCGGGCTCAAACAGAAGCCGCAGATCCTCGAAATCGGACTTGGAAAGCCGGCGGCCGGATCGCTCGGTTCGGTTTTCTTCCAGAATGGCGCGGCTGACATCGCGCAAATGGTTCAGCCCCCGGTCCAGCAGGGCGGCAGACTGGCGCACCACATCCGGGCGATCAGCGTAGGTTTGGATCGTGTCTGTCGCATTCAACAGCCCGCCCAGCGGATTGTTGATCTCGTGCGCGAGCGATGAGGAAAGCCGCCCCAGGCTTACAAAGCGTTCCCGCTCGGCCAGTCGCCGTTCGGCTTCGGCGCGCGCGTCAATCGCCTCTGCCATGCTGTTGTAGTTGCGCAAGAGCTTTGTCAGAACCGAGTCCGAGTGAGGTATTACAGCCTCTGGAATGGGATGCGGAGTGCCGCCGGCCTCGCCCATGTGGCGCGCGAGCAGTTCGACCGGTTGCAGCATGCGCGCCATGACGAAATATCCTGCAAGGGCAAGGGTCAGAGTGGCCAAGGCATTTCCGGCCAGAAGGGCAAAGGCGGTCTTGCGACGCTGCAAGACCAGGTCCCGGACGTCAAGCTCGGTCACGATTTGCCCGACATCGCGGCCTTGAACCGACAGTGGTGCCCTGACCTGAACCACCGTGTCGCCGTTCGCTGCGGTCACTTCGCCGAGCGGAACGGCGTCCTTGGTGAAGGCACCGACCTCTGAATCCACAGGGGCCCTATCGGGATCGGTTGCGGCAAGAACCCGGCCCAGTTCGTCGGCTACGACCGTGAACAGAATCCGGCCGCCGGATGTTTCTGCCCGCGCCCGATCCAACGTGTCGTAGACTTCCCACACATCCTTGTGCAACACGAACGGGCCCAAAGCCACCGCAAGCCCCTCGACATGCAGTCGTGCGTATTCCTGCAGCCGGGCATCCTGCAATCTGCCCAGTGTGGACAAAACCTGTTGCGAGGCGACAAGACCGAACAGGACCATCAGGACTGCGCTCGCCGCAACGACCCGCACCGTGATTGGCCATGTTCCCACGCGCAACAGCATTCTCAGCGCACCTCTAGCTCTGCCATGCGGGCGGCGATACCGTCAAACAGGCTTGCATCCCCTTCCTGGACGCCATCCAGATACAGCAATCGCAGCGCTTCGCGTCCTGCCGGAGAGGCCGCCAGCCCCCGCAGAGCGGCACTGAAGTTCAGTATGCTCGGGTCCTGGGCCTTGTCTGCGCGCGCAGCGAAAGGCGGAAATCCCAGCCACTCCGATTTTGCGAGGACTTTCGTGCGACTGGTCAGGGACGGTTCCACACTGGCCAGAGTCTCCCAGACGTATCCATCCACGCTGCCCGAGCGGGTCAGTCCGCTCGCCACCGCGCGCACAACGTTGCGGTGGCCATAGGTAAAGACAGAGCGTGAAAAGAAGCTGTCAGGCGTTTCCCCCACCCGCGACAGATCGGAGGCTGTTACCAGATAGCCGGAGTTGCTGTCCGGATCGGAAAAGGCGTGCACATGCCGACGCAGGTCTTGCAGACCCTTCGCCTCATCATCCGCCCGCACGATCAGATAAGATTGGTACAGGGGCCGACCCTGCCAAACCGGAACGCCAAGCAGCGCAAGGCTGTCGCGATGCTGAAGGAAGGGATAGCCGCAGATCCAGGCGGCATCCACTGACCCGTCCAAAATTGCCGCGGTGATCTCCTGATATGTCCGGCGCTGGATCAGATCGACCGGCTCGCCCATCGCTTGGGAGAATGCTGTTCTCAGGTGATGGATAACGTCGGCATCGTTGTCCAGAAAGACCGGCGTCAGTCCGAGGCGGAACCTCCCTGCGGCTTGCGCCACGTCTGGGAAACCGGTTGCGGCGAACACGCTCGCCCCGGCCAGGAAACCTCTTCTTCGCATCGAAAACATCCTCCCCACCAAAACGTTAGCAAATTGAGGGGTTAACAGGCAATGACGTGCAAGCCGATCTACCTCAGTGGCACCTGTTGCAGTTGCGCGCTCGGGGATCGGATTATGGTGAGCGCTAAGAACCGGCGGTCGCGGTCGGTTGCTGCGAAACGCGTCTCGTCGATTTGCGCGGGAGGCAGATCTGTTAGGGTGTCAGGTAATCCGGTTTCCGAGGGCGTCGACGATCAAATGGCCATCCTCCTTGGCGAAGGGCCCAGGTGGAAGCCTGTCAAGCAGGTCGAGGACCACCTCGGAGGGGCGGCAGAGCATGACGCCTTTAGGCGCGGACATAAACGCCTCCGTCGTCCATCAAGGCGCATTCGATTTCGTCAAGGATGACGGAGATGCGGCTGCGGTCAAACTGTTCGGGCAGGTTCCGGATGGAGAGGCGAATGCTAGGCAGCGGACTCATAAAACTCGATCCACAGCCTGACCGATGCCAGTTTGATCATCGACAGGAAATTGCGTGATGTCTTCTCGTATCGGGTTGCGATACGGCGGAACGAGGCTTTCAGCCTGCCAAAGAAACGCTCGAT
>NZ_JAIMIA010000103.1 GCF_019966495.1 Tateyamaria pelophila | reverse complement strand
AACGCATGATCTTCTCTCCTGAATTTTGAAACCATACCGCCACAGCGGGTTTCAAAATTCAGGAGAGAAGATCAGAGAAAGATTCGCTGAAGCGGACCGGCTAGAAGCCGGTGGCTTCGATCCATTAGGTGGAAAGTGAACTTGCCACCCATGTTCAGAAATGTCTGAATAAGTGCATCATATGTGTTTTGCTTGGCGACTAGTTTCATATGCAAAACGCGATCCCCAACCGCCACAGCACATAACGCGCGCACGGCCACCAAACGCGAAAAAACCAAACCGTTTGGACAGTCCCAATGGCAACCGTCACATTGATCGGTTCGAACGCCACCCGGGTGGCCGTTGTCCGGAAAGTCTCTGGCCATACCGGCCGATCCCGACAATTATGGTTTCGCATCGCCACCCAAACTTTCAGGACACGATCCATGCGCGTAACCTTTTCCCTTTCTCTACTGATTTCCGTGATGTTCACGATTCAAACGTCTGCACAGGAACAGCCCGCTGCATCTGCATTGAGCCGCGCCGTTGTATCGGCGCCGAACATGCAACCCGCCATTCCACGCCCGGAACAAGACGTGCACGCCGCCGAAAAGCTTGCCGCGTTCGAGGCGCGCACCGGGCAAAAACCAAATATCGTGATCTTTATCGTCGATGATATGGGCTATGGTGATCCCGGCGCGTTCGGGGGCGGTGCGATGATCGGTGCCGCCACGCCGCACATGAACGCATTGGCGGCGGACGGTCTCAAGCTGTTGTCGACATATTCGCAATACACGTGCACGCCGACGCGGGCCGCAGTCTATACCGGGCGGTTGCCGGTGCGCACCGGACTGATCCGCCCGATCCTAGCTGGTGACACCATCACGGTGAACCCTTGGGAGGGGGAGTTGTCAGTTGCGGGTCTGCTGAGCGCGGCAGGGTATCATTCGATGCTGGTGGGCAAATGGCACATCGGTGAAGGCGAAGGCATGCGCCCGCATGACGTCGGCTTTGATGAATTCTATGGCTTCTACAAGGCGCAAAAGGAATACACCCAAGCCTTTGACCCGCGCCGTTTTCCTGACCTTGTGCTCGACCCGGACAAGTTGGAACGCTATCAATCCATCGGGTCCAACAACGATCTGGTCTATGGGTTGGCCGACGGCAAGACCGAGACGGTTGAGACCATCGACAGCACCGAAAAGATGGCCGAAGGCGACAAGATGCTGCGCGACTATACCGTAAAGCGCATCAAGGAATTGTCCGAAGGTGACAAACCGTTTTTCATCAGCCACTCATTCATGAAAGTGCACGCCGACAACTTCCCGTCCAAAGAATTCCGTGGCGCGAGCGCATCCAAATACCCCTATCGCGACAACATGGTCGAGGTGGACGCCTATATCGGCGACATCGTGGCAACGCTTGAAGACAGCGGCGAACTGGAGAACACCTTCATTTTCGTCACCTCAGACAATGGCCCGCAAATGGACAGCTGGCCGGACAGCGGATACACCCCGTTCCGCGGAGCAAAGGGTACAACATGGGAAGGCGGCGTTCGGGTTCCCGGCATCGCTTATTGGAAAGGGATGATCGCTCCCGGTCAGGTCTCGGACGGGTTGTTCGATCTGATGGATTTGTTCAATACATCCCTGACCCTCGGCGGCGTTGATATTTCCGCCCTGCCCGATGACAGATACTATGACGGTATCGACCAGACGTCGTTTCTGATCGTCGAAGGGGGCCAAAGCCGGCGCGAGCATGTCTACAACTGGCTGGGAAAGCAACTGGCAGCCATGCGGATGCGGGAATACAAGGCCCACCTCCTGGTGACGCTGGCGCAAGAGAAATTCCTCTATATCGACATGGCAACCGTGGTCCCGACCGGCCTCGCGCCATGGCTGTTCAATCTCTACATCGATCCGAAAGAGGAATATACTGTGGGGCACCGTATGAATGCGTGGACCGCATCATTGGGCGCGGAATTGAAGGCGCATGCGGCCACTTTCGCCAAGTTTCCACCAAAGGATTCAGGCCTGTAAGCAAACTTGGCGCTCCTGACTCTGCCAGAGCGACGGGAGCGTCAAACAGCGAACACGCCGCCCAAGACTACCCCCGCAGAGGATACCGCAGGTTTCGTGTCAAATGCTGCGCGCCGCAGCCAACCCATCGCTGTCCGAAAGCGAACAACAAATCCCGGCCAGTGTCCGCGGCTCGTCATAGGGCCATGGCATCCCACGATGCAGAACCGCCCGTTGATCCCACATCAAAACATCTCCAACCTTCCAGTTGTGCGCGTACACAAACTGCGGCTGGGTGCAAAACGCCATCAGCTCTTCGATCAACGCGTCACCTTCCGCTTGGTCCATGCCTTCAACCTCGAACACGTGAGAGGCGATAAACAGGCTTTCGGCGCCGTTCACCGGATTGGTCCAGACCGCAGGCCATCGTTGCGCCGGCCATTTGTTGAACATCGGTAAATCCGCCAGAGCTTGCGACAAGCGCTCGCGCGACCGTCGATAATTGTGCCCAAGCACCTTTCCCCGGATACGCGCCTTCAATGGCTCCGGCATTGCAGCCCAAGCGGCCCGTGACGAGGCCAGTTCAGTTTGGCCCCCTTTGGACGTCACAACCTTTGCCGTCAAAATATTGCACAGCGCCGGAACGGGCAGAAATGTGGAATCAATATGCCATTGCTGGTTCGCCTTCAGGTTCAGCGTCTGCAAATCCATTTCCGCCGAAACACCATCCTTCGTCTCGTTGGACACCAGCGGCATGTCCATGACCGCGCCGGGTTTTCGCTCGTCCTTCTTGCGATCTTCAATCGGCCCCCAGAGCGCGCCGAACCGAAAATGCTCCTCTGCGGTCAGGTGCTGATCCTCAAAGAGCAGCGCCGAGTGCGCTTCAAACAGCGCGCGCAGTGCCGGGTATGACGTTTCTTTCGTGACATCTGACAGGCGCAGATTGTGCACCTTGACGCCGAATGCACCGGACAACGGGGATGTTTCTATTGTGTCATGCATCGCCAGCCTTCCGCAGCTTTGTTCTCGATGTCGATCTGATCTATGACGCCGCAGGTATCGGCCCAAAGAACCCGGTGATACTGGACAAACGACCATCGTCAGCCAGCGTTGCGAAATCAATTCCCTCTATGGCCGTCGATCCATCGGCAAGCTGAAGACGCCACTCAAATCGAAGGCTATTGTGGTGCATATCAACGCCGCTGGTCACTTTGATCCGCGATCCCGGAAATTGCGTTTGCACGCCGCCTATGTGATCCACAAAGGCGGCGCGGCCTTGGATCCGCGCCATTGGATCGGCATAGACCGCGTCGTCAGCCCAGCACGCCTCCAGCAATTCGGAACGTCGCCCGGCATCCGCCTCGCCCCATGCGGCAGCGTAGGCTTTCAGTGTCTCTGTCAGGTCCATCCCATATTCTCCCTCGTGGCAGGTCGTCGCGCATACCCGTTCCATCAATTCGTTTCATGATGGGTGGTCTGCACGATCTTGGGAAGTGTTATTTCGGTCCACGCCATGGGCGTCGAACCCGCGCGTCCTGACGGCAATCACAGTGTGCAACGTCGCACGCTGCGCTTTTGCGGGACACGCATCGCGCCAGAATCCATGCTGGCCCAGCGCTTTGAATATCTGCGTGCGCATATCGCGCTCAAGGCGAAGGAAGCAGGGTAGCCGTTCGTATGAGACGCGGACGCAATTGCAAGTTTTGATCCAAGTCAAGGAGGCTGAGGCGACGGAAGACTACCGAGGTCAGACCAATTGGAAATAAGTGGAGCAGCGCAGTGAGCACAACATCGTACCCGGAATTGACGAATGCGATTTCAAGACAAATAGGCACTTTGCGAAAAGACATTCCTGAAACCATGAAGGGCTTTTCGGTCATGGCGCAAGGCGCTTGCGCTTCAGGGGCTCTCGACGAAAAGACCAAGGAACTGATTTCGATGGGGATCGCGATTGCTCTGCGGTGCGACGGGTGCATTGGCTTCCACACCAAAACCTTGGTGAAACTCGGGACGACCAGACAGGAATTCGACGAAATGCTTGGGGTTGCAATCTACATGGGGGGAGGCCCGTCGCTGATGTATGCCGCGCAGGCGCTCGACGCTTGGGATCAATTCGGCGGCGCAACTTCCTAGAAAATCTTGCAGATAGATGCGAACGTAAATGCAGCCACGCAAGGCCCTCGCTCAAATCTCCGCTCCGCGTTATAGCGCAACCTTACGCAACGCAATGCGCTGTCGACGCGGAGCCCCCCAAAGAGCATGGGGTCGCACAGTCTTTCTTAGGCATGAAATAAAGTGCCCACATAAAAGGCGATCGCCGCGGCCACGCCGCCTATGAGAAAGGTTTCAGCCGCAGATCGCCACCAAGGGCTGAGAGACCACAGGCTTTTGAGCGCTCCGATCGCGAAAAAGGTAACCATGGTCATCGCAGCCGAAACAATAAATGCATTCTCGACACCAATAAGGAAAGGAAACAAAGGAACAACACCCGCGACAAGAAAGGCGAGAAATGTTGTCGCGGCGGACTTCGCAGGGTGAGGATCAATACCGCCAAATCCATACTCCCCCTCCATCATCAAGGAAATCCAGTTTTCGCGATTTTGCGTTACAGCGTCGGTTGCCTGGTTCAAAACGTCACCCGTCAGACCCTTGAGTGCAAGAATTTCCCGAACTTCGAGCCGCTCCCCCTCGGGGTATTTTTGTATGTGATGTTCCTCGATCTTGCGGATGCGACGCATGTTATCAAGCTCTGCCTTCGTCCCTGAATAATTGGCCGCCGCCATGGAAAAGCCGTCAGCCAGAACGTTGGCTATGCCCAGCGCAACGACAATGAAGGGCGAGAGTCCCGCACCAGCAACACCTGCGACGATAGCAAATGTCGTCACGGCTCCATCAATTGCGCCGTAGACTGCATCCCGCAAAACGCCTCTGCCATGTGGGGCGCCAATACGCTTCGCGATTTCCTGCGGGCTATGACCATGATCCGTCACTGTGGGCCTCCTTTTCTCTCAGGATAGGTCCTACAGTCGGGAACGCCTTAATTCAGATCAACATCCGGGGCCCTTCATTTTCCCAAAGCAGTCTATGCGTCAAGCCGATGCCGCACTGGATGCGAAGACAAGAACGTGCCGATAACTTTTGGCCAACATACTGATATGGTGATCGCATGATGACAGCCAATCAATACAGTTTTAGAAAAGTGGCCTTGGATGATGGCGATTTGCTGACGAAATGGCAATCGGCCCCACATGTCCGCGAATGGTGGGACGCGAGTGAGCCATACGAGGAAGACGATCTAAAAGACCTGCGTGTCGCACGCTGGATCGTTTCATTCCTTGGACGCCCATTCGGGTTCATGCAGGACTACACGGTCCATGGCTGGGAAGATCATCATTTTGCCAAGCTTCCCAAGGGCACCCGGGGGATTGACCAGTACATTGGAGATCCGGACATGATCGGTGCGGGGCATGGGACCGCGTTTATAGGTGCACGGATGCAGGCACTTTTTGATGCGGGAGCACCGGTGATCGCGACCGATCCTCATCCTGACAACGAACGGGCGATTGCTGTTTACAAGAAACTGGGGTTCGAACCGTTTGGACCACCTCGGCAAACGCAGTGGGGCTTGATCCTGCCCATGATGGCACGAGGGTAAGCGGCTCTGCGACAATGTCTGCTGCGTTCAGCAAAGCTATGCTTTGCAGATGCTACCTGCCGACGAATACGCGGAAATGGTGCGCCATTCTCGGGCTACTGATTTACCCCCTCACAGCAATTGTCAGTCCGGCGCGGTATGACACACCGCTTCGATATTGCGCCCATCGGGGTCGAAGACAAATGCAGCATAATAGTCCGAGTGATAGTGCCTCCTGAGACCAGGCGGCCCATTGTCTATCCCGCCTGCCCGGATAGCAGCAGCATGAAAAGCATCGACGTGAGCGCAACTCTTGGCCGTTAAGGCAACGTGCAATAGCCCAGTCGTTGCATACTGTTTTGCCAGCCAAGCTTCAGCAAACGATCCGACCAGCGCGCAAACGACGCTGACCACACTGCATGAGACGGTCGGGCACCTTACGATTTGGCCAGCGATGACCATCGTTTCAAGGCGCCTGTGCGTTACAGATTTCTGGGGCAAAATGGTTTTCCTCGCGTTCCGTCAAATCGATTTGAAAGCGAAGCTCAAGTTGGAGAGGATTTCAGCGCTAGCACTTCTACGGGAAAATGCGGTGTATCCAATTGATTTATAATCCATAATTTTTCTCCTTGGCTTTCAGAGCAAAAGACAGAACTTGACTTTATTCGGTCGCGATGCGCTGTTTCGCTGACAAGGAGACATACATGACTGACCTCAATGTGGGCAAAAAGACCTGCCCCACGGTTTGGAAACGCTTGCCACCCTCACAGATTTTGCGATTTGGCAGATCGTTTAACCAGCATCTCGCTGTGGACGGGCTGACGCCATGAACGAGCCGATGATCGTGATTGATAGCATCTGCAAGACATACCACCTCAAAACCCGTCCCGAGCCGGTGCGCGCTTTGGACAATGTCTCAAATCATGTCGACCGAGGCGAGGTTGTTGTGGTTATCGGGCCGTCCGGCTCCGGTAAGTCGACATTGCTCCGCTCGCTCAACGCGTTGCAAAGCGTGGACAGTGGACGCATCGTCATTGACGGCATTGAGGTCACTAACAAGAAGACGGATATCAACAAACTCCGGGCCGAAGTTGGCATGGTCTTTCAACACTTCAACCTGTTTCAACACAAGACCGCGCTGGAAAATATCGTCATGCCACAAATGATCGTGGCAAAGCGGACCCGTGAGGAAGCCGAAGACATCGCCAACGATCTGCTACAAAAAGTCGGCATTCCGGATCGCGCCAATAACTACCCGTCCATGTTGTCAGGTGGACAGCAACAGAGGGTGGCGATCGCGCGTTCATTGGCGATGAAGCCCAAGGTGATGCTTTTTGACGAAGCGACCTCGGCACTGGATCCGGAAACCGTCGGCGGTGTGCTGGAATTGATGCGCGACCTGGCGCTTGGGGGCATGACAATGGCGGTTGTGACCCACGAAATGGGCTTTGCCCGTGAGGCGGCGGACCGCGTGATCTTCATGGATGAAGGGGCCATCATCGAAGAGAACACCCCCGCCAATTTCTTTGACGACCCTCAAACCGACAGAGCCCAGAACTTTCTGCGCCAGATTTTATAAGAATACAAAAACCAACCGGGAGAAAACCAACCATGAAACTCAAGACTCTTGTAACTTCTGCTGTCGGCGGCGCCTGGCTTGCCTTGCTTGCGACTGCATCCGTGGCCGAGACGACGATGGAAAAGATCGTACGGACCGGAGAAATGACAATTGCGGTTCAAACGCAGGGTCCCCCTGTCAGCTTTATCAACAAAGATGGTGTGCGCACCGGCCTTGCCATCGAGATTGCCCGCATGATGGCCGCCGACATGGAAGTCGAACTGATCATCCAGGACTATGACTGGAAAGGCCTGATCCCGGCGCTGTCGTCGGGCAAGGCTGATTTCATCGCCGCGGACATGACACCCACAGCCAAGCGCCACATGCAGATCGTGTTCACGGAGCCGGTATTTTATTCCGAAACCATTGCATTTGCGATGGAAGGCTCCGGCTACTCCAAGTGGCAGGACCTGAACAATGAAGGAATTTCGGTTGCGGCCACCCAAGCCTCTTCGTGGGCAGATACCGCACGTAAACTGTTGCCAAATGCCGAACTGAAGGAGTTTTCCGGCGGAACAGCACAAGCTGTGCAGGCTGTCGTCTCAGGACGTGCAAACTCAGGACTGTCGGATAAAGCAACGATTGCCGGCTTCATGAGCTCAATCGACGGGATTGTGGTGCTGGAAGGCGAACTTGCGCAAGAGCCGCTCGGTTTCGCGACGCGCCCGGATTCAATGCATCTGCTGCTGGCGCTCGACAACTACGTCCGCCTGATTCAGGCCGACGGTCGCCTGCAACAGCAGGTCGACTACTGGTGGAACTCCACCGCGTGGGAAGCTGACCATAAATAAGACCAAGTATCAGGGCGCGTTCAATGCGCCCTGATTTTTTCGCCCCGCTAGGCTGGGTTCCTATTTCGTCGGGTGCTTTATGGATTGGCTGCAATATTACTTTAATTTCCGGATCGTCGGCGACTATGCCGATATCTTTGCCGCCGGAGTAGCACAGACACTGTGGATTTCTGCGCTGTGTCTTGTCTTGTCGGTGATCTTCGGGACATTGGTCGCATTGGGGCGCATGTCGAAAAACCCAATGATCTGGCGGCCGATTGCGGCCTATATCCAGTTCATTCGCTCGACCCCGCTGCTGATCCAGATTTACCTGATCTATTATGGGCTCCCTGCGCTTTTGCCCCAGGGCTACGGCAACATCTTTGACGAGACGCAAACCGGGATCATAGCGCTTACAGTTCACACATCCCCCTACATGGGCGAAATCATTCGCGCGGGCATCCAATCGGTCAATCCCGGTCAGATCGAAGGGGCCCTTTCGGTGGGCATGACCCCCCGTCAAACATTGCTCAACGTAACTTTGCCCCAGGCTCTGACCAATGTGATGCCGCCAATGCTGGGACAAACGGCGGTGTTGATCAAGGACACCTCACTGTTGTCGATTATCGCCGTGTTCGAGCTTATGGGCGCCGGGTTGCAGATGTTTTCCGAAACCGTGATTGCGACGGAAAGCTATGTCACCACGGCAATTTGCTATCTGGGCATCTACGCGATGATGTTGATCATTTCCGGAATGCTGCAAAACAAGCTGGGCGGCAAAGCCTGGAAAGCGAATTAGGGAAGACAGACATGGACCTGATTGCCGATAAAATCTCCATTATCCAAAGCCTTTGGCCCACAATGCTGAAGGGCTTGTGGATGACGTTTCAGGTCTCGATGCTCGCCATCCTTCTTGGCTCGCTTATCGGCTTCACACTTGGGGTGGCCAAGACGCTTGGATACTTTGTGCTGGAAAAACTTATCAACGGGTATCTGCATATTCTGCGTGGATCCCCGTATCTGGTACAACTCTATATCATCTACTTTGTGCTGCCTTCGACTGGAATCGCCTGGCTCTCTTTCGACAGCTACACTGCGGCTGTGGTCTCGCTTTCCCTTTATACGTCCAGCTATGTCACTGAAATCGTCGCCTCCGCGATCGTGGCTGTGCCAAGCGGTCAGTCAGAGGCCGCACGGTCAGTCGGCATGACCCGCGCGCAGACCTATCGCAACGTGGTGATCCCACAGGCGCTCAAGCTGACAATACCGCCCATGGCCAGCGTCTATGTCATCGTGATCAAAAGCACGGCCATTTTGTCGGTCATCGGCTTTGCCGAACTGACACGTGCCGGCGAGATTGCGATCATGCGCATGCCCGGCGATATCATGTTCATCTACTGCATGATTGCCGCATTCTACTTCATGTATTGTTACCCGGTCTTGCGGTTCTCGAAATGGGCGGAAGGGCGGTTTGGATCTGCCGGACAAATAGAGCACTGATCGATCCAGACATTGTCGCAAGTCTTGGTAACAGACTTAAACCGAAGGTCGTATTCCACATGAAAAGGCGCCGCATAACGGCGCCTTTTTGCTGTATTGGTTCGCGAAATTTAGGGTTTGAAGGTCAAAAACCCGAAGCGCGCTGGCGTGACGTTGCCGGCATGGTCATAGCAGTAGACCAGCAGTTTACCGCCCACCGAGGACGTTTTGCAGAAACGGCTGTCTCCGGCTGGGGTCACCACTGTGGCATAGTTCAGGTAGTAGTAACTGTTTGAAGTGATCGTGATTTCATAGCGCTTGTAGGTGCCATTGTAGCTGGACGACCAGTTGTTCGACCCTTGGTACTTGGCGCCATTTGAGCGCACCGTGCCATAGGCCAGAGGGCCTTTACCCAGCAGGATGAGCTCGCCCCCATCCGGACCACCTTGCGACGCGTCCAATTCGGCATCATCGGGTTCCAGAGTGACGCCCGTCGCGGCGGTCGAGGACGAACTGTCATCAAGGCCGTTGGCTGCGCTGTCGTCTTGAGCATAAGCTGTGGAAAGACCCAGAAAAAGGACGAGGGCGGAGGAAATTGTAAGTTTAAACATCTGATTTTCCTTTCTAAAATTTCGATCTAATGGATCAAGGCTTGTATGTGACGAAGCCAAAGCGTGATGTCGCGGGATTGCCGTCTTTGTCATAGCACTGGACCAACAACTTGCCGCTGACCGAGGAGGACTTGCAGAACCGCGTGTCCATCGGTGTGATCACTGTCGCGTAGTTCAGGTAGTAGTAATTCTGACCTGAGATCGTGATCTCGTAGCGGGTGTAGGTTGCATTGAACGTCGAGGTCCAGTTGCCATAACCCTTTTGCTTGGCGCCGTTCATCCACACCGTCCCAAAGGCCAACGGACCTTTTGCAGGCGTTACCGGGATAAGTGTGATCGCACCAAGATATCCCATATCAATGCGCGGCTTGGTGATGCCTTTGCCGGTGATGCCTTTGCCTTCGCTTTCCAGCTTGTTCTCGACAGTGGTCACGGAGTCATTTGGGAACCGTGATTTGTGCACAGCCCAAGCACCTGCGACATGTGGCGTGGCCATGGACGTACCGTTGAAGGTCACGGTGCCACCGCCATTACGCGCAGAGGTGATTGACGAACCCGGAGCCAGGAGATCGACCATAGACGCGGAGTTCGAGAAGCTCGAAAGCACGTCGGCCTTGGTCGTGGACCCAACCGTGATGGCGCTGGATATACAGCCAGGTGCACCGACCGCCCCTGTAAAGCCGCTATTGCCGGACGCGATCACAGTCGCAATTTTCAAAGCCCGGAGTTGATCGATCACAGCCTTGCGGCTGTCGCTGTCGCAGGCCGATGTGAACTGACCACCGCCCAGGCTCATGTTCGCCGAAGCGATCTTGAGCGACGTTGTTTGTGCCAGCTGACGCACTTGGTTCAGTGCTTTGATCTGGTCTGACGTGTAGGCCAGGACACAAGGTGCCGAACGCGGCGCACATGTCGATGCGCTGTTGAAGCGGCTGAACACCTGTATCGCTGCAATCTTGGCGTCCTTGGCAACGCCAACAACGCCGCCACCGTTACCTGCTGCGGTGCCCGCGACGTGCGTGCCGTGCCCACAGCCGGAAATGGACGAGGAACAATCGTCGCCCGATCCAGAACTGGTCGAGGAAGATGCACCACCGGGACACAGCGATTGCGACCCGCCATTTGCACTGGACGTGGTCGAATAACATGCTTGGCTGACGATCTTGCCGGCAAAAGCAGGATGGGTCAGGTCAACCCCGGTATCAAGGATCGCAACAACCTGTCCCTGGCCGCGGTAGCCCGCGTTATGCGCCTTGTCCGCTTCGATCAATGGAACGGTCTGCGCCATGGTTGGTGCCGCGAGCGTGTCCTCGACAACGGAAACGACGGCATCGTTGCCGCGCAGTTGTTGAAGTTGGTCGGCATTCACTTCAAGAATAGTCAGCGGCAACCCTTCGATGGCGTCAACCACGGTGATTTCATCCAGCCCTGCGGCAAAGCTTTCCTGAGCTTGCGCAATGGCTGAAGTCTGTGGACCGTCCGTCCCTTCGAGAACGAGCGCCTCGGGATCAAATTCGGCCGCAAGCCGCACGATGACACGCACAGTGTCTTCGGATTCCGCTTTTTCGAACAACCCAGGGCTGAATTCCTGCGCTGAAAGAACGTGTGGCACTGACAATGACAGTACGAACGCTGACAGGACTGCACCTGTCGATAGCAAACGTCTCATGCTAGTCTCCTCCATGAAAATTGAGTCTTAAAATAATGCGAGGAACAATCCGCCGCATGAGTATCGTAGCTTGTTTCGCCTAACGGTAGTATGGTGCAATTCCTTACCCCGCCGGTGATCGGAAGGATTATGAGAGGTGCCCGTTATGAAAAAACATGTCAAAACAGCTTTGGCAGGTGGTGTGATTGCCATCAGTTCCAGCCTGTCTGCTGCCTCGGAATCAGATCAATTCGAGTCGATGCGCTTGCTTGCCGAAACCGACGGTTTGGTCCGCATCATTGTCGAAGTGAAGGCGCCGGACGCCACGAACGAGAGCGATACCGGCGAAGGCATCGAATCGTCCAAGATGGTGCTGCAATCGGCCTTGCCGATGGATGACGCTCCGATGGTGGAATTCATTCAGGACCAACCACTTATGGTGATGGAAGTGACGGCGAAAGGGCTGGAATTTTTGCATTCCTCACCAATTGTCGAACGTATATCATTGGATGGCATCGAAGGCGTGACACCCCCGATCGAAGACCAAACCGAAGAGCTATCACCTGACGATGATCCGTTGCCGTCACATTCTGGCGAAGGTACAGGCGACCTGTCTGCGCCGCAGGACTGATCCACACCGGCTTTGGCCCAATGTTCTCCGTGGTGGGGGTTCCGCATGGTGTTGCCTGTGCAATCTTCTCAGACTGCGCGAAAATTAGCCTACTTTTGAAGCCTTATGCGCGAAAATTAGCCTACTTTTGCATACCCTGAACCCAACCGTGCCTGGACGAGAAGCACGGGCACGACCCGCTTATGGCTGAGTCTGGTCCGCTTTTCATGGGTCAGACCGACGTGTAAACATGACGATGTCAGCCTTTCTTGCCAAAAGGTAAGGCATACCCGACTCGCCATAATCCAAGACTTTTGTATAGTTCTTCCACTTGCGAATGAAACAAGTCGCCCCGCTGGCTTTTTCCAGAACGGGACCTTGCATTTACAGTGGCGAATACCTCGGAGACCTGTATTCCTGTCCGATCTGTTTGCCACCTTCATATGGAATGGCGTGCAATGACGCAGAAAATCACCCTTACTGAACTCAAGGCCAAAATTCGCGACATAGACACGCCAGACGAGGAAATCGCGGCATATCTGTGTGTCGATTCTGATGCGCCGGGTGCCTTCGCTCCGAAATTGCGCATCAATCCGGAACTGGTCGATGACGAAGGGCAGGAGTCCGACGTTCCCATGCGTTTTTTCAATGCGATGGCAAAGCGGCGACGTCAAAAGAAATACAATCGCAAGATCGACGACGGCTGGACGGGCCTGCGGGTTGTCTCCGAGGGCGACAGTTGGTTTCAGTATCCGTTCCTGTTGCGTGATGTGGTCGATTATTTATCTGAAGACTATGCGATCTTCAGTCTTGGTGCTGCGGGTGACCTGGTGCAAGACATGCTGGATCAGGACGAAATCCTGGAGGCGGTGCGTCAGAAAAAGCCGCATCTGTTCCTGATCAGCGGCGGCGGAAACGATCTGTTGGGTGACGGCATGCTGAAGACGGCATTGCATCCCTTCAAGGACGGCAAAAGGGCCAAGGATTATCCCAATGCCACCTTCACCCGGCGTCTCGACGAAATCATCGATATCTATCGGTCAATCTTTACCAGCCTGTTGGCGGAATTTCCCAGCTTGAAAATCCTGTGTCACGGTTACGAATACGCCAAGCCGAACAAGGCAAGATGGTTGGGCAAACCGATGGACGCATTGGGCATCAAATCCAGAAAACTGCAGGCTGACATCATTGTTGTCTTGATCGACCGTTTCAACGCCGCACTGGTCGATCTCGCATCGGAATTCGGTGGCTCGGTGGTGCGGGTCAATTGTCTGAATACAGTTGGGGAAAACTGGCACGATGAGTTGCACCCCAATAATGAGGGCTACCGCGCAGTTGCAGATCAATTCCGGGCCGTCATCGGGTCGATGTTTCACTCAACCGAAAATCTGGAAGGCCCGGTCCAACGTTCGCCCGGCAAAGAGGCGATGATCGATGCCGAAGATCTGGAGCCCGAGGCCTTTCGCGAGTTGGTAGATCACCGCGGCCGGGAATTGTTGGACACCCCCTTGCCCCCTACAGAGGATGAGGAACGGCGCAAGGAAATCGAAGCCGATATTTCACAACATTTCGAGAAAATATCGAACGGCGCGGATTTCCTGCCAGCGCGGTTTTTATATCGTGGGGCGGAGGCCGCCGCATCGGTGTGCCGCATTCGTCTGCCGAGCGGTTTCGGGACTGGATTTCTGGTCTCGACCACCAGCTTTATCATGACCAACAATCACGTCATCGCCGACAAGGACGAAGCGCGCGAAGCTGTTGCGGAGTTTCAGTTCGAGGAGGGAGAGGCCAGTTTGACGGTCAACCTGAACCCCGACCGTTATTTCGTCACCTCAAAGGAATTGGATTTCACGATCGTGGCTTGTGACGACCCTGCGCTTGCGGATTTCCGACCCATCCGATTGCTTCGTAATCCTTCAACCGTCACGCGCGGCGAAAAGGTGAATATCATTCAGCACCCAAGGGGCCGTCCCAAGGAAGTCGCGCTGCATAACAATGATGTATTTCGGGTGAAGGACAAGGTGATCTGGTATGAAACCGACACGGAGCCCGGATCATCCGGCAGCCCTGTGTTCAACAATGAATGGGATCTGGTTGCATTGCACCACGCAGGCTGGATCGAGAATGGCGTGACCACCAATGAAGGCGTGCGGATCGCTGCCATTACTTCGCACCTGATGGCGCGGCAACATAGCGAAGCGACGGGGTCTACTGGCCTGGCTGAATTGTTGTCGAGCATTCCGGACAGCTCGCCAAATCTCGGGTTTTTCGACATCGCCGGTATCACAGGCGCGAATATTCAAGAAGTCGAAGTACCGGAATACAAAGGATCGCTCGAATTTGCCGATGTTGGTTTCTGGAACATAGAGCACTTCAACGACGTGATTTCCGCCGAACGTGTGCACAAGGTGGCAGAAGTACTGCGCCATCTGTCGCTGGATGCCGTCGGGCTCGTCGAAGTGCAACGCGAGGCGATGGAGCGCTTGGTGGCGTCGTTGCAATCCATGGGGCTGAGCTATGAATTCAAATATCTGGATGTCAAAGGTCGCCAGGACCTGGCTATTCTCTTTGATAGCAAAACCACAGAGGTGACCATTTCGGCCAAAATCCTGAACCGTCACAAATCTGCATGGGCGGCGAAAACAGGCACCGGCCGTACGGCTTTTCCCCGCCGTCCCATGATCGCCCACGTAAAAATTGCACCGAATACCGCGAGCGGCGCGCCAACCGAATTCATCATGATCGTGCTGCATCTGAAAGCCTTTGGTGACCCGCAAAGCAAGGCGCGCCGTCGTTTGGCGGCCGAAATCCTGACCGAGGTCATCGCCGACATTCGCGCGACGGAAAAGCTGCCTATAGTGCTGGGCGGGGATTTGAACGAGACGCTGGACAATGCAGTGCTCGAGCCCCTGACAGATGCACCCGACTTGTTCACCCTCACCACAGACGACGCGAGCAATGACGCGCTGTCATATGTGGGCGATCGGTATCGTTCGTTGATTGACCATATCGTCGTGAGCAACGATGTGCATATGTCCCCAATTCAAGGCGATGATGCCGCGATTGTGAGATTGGACAAATCGGTCGCTGGGTTCACCCGGGAT
>NZ_JAIMIA010000102.1 GCF_019966495.1 Tateyamaria pelophila | reverse complement strand
TCAGACAGAGCCGCCCGGTTCTCTGCGGTCGCCAGTCCCTCGGTCTCGAACCGGCCCATCTGCGACGTGGATGCGGCATGCGCATCGACGGCACGGCCACCGACAACCTGGCGCATCACGGGATCGAGCGCGAGACGGTCGGCGTCATTGACGTCCCCGTATCCTGCCAACCGGCCGTAGACCGATTGCCGAAACAGCCCGTCGAGCCGGTGGATCGTGTTCTTGCCACGGCGATTATCGCACAGGGCAGCAGACGCCAGATTGGACAGACCGAGCGCGTCATCAAGCTCGCGCATCACCAGAAGGCCGCCATCCGAACTGAGCTGAGCGCCCCGGAATTCCAGCCGCACGCGAGGGTCAAAATCCACACGATCTGCCCGCTGCAAGCCCGCACCCTCTGGGTGATCCATGAAACACATCCTCCGCAGCAACCAACGCCATGATATATATAGAAAATATCACGTTCAAGACAGCGAAATCAGAGAGCTACTTGGGGAATGCGGGTTTGGATATGATGCGATTTGCGAGTCCGTGCTGGGCGAAGGTCACTTTCTGGGTGGCGCCCAGACGATCGCCGCAATGGAACGTGACTACGTCTACCCGGACATCGCCGACCGTGACACGCCTCGCACATGGCAAGAAAACGGCGCGCAGGATGCGTGGCATCGCGCCGGGCAAAAGGTCGATCAGATCCTGTCCACGCATCACCCGCAATATCTGAATTCCGAGCAAGATGACCGGATCCGCGCGGCGTTCGATATCCGTTTTCCTTAACCTTGGCGCGCGCGCGAAGTCCGTCTATCGATAGGGACGCTATTGCAGGAACCGAGCATGACCACCAAAGACACGTCAGCAATGATTGCTGGGATGACGCCGGAACTTCAGCCTGGCATATGGGTGTTTTGTTCGACGCAAGATCCCTCGACAGTCAGCGCCACAACGCCGGATGCTCTTGCCATAATTCGTGAAAGCGAAGGGATCACGCTGATCCTTCGTGAAAACATCGCGAAAAAATATGGCTTTGATACGTCACTGGGTTTGAGGCAAATCACCCTGTCCGTGTTTTCCGATCTGGAAGGCGTCGGTTTGACCGCTGCAGTTGCAAGAACTTTGACCGATGCGAACATTCCCTGCAACGTAATCGCCGCCTTCCATCACGATCATATCTTGGTCCCGGCAAAACAAGCGGATCAAGCTATGGCAGCGTTGCTTGCTTTGCAGCATTCGGAACGCGGCCAATAGGCGGGTGTCTTGAGCCACGTAAAAAAATGCCAAATTTCTTCCCACTAACGAATCGTTCAGCAGTCACATGCTTTTCAAACAAGGCGACCGAGCAGACGGGGCTTGGGAACAAAGGGCAACGCCCGACTGAAAAACGAACGTGGTTGAATGGTGGCGTGGGGGAGACTTGAACTCCCGACCTATCGATTATGAGTCGATCGCTCTAACCAACTGAGCTACCGCGCCATGGAGGCGTGACCTATGCCAGCCCTCCGCAGTCGTCAAGGCCGAAATCCGGCTTAACCACCCCGCACCGTCTCGATCATCAATGTGACATTTTCCGGGTCCGCATCCGGCGTGATCCCGTGACCGAGGTTGAAGATATGCGGCCCGTTCGAAAACGCTTTGACGATGGCGCGCGTCTCATCGACCAAATCCTGTCCGCCGGTCACCATATGACGCGATGCAAGGTTGCCTTGGACGCAGCCATCTTTTTGAACATTGGCCGCAGCCCAGTCCGGCGACACCGAATTATCCAACGCAACGCAATCCACGCCCGTGGCCGCGTGGAACCCGATATAGCCATCGCCCGCTTCGCGCGGAAAGCCGATAACAGGGATATGCGGATATTTCGCCTTCAAAGCGGCGGTGATTTCGGCGCAGGGTGCCACTGCGTATTTCTGGAACGCCTCTCCCTTCAACGATCCGGCCCAACTGTCGAAAATCTTGACGACCTCAGCGCCGGCCTCGATCTGCATCGATAAATATTCGATCGTAGCGGCTGTGATTCGCGCCAACAGCGCCTCGAACAAAGGCGTATTCCCCATCCGCAGCGCATGGGCGGGCCCCTGGTCCGGCGTTCCCTGCCCGGCAATCATGTAGGTGGCCACCGTCCACGGCGCACCGGCAAATCCGATCAACGTCGTTTCGGCGGGCAATTCACGGCGCAGGATTCGCACGGTCTCGTAAATGGGGTTCAGTGTATCGTGAATGGCATCCACGGGCTTCAGCACATCAAAATCAGTTTGCGACGTGATCGTCGACAGCCGTGGGCCTTCCCCGGTTACAAACCACAAATCCGCGCCCAAAGCCTGCGGCACAAGCAAAATGTCGGCGAACAGGATCGCCGCATCGAATCCATAGCGCCGAATAGGCTGCAATGTGACCTCTGCGGCCAGTTCCGGATTATAGCACAGCGATAGAAAATCGCCCGCTTGCGCCCGTGTCGCCTTGTACTCCGGTAAATACCGTCCGGCCTGACGCATCATCCAGATTGGGGGTGTCGGAAGGGTCTCCCCTGCCAAGGACCGCAAAATTGTCTTCGTCTGAACCGCATCTTTCATCGCGCATTGCCTTTGTGTGGTCGTTTACAGTTGTCAGGATAAGTTGACACACCTAAAAGATAAACCCATGACAGTGCGACTTCCAAATTCTGCTGCGCCGCTGAAAATCGGCACGCGCGGTTCGCCCCTGGCCATGGCCCAGGCATACGAAACCCGTGCCCGTTTGGCACAAGCCTTTGATCTGCCGCACGAGGCCTTCGAGATCATAGTGATCAAGGTCACGGGTGATGCGATTCAAGACAGGCCGCTCAAGGAAATTGGCGGAAAGGGCCTGTTTACCCGCGAAATCGAAGAAGACCTGCTGTCCGGTAAAATCGACATCGCGGTGCACTCGATGAAGGATATGCCGACACTTCAGCCAGCTGGACTGATTCTCGACACGTACCTGCCGCGTGAAGATGTGCGCGACGCTTTTGTCTCGCCCAAACTGAGCCATATCGCTGATCTGGCGCCAGGTGCTGTTGTCGGTACATCGTCGCTGCGCCGCAAGGCGCAACTGATGCACAAGCGGCCGGACCTGACGGTGGTTGAATTCCGCGGCAATGTGCAAACCCGCTTGCAAAAACTGGCGGATGGGGTCGCAGAATGCACGTTTCTTGCCTGCGCGGGCCTGAACCGCCTCTCGATGGACGAAGTGCCCGCAACGCCGGTTGAACCGGGCGATATGCTGCCCGCCGTGGCGCAAGGGGCGATCGGCATTGAGCGACGCCTCGATGATCGCAACACCGCAGATCTGCTGGCCGCGATCCACCACACGGCCACCGGCCAAAGGCTCGCCGCCGAACGGCAGTTCCTGCTCACGCTGGACGGATCCTGCGAAACGCCGATTGCCGGTCTTGCGACACTGGACGGCGAAACGCTGCATCTGACGGGCGAAGTCCTGCGCCCGGACGGGTCGGACGCGCTGTCTGCAACCCGCTCCGGCACCATAGCAGACGGGGTACATATGGGCACTGATCTGGCGAACGAATTGCTGAAACGTGCGGGTCCCAGTTTCTTCGACTGGCACTGATCGACTTTTCTCTTGGTGAGAAATATCCTGTGGAAGGCGCGGAGCGACGGGGGCCAAGCCCCCTATGATGCCCGCGCGCTCCGACAACGTGAGTACAGTGTTGGTGCTGCACAGTGGAGTGTGATCGCAGCCGCCATCGGGACATTCGCGCTCCGGCCCCGTGCTTTGACGGTCTTACTTATCATCTGCTGAAGACGTCACGGCAGCTGAGCCTAACGCTCTTGATGCACTCGAAACCGGCCAAGGTGATGCGGAGGAAACCTTCTAATCCAACACAATCTACACCGCATTTCCCGTTTTCTTCAGCTTCGTCCTTGTCATCAGCCTGATCGGGAAGTGGTGGCGGGACATCGCATTTTGGATCCTGGCCTAACTGATATGGTTCCAGGATGTTCTCAGGATCCGAAACATTGCAGAACATGGCGCAACAGAGATGTCCCAAGATCCGTTGCGGAACGTCCATACGACACGGGCAGGGCCGCTCGCCCGCACATTTGCAGCGCCCTATTGGTTGAAATATCACGTCAAACATCACATGATCACGCTTGTACCCTGCTGGCGCCCACCATTGCTGCACAAACTTTTCATCCAAAAGGGGCTCGGCGATCAGATGAATATCGCACCGCACTACAGGGCCGCTCTGGCGCAAGCCGGATGGCGATAGCCCGACCGCTTACATCAGACGATCACACAGCGGCGCTGGCGCTCTATCGCACATTGGCCAAGGATCAGGCGATCGACCCAGACCCAAAGCACTTCGCGACACTGATCGCGCATCCCGGTACCACGATTTACGGTACAGAAGACCACGGCACACTCCACGCGATGGCCACGCTGCATCTTCTTCCAAACATCACACAAGGCGGACGGCCTTACGGGTTGATCGAAAACGTCGTCGCCCATCCCAATGCGCGCGGCCAAGGCCATGGGCGCATGGCAATGCAGGCGGCCATTGATGCGGCTTGGGACTCAGACGCCTACAAGATCATGCTGCTCTCAGGCCAGAACACAGGGGCTCTTGGATTTTATGAAAAACTTGGCTTCACCGCAGATCAGAAACACGGGCTGCAGTTGCGACGCGTCCCGCCACGGTGTCCTTGAATGGGTCGGCGGGTGGGCGCATTTCGGGCCAGAGGCCCGAAACAGACCAGCCGGCGACTACACCCATTTGGCCAGAGGCGGCAGGCTCATCAAAACAGCGTTGGCGTCATGGCCCGTTTCCAGACCAAATTTGGTACCGCGGTCATACACAAGGTTGTACTCGGCATAGAGACCCCGATGCACCAATTGCGCATCCTTGTCCGCTTCCGACCAATCCTGGACCCGGCGCTTTTCGATCAGGGGCACAAAGGCCGGCAGAAACGCCCGACCGATATCCTGCGTCAGCGCAAAATCCGTTTCCCAGTCACCCGTGTTGTGATCATCCATAAAAATACCGCCGACACCACGTGCCCGGCCCCGATGCGGAACAAAGAAATACTCATCCGCCCATTCTTTCAGACGCGGGTACAAGCCTTCACCATGAGGATCCAGATGGGTCTTTTGCATAGCGTGAAAGTGCGCCGTGTCCTCGTCATACTCCAAACAGGGGTTCAGGTCGGACCCGCCCCCGAACCACCAGGCATGAGGGGTCCAGAACATGCGCGTGTTCATGTGCACGGCAGGGCAATGCGGATTCTGCATATGGGCGACAAGCGAAATGCCCGAGGCCCAGAACCGCGGATCATCTTTCATTCCCGGAATACCCTTGCGCGCGGCCATCGCCATCTGGGCCCGTTCTCCCAAAGTGCCATAGACCGTCGAAACGTTCACACCGACCTTTTCGAACACACGGCCTCCGCGCATGACACTCATCAACCCGCCGCCTGCGTCTGAACCGTCATCGGACTGGCGCTTGGTGTCGGTGACCTCGAAGGTGCCAGGTGCTGCATCCGACAGAGGACCGCTGTTGTGCGACGCTTCCAACCCCTCGAACGATGCAACGATGTCATCGCGCAGTTTCCGGAACCAGGCGGCGGCCTGAGCTTTTTGAGTGTCGAAGTGTTCTGTCATTAAAACTGTCCTGTTTGGTTGACAGCTTTTTACCCCACTCGAACCCCGCGGGCCAAGAGGGAATCGCACTTAGTGCGCAGGTGCTGCGATCGGATCCAGAAGACTGCGCCCGCCATCTACGGTCAATACATCGCCGGTGACAAAGGCAGAGCCATCAGAGGCCAGGAACTGAACCGCATCGACCAGCTCGTTCGGGCTTGCGATCCGGTGCATGGGCGTGTGATTCTCGATCTCTTCGCGCCATTCCGGGTGATCTCCGATCGAGGATTTCAGCGAAGCAGACATCACAGATCCAAAGGCCACGGCATTGACCCTGATCCGATAGGGCGCCAGGGCCAGTGCCATCGATCGGGTCATTTGTTCCAAGCCCGCTGAGGCGATGGAATAGCCCAGCAATTCGGGCCGGGTCTGGTGCGCTGCGATCGAACTGAGATTAATGATAGAGCCCGCGGGCACATCGTCCGAACGGCTCTCGGATTGCTTGATCATCCGGCGCGACACTTGTTGGCTCAGACGCAAGGCCGTCATCAGGTTCTGCTCCAGCAACTGCTCGACGGACGTATCCTCCGGGTCGAGCGCGTCGGATTCCATCACCTGCCGCGAGGCGTTCACAAGTATATCGATCTCGTCGAAAGCGTCGATCGTGGCGGATATCAGATTCGCAATCGTCAGGCGCTGGCGCAAGTCGCCGGCGAAGTAGCGGATATTACCCTCGTCCGAAACATCGCCCAACTCGTCGATGAGCCGTTTCTCATCCATATCCGCGCACATTACATTTGCTCCGCGATCGGCAAAGGTACGGGCCACAGCGAGGCCGATACCATTTGCAGCACCCGTCACAATCGCCGTTTTGCCCCTGATCGAAAATGCCATTGCCTATCCCCGTGTTCGTTTGGGCCGTTCTGCCCGCACCAGTTTGAACCGCGCATCGCCGTCCAGATCAACCACTTTGGAAAAATGGGCCGTAAGAGTATCTTCGTAAGGCAGATGACGGTTGGCGACCATCCATAGCGCACCATGCGGCTGCAATATGCGCGCAGCCGCCGCGATAAAGGCCCGCCCCAAGGCCGGATCAGCACTGCGCCCGGTATGAAACGGTGGGTTCATCACGACCGCGTCCATCTTTTGAGGCGGTGTCCATTGCGTCGCATCGGCCCAATGGAAAACGGCACGTGGGTCCGTCACGTTATGCCGCGCACATTGCAGTGCCATATCATGCGCCTCGACCAGATGAACCGCCGCAACATCGCGTGTCAGGACATGCGCGGTCAGATATCCCCAACCCGCCCCAAGATCTGCAACCGTTCCGACCATTGCCTCCGGCAACGCATTCGCCAACAGGGCAGAAGCCGGATCGACCCCGTCCGCCGAAAACACGCCCGGTGCCGTCCAGAAGCCACCCGCGTGCAGTTCAGGCCCCAACGCCCAGTCGGAGAAGTCCGCACCCGCCTCACACCAGTACACTTTACCATGGGATTTGGAGATCGGCCCACCCACATCAACACGTTTACGCAAAGCCTTCAGCATCGAATCGGCGCCATCGGTCTTCTGACCATCAACGATGATCATCCCGTCCGTCCGTGCCATCGCGACGGCAAAGAGCGCCTGCGCCTCGGCCCGTGCGCGCGTCAGGCAAACCACAGAGGCCGCAAACCGGGTATCCTTCGGAACCTCAGCTGCCACCTCAAATCCACGTGCTTCAAAATGCTCGCAAACCGTCGCCAAGGGCGAGATGACCCGCACCCGGGACTTCGGCAATGTGGAGAGATCAGCATCCACAGCAGGATGCATCACCGCAATGATACCGTCGCCCAAACGCTCAACCGCCTCAAGCGCCAAGGGCAACCGATCGCCGATCACTTATTCTTCTTTTTCCATGGTGCATTGCAGCGGATGCTGGTGGCGCCGCGCATAATCCATAACCTGGGCCACCTTCGTTTCCGCGATCTCGTGGGAGAACACGCCCACAACGGCCAGACCCTTTTTGTGAACCGTCAGCATGATCTCGAAGGCTTGCGCGTGGTTGAGACCAAAAAAACGCTCCAGGACATGCACGACGAATTCCATCGGCGTATAGTCGTCGTTCAGAAGCAATACCTTGTAAAGGGGAGGCCGCTTGGTCTTGGGTTTGACGTCGGTGACGACGACGGTATCCCCATCATCATTTTCAGGCCCGGCCATCATATGCACATGTTGATGCATCTGCGTCCTCATCAAACGTATGATCCTGTGTTTGTCATTGACCATCCTATATAACGTTCAGACCTGTTTAGAAAAGAGGGTCGCTTCGGAATGTCACAAACGCTAAGCGCAATCGGGTTCGATGCCGACGATACACTGTGGCATAACGAGCGGTTTTTCAAACTGACGCAAGAGCGGTTTGCCAACCTCTTGGCACCGCACACCGATCATGATGATATCGACGACCGACTGATGCAAGCCGAACGGCGCAACATCGGCCACTATGGGTTTGGGATAAAGGGCTTCGTTCTGTCGATGATCGAAACGGCTCTGGACGTGACGGACAGGCAAGTGCCCGGTGACGTGATCGCCGCATTGATTGAGGCCGGTCAGGATATGCTGCAACATCCGATCGATCTCTTGCCCCATGCCGACGCGGCCGTCCGTGCCGCCAAGGCCCGCGCGCCTGTGGTGCTGATCACCAAGGGCGATCTGCTGGATCAGGAACGCAAACTGGCCCAATCCGGGTTGGGCGAGTTGTTCCACGGGGTCGAAATCGTATCGGACAAGCAGCCGCATGTTTACGCCCGCATATTCAGTTTGTTCGGCGGGGTTGAAAACGGCATGATGATCGGCAATTCGATGAAATCCGACGTGCGCCCGATGATCGATGCCGGTGGCTTTGGAGTTTATGTCCCGCACGACCTCGCTTGGGGTCTGGAAGCTGCGGACCCACCGCATGGTCATCCCCGATTTCGCGAACTGCCAGATCTCGGCGCCTTGCCAGACTATCTGGCGCAGGAATTTGGATAGGCCGTACAAAAACCAAGGCAGTATTCCCACTGCACGACGCAGGCTTCGATGCACGCAATGGGCGCGTTTATCCCGCTGAGAGCCTTCAGTACTGATAGGTTCAGTCAGCCATCCAGATACCGTCCGACGCACACCGGACTCAAACCCGTATTGAACAGTCCATCACAGCGTTGACCTCTGCGCTTCGTTTCTTTTCACTCAACATGGAAAATTCGGGGATGACATGTGTGACTGCGATACATCAGGCCGATTTGCCACATTCCTGCCACATTCGCCGGTATAGTCATCATTCTGTTTGCTGCCGCTACATGTTGTCTTTCGCAAGCGCGAAAAAAGCAAAAAATGAACGACATCAAATCTTTATCGAAAATGCATCCTATGCTAGACTCAACTTCATAAAAATGAGGCCAGTCGAATAATCGGCGGTCAGAGGCAGACATAGGCAGGTTTATCGTGAAGGTTCGACGCGCTCAGTCGGCCCGACTAGGGCTTTTGATTTTAACAGCATTTTGGATGTTGGTTGTTTTACCGGCATCGGTTCTCGCGGCGCCCTACGCGGCGTTTGTGATGGATGCCCGCACCGGAGAAGTGCTGCATTCCCGCAATGCGGACACCCGGCTTCACCCCGCATCGCTTACCAAGATGATGACACTCTATGTCGTCTTTCAGGCGGTCGAGCAGGGCGAAATCTCTCTTGATACCAACGTCAAGATCTCTCGAAAGGCTGCTGCCGAACCGCCCTCGAAACTGGGGTTGAAGTCCGGGCAGCGGATCAAGCTGCGCTATCTAATCCGCGCATCCGCCGTGAAATCCGCAAATGATGCGGCGACCGCATTGGCCGAAGCCATTTCAGGCTCCGAAGCTGCATTTGCCCGCCGGATGAACCGCACTGCCAAATCGTTGGGGATGACGCGCACAACGTTCAAGAACGCGCATGGTCTGACCGAAACAGGTCATATGTCCACGGCGCGCGACATGTCGATTCTGGGTCGGCACATGATCTATGACTATCCGCAGTATTATAACCTGTTCTCGCGCAGATCGACGAATGCGGGTATCCGTGAAGTCGCGAACACCAATCGCCGCTTGCTTGCATCCTACAAGGGCGCTGATGGGATCAAAACCGGCTATACACGGGCAGCAGGGTCAAACCTCGTGGCCTCGGCCGAACGTGGCAATGAACGCATCATTGCCACCATGTTTGGCGGCTCATCCTCCGCCGCGCGCAACGCCAGAGTGGCCGAATTGCTCGACATGGGATTCCGCCGGGCGCCCAGTCGCGCCAAATTGCACAAACCGGAAAAACCCACCTATCAGCCCGACAGTGACCTTGTGGCAGGCAATTCCGATGCGCCCGCCGGTGCTGGAAAAACCATCCGGTTGAGCGGTGCGGTTCAAACCTCATACCGCCCCAAGCTGCGTCCAGTTACCGCCGAAAGCGCACCCGTCGTGGTGGCCGAGGCCCAAACGGAACCAACGGTATTGCCGACTGACATCCAGACCGCACTGGAAGCCGCACAAACACCTTCCAACGTTCCCGAAATACTCGCGACGGCACGACCCGCTGCGCGCCCGGATGATGTTGTGCTGGCCACTGCCGAACCCGAGGTCGTCACGCGCCTGTCCACCTCAGGTGGCCGTCATTGGGGTGTGAACATCGGGCGGTATCCAAGCCGCTACCAAGCCGAGAAGGTGCTTTTGCAAACCGCGCTCACAGAAATGTCGTCTCTGGATGGCAGCTTGCGCAAGGTGGTCCGGCGTCCGCAAGGGTTTGATGCCAACTTCATGGGCATGACGCGCGATTCCGCAGATCTGGCCTGTCGGCGTCTGGCATCGCGAAATGTGACCTGTTTCATGATTGGCCCGTCCTGAGGCCAGGGCTTTTTGGTCCGGGTCAATTGACCTCGGCGCTCCTCAGCCTTCAGGGCTTGGGCGCGTCATCCCAGCGTTCATCCAGTATCCGGCGGGCATCGCCCTCCGGATCCTCGTATTGACGGCTGCGCAGCGCATAGATGAAGCCGACCAGCCCCAAGCCACCCAAGATCAGTGATACCGGTATCAGATAAGCCAGCACGTTCATCCGCGCGTTCCCCGCAATGCATTCAGCGATACCGTAATGGACGACGATGACATCGCCAATGCGGCAATCAGCGGCGTCGCCAATCCGATCACCGCCAAAGGCACGGCGATAATGTTGTAGATCGTGGCGATCTTGAAGTTTTCCGAAATCCGACGCCGGGACGCGCGGGCGCAAAGTACCGCCTGCGGCAGCACCTCAAGGCTTTGCCCCAGCAGCACCATGTCCGACGCCACGCGCGCGGCGTCCAGCGCAGAGGCAGGCGACAATGACACGTCCGCCGCAGCAAGCGCGCCGGTGTCGTTCAACCCGTCGCCCACCATCAGGATCGTGCGACCTTCGTTGCGCAACTGCGTGATGTGATCGACCTTGTCTTCGGGCAGGCAATTGGCGCGGGCGATATCGATACCCGCGGCGTGAGCGACTTCGTCTACGGCTGCGGTTCTGTCTCCAGACAGGATTTCAACGCGCATCCCGGCGGCTTTCAACGCATCGATTGCTTCAACCGCGCCTGCGCGCAGCCTGTCGGTAAATGTGATGGCGACCGGCGCTCCGTCGCCCGCGTCCAGCCATGTCATCAGGCCGCCAGCGTCATCCTGCGGCCCTGCCCATCCGGTCCGTCCGATCCGTACCGTCCGTCCTTGCCAACGTCCTTCGGTGCCAAAACCGGGCACTTCACGCAGATCCGTGAGGTCGGCCCTGTTTCCAGACTTGCGCGCAATCGCCTTCGACAGCGGATGTGTCGACGCGTCCGCCAGCGCCAAGGCGACGGACTGCACTTGCGAGCCAAGCGTGTCCCAGTTGACCACCTCGGGCGCGCCTTCGGTCAAAGTACCTGTTTTGTCGAAGACAACTGTATCCACCATCGCCAATCGCTCCAGCGCATTGGCATTTTTGATCAACACACCCTTGCGGAACAAGGCCCCCGACGCGGCGGTGGTCACCGCAGGCACGGCCAGACCCAAGGCGCAAGGGCAGGTGATGATCAGGACAGCCGCCGCGATATTGAGGGCGACACGCACATCACCTGACCACAACAACCAACCGACAAAGGCCAGTGCCGCCAGTATGTGAACCCCCGGTGCATAAAGCGCGGCCGCACGGTCGGCCAATGGCGTGTAATTTGCGCGCCCCGCTTCGGCGACCGCCACAAGATCGGCCAGCCGGTGCAAGGACGTTTCGCGCCCCACGGCTGTTGCCCGAATCGTGAGTGGGCCGCTGATCACCACAGCACCGGCGGCGATCTCGGCGCCGGGGCCAGCGGCAACGGGAATGGTCTCCCCGGTGAGGAAAGACCGGTCAATCTCGGCATGGCCTTCGGATACGATTCCGTCAACAGGCACCCGTCCACCAGCGCGCACCAACACCAGATCACTAACGCTCAGTTCTGCCACGGGGCCCTCCACCGGGACGCCCCCGATGATCCGGGTCGCACGCGGGACCTCCAGCGCGGTGAGCTCTTCAGCGGCTGATCGGGCGGCCGCCCGGGTCCGAAACTCAAGATACCGGCCCGCCAGCAGGAAAAAGCACAGAGTCAGCGCCGCGTCGAAATAGGCATGATGGCCCGAAAGCGCCGTTTCCCAAAGTGAAGTGGCGAGCGCCAGGATGATGGCCAGCGCAATCGGCACATCCATCGAGAGGCGGCGTGCAGACAGGGCCCGCCACGCCCCCAGAAAAAATGGTTGCCCCGCAAAGGTCACGGCCGGAAGGGCAATGGCGGCGGAAATCCAGTGGAACATATCACGCGTCGCATCCGTCGCCCCCGACCACACGGCCACGGACAACAACATCACGTTCATAGCGGCGAAGCCTGCAACGGCCAGCCGCATCAACAACGCCTGACCCGCACGCGCGGTCTCTGTCCCGCGCAGTACCGTTGGATCCAGCGGGCGCGCCAAAACACCCGCATCGGCCAGCGTCTCGATCAAGGCATTTTCATCGACGTTCCCGACCGGGGTGACGTAGGCGCGTTTGAGCGTCAGGTTGACACGGGCGGCAGCGACATCATCGCGTGCAAGCAAGGCCTGCTCCGCATTGCGGATGCAGATCTGGCAATGAATCTCCGGCAATGACAGCAAAATGTCGTTTGGCGCGGCCTCCGGCAGATCTGTATCCATGGGCACCGCAATGCATCCGGGACAGGCCATCGGCCGGGGACGGGGATCAGGCAGTGCGGTCATCAGATTCAGCCGGCGACGCGCAATGGAATACGTTGCGCGAACAAGGTGCCGTCCGCGGAGCGCGCCGACAGGCGGATTTGCCAGTACCCTTCGACCAACGGTGTCGTCGCGGTATAGGCAACGCCATCAAAGATGAAATCCGGCGTAACGTCATCTGCGACGTGTGTCGCCCGACCGACGCGCGCATCAAGATCCGCCGGGCGCACAGGTGCACCGCTACGATCGGTGATTTGCAAGCGCAGCTGATCCCCTGAATGCGAGGCCACCACGGTCCAGCCCAATGCCTTTTGCGCCGTGCGGTTGGCGTCAAAGTGCTGACTGGCCACATAGGAATTCTTGACCACAAGACCCGGGAACGTCTTCACCGCGTTGAATGCCAGGGTGAGGTTGACGGCAATGATGACCCCAAAGCCGGTACAGAACATGGCAACCACGTGCCATCCCTTTAATTCGCGTGTCATTGTCTGGCCTTTCCATTGAATGTGGTGTCTCGGTAGGCGCGATCACCGCCGCCCAGGCTCTCCACCCAGATACGGACTTCGGTTCTTGCGGCTTCTGCCGGTTCCGATCCCGAAGGGGCCACCAGGTAGACACGCTGCAGGAACGTAGCATCAGGGGCGACGTCAACGGATTGATAGGGCGAGCCTTCCAGTTGCAGCCGGATCGAGGGGTGTCCCTTGACCGACAGGCGGATGGTTTGCTGATCCGCCGTCTTGTTGCGCAAGCGGACGTCATACGTGTTGCGCACAGACCCGTCGGACAAGGTCACGAAGATCGGATTGCGCACAGGGGCCACCGTCAGCTCCAGATCCGACCGAATAAAGAGCGCAAACATCAGCGCAAACCCGACGCCGGCCCACAAAGCTGTGTAAATCATCGTGCGGGGACGCAGGATATGCTTGATGATGGGTTTGGGGGGATTTCCCGCCCGTTCGGCGGCCTCATCCGTCAGAGCCATGTAGTCGATCAGCCCGCGCGGCTTGCCGATCTTGGCCATGATATCGTCACAGGCGTCGATGCATAGCGCACAGGTGATGCACTCCAATTGCTGCCCGTCCCGGATGTCGATACCTGCCGGGCACACGTTCACGCAAGCCATACAGTCGATGCAATCGCCTTGGGTTTCACCCTCGGGTACCGCGTGCTTGCGCGGCTCTCCACGCCAGGGACGATAGGCGACGGTCAGGGTATCTTCGTCCATCATCGCAGCCTGGATCCGTGGCCACGGGCAGGCATAGTTGCAGATTTGTTCGCGGGCAAAGCCGCCGAAAACAAAGGTTGTCGCCGTGAGTACCGCCATGGTGGTGTAGGCGACAGGGCTGGCGTTCAGGGTCACCAGATCGCGGGCCAGTGTCGGAGCATCCGCAAAATAGAATACCCAGGCGCCACCGGTCGCAAGGGCAATCATCAGCCACAACGCCCACTTGGTCAGGTTCAGCCGCGCCTTGCGCAAGTCCCATTTCTTCTGCCGGTGCAGACGCAGACGCGCATTGCGGTCGCCCTCCACCCAGCGCTCCACCGCGATGAACAGATCCGTCCAGACCGTTTGCGGGCAGGTGTAGCCGCACCAGACACGCCCGAGTGCTGAGGTAAACAAAAACAGCCCCAAACCGGCCATGATCAGCAGGCCCGCAACGAAATAGAATTCATGCGGCCAGATTTCGATCCAAAAAAAGTAGAACCGGCGCCCCGCAAGGTCCAGCAACACCGCCTGATCCGGCAGTGCATCACCCCGATCCCAGCGGATCCATGGTAAGAGATAGTAGATACCCAATGTGACAAACAGGATGAACCATTTCAGGTTGCGAAACCGGCCATACACACGTTTTGGAAAGATGGGTTCGCGCGCAGCGTACAGGCTGGGCGCAGGAGAATTATCGGACACTTAATGACCTCGTCAGGTTCAGTTTGGTCCTTTGTGACGATAATGAGGGTAGCGCACCTTGACTCAGGTCAAGTCATGCGAAGCTTTCTTTCTCGGTTTCACAAAAGGATGCAGCGGTGAGCGCTGAAATCCCGGACGTGCGCCCGTGGCCATTCGGTGATTTCACTGGTGCCGATCTCATCCAGCCAAGAAAGGTGGCTCAGTGGCTTCGGCATGCAGGTATCCTGACCTGTGATCCAAGAGGAAGAGGCCATCACACCCATCCCCGTCGGGATGAGCAAGCTGTCTTGGCCTTCGGACCATCCGCCTTGGCCCGAGCAAACGGCCAGATCGACATCGCCGGGCTTTCGCGGCACCGGCTCGGCAGTGTGGTTCAAGGGGATGTTTCTGTCGGGCTGCAACGCTTGAAATACTACAAGAGGTGGCATCAGCCATGCAACGGCCAAGCTCGACATCGGAGTGATATGCAAATTGTCGCGACCTCAGCCCCGGTCACAAGGGTTACGGCGATAGGAAGCGGCCCTGCTGAAGCTTTGGGCTTTGGAATCGCATCTCTGGCTGGTTCATCGTCGCCGATATGGCTGGATGAGACTCACAAGAACGGTGACAGCGTGGAGAAAACGCTATTGGCACTGGCCGCAACCCGAAACACCTAGGCAGCGGACTCATAAAACTCGATCCACAGCCTGACGGATGCCAGTTTGATCATCGACAGGAAATTGCGTGATGT
>NZ_JAIMIA010000101.1 GCF_019966495.1 Tateyamaria pelophila | reverse complement strand
GGAAATGCCGCGCCGCCTCGCGGTGTCCATGGCCCTCATCGACAAACGCAACAACACGCGTTCGCAGTTCTATTGGATGTGGCTTGCCCATCTGTAACCCCCATGCCTGCCTCAAGGCCAGGGAATCACATCACAGCCAATCTGGGAATCCTGAATCTGAAAAGCAGAGACACGCTCTAGGGCCTATTCCTTCAACGCGTGCGCAATCACATTCTCCAATATCCGCGAGACATTGTTATCGTACCCATTCCAAGGCAGGCTTCCGCAAAAGGTGATGGAGCCGGTCGCAAACACGGAGCCGCCACCGGGGTAACTGCAATAGATCATGTCCGCGTGTTTGGCCTCGGATTCTGAACCTCCCGTGAGATTAGTCAGATGGGTCAGTTGCTCTTCGGGAACGAGCATGAATCCATCCGCACGGGTGACGGAGCGCGCCAGCAGAACCGCGTTGTCCGGCGTACCGATGCGCACGTCCATATGATCAAGCTCAAAACCCGCAGCGCCATTGCCGGAAAAGCCAAAGTCTCCGATTATGTCACCATCGACGCCCTCGAACACCCAATCGAAGTCAGGGTCCCTTGTGACCCGCCGGTAAGGATCGCCAAAGAATTCGCCCTGGGCGGCAAAGCCGACACCTACAAGGTCTTGCGGCGCGCGGCCATTGCGCCGCCACAGCCCGCCATAAGTCCCGTCGAAGGCATTATAATACTCTCCCGGTTCCGCCGCCCAGGCGCGAATGCCATCTTCGGCGCGGCGGATTTCAAGCAGGCTGTCGTTTTCACTATGGATGGCAATGCGCCAATAAAATCCATTACCGCCCAGATAGGCCAGATGGCCGCCATTGTCCCGGTAATCACGCAGCGCGTTCAGGCTTTCTGCGGTATGGTATTCAGGGTGGCTGCCAGTGGTCAGCGCCTTGTAACCCGCAATCGCCGTGTGCCCATAAGCGTGCAGATCCTGATCTGTAACCAAATCGTAATCGATGCCTTTCGCATGCAGCCAACTGATCAAGTGACTATCCGCTGGAAAATGACGCAAGCCCGAACACGGAGTAGCCCCAAACGTAATGTACCCCGGACGCAGGTTGAATAACGGGCGACGGTGCGATCCATGGCAGATACCAGACCCATCCGTATGGTAATTATAGGTGGACAGCCCGTAATGTGGGTGCTCCGCCGGATTGTGCGGATATGCGTTCCAGTCGGTGATCCGGTCTTGCCATGACGGGTGATAATCCGGCCGCGCGTGATTGCCGTAAATCGAATAGGTGAAGGTGGATACAAGCACACAAAGATCGGCCTTGCGCTGCCCCAGAGGTGGGCAAACAAAGAACGGAATCGCCTCCTGGTGGCCTTCGCAGTCGAGCCGCAGGACGTAGATGCCCGAAGGCATGTCATCGGGAATAGTCAGTGTGAAATCGGTATTCCAACCAAAATCATAGATGTCGTCCTGATGGAAATGGATAGCGGCGTAATGCTCCGGTCGGTGGGTCCAGTTCATCTCGGCCCCATCCCAATCCGCGCTGGTGACGGCGCGCGTCGGGAAGTTGACAAGTGTCAGGTCAGGGCCCGTCTCAGCGGGCACCGTCGTTTTTTGGATGTCGCGTCCGAAATCCCAGGCGCACAGCGTCACGCCGTCGGCACTGATGCTTGGTTTCTCGATCTTGCCGTTGAAGTGTTGCACGGCCCGCCCGTCCCGCATATGCGCACCGACCGTGGGCGTACCCTGCACATCAAAGGCCTCACAAGGTGTTTGGGCGTGACTTGGATCACCCGCCTGTCGGCCCACCCGGTGATGACTGATACTCAGAACGCCACGTTCCAGACGCCCTTCGATCCGGTACCATTGGCGCAGTTTAAGGGGCGTGTTCGTGCTTATGATCACCTGACCCGCTTGAATGCATGCTGACCCTGTCGCATCGATGCACAGGTCAATGTCTCCACAGCCGACCAGAGTTTGAGTGTGTGCGCAGCTTTGCGTCGGGTACAGCAGCGCGGAGAACGCCAGAGACGCCCCCGCACTTGCCGAAATCTCCGTTGTCGCCACCCCGTAAGAACCCGCGAAAAACGGCTGATGAACCGACGTGAAACTCCGAGGCGGAAAAAAGTCCGACGCGTCCTCTTCGACGATCCCGGGCCCTTCCGGATTTGGGTCGGCGCTGATGGACCGGACCAGACGGGCGTTGAAGGGCGAGGCCAGCCGGGACGAGACCTTGAATTCCAATATATCACCCGGACGTCCGGACAATTGTTCGACATAGCCGGTCAGCGGCAGGTCTTGCGGGGCTTCACTCACAGCGTCGGTCCCGAGATAGGATCAGGCCCGAGTGACAGTCGAATGGGATCATGCATCATTACCTTCAAGTGAATGGGTTCTGGCCGGGTTTCAAATTAGCGCGTCGGACAATAGCCCGTCATGCGGTCAAGTTACAAAAGCTCACCGCGTCCCTCAAGCCTCGAACGGGGTCGGTGACCGTCACAAACGGGCAACATCGACAAGCGCGGTGTGAGCGCTGCACCCCTGCCCAAGCCGGGACGTTCCAACATCCAGCGTCAGCACATTCGGATTGCCCTGTGGATCGATGTTGCTGCCAGGGTCGCCGTACCAGGCGCCGGTCGGCAATGCGACAACGCCGGGGTAGATTTCAGTCGATATCGTGGCCCGCGCCCGGCAGGCCCCACGTGCGTTGAACACGCGTACCAGATCCCCCTGCACGATGCCCCGCCGCGCCGCGTCATCCGGATGCAGGATCAAGGCGACAGGTCGCGCACCCGGAACATCGGCCAGAGCCGCCTCCAACTGGCTGTGCAGCTTGTCTCCGGGTTGAGGCGACACCAGGTGCAGGGGTGCTGCGTTGGTCGCATTCCCTAACCATTCTGAAGGGGGCAACCACATGGGATGGCCAGGGCAGTCGTCGTAGCCAAAACCGGCAATGGTTTCGGAAAAAATCTCGATACGGCCTGACGGTGTCGGCAGGGGCGATGTGTCCGGCGCGGCGCGAAACGGCGCGAGCAAGGTCTGGTTCGGGGCGTTGTCACGGATCGGAAGGCGCACCCAGTTCTCGCGGCGCAGCGTCTCCAGATCCGGCACGGCTATCCCGGCTTGCGCCGCAAGATCGCGGTACGCATCGTAAAGGGTGGTCGTCCACTCCGTCGCGGTTCTGCCTTCGGTAAACGCATCCTCCACCCCCAAACGCGCCGCGAGACCCGCGAAGATGGCGTAGTCGTCCCGCGCGTCGCCAACCGGGGGGATGAGTTGCGGCATATGGAAAAGATAATCGTCGAGGTTGGACCGGCCGATGTCTTCGCGCTCATAGGGGGTTGTGGCGGGAAACACGATATCAGCGCGTTTCGCCGTTGCCGTCCAGAATGGTTCGTTAACGATGATGGTTTCCGGGCGCTGCCACGCGTCGTGCAGCGCGTTCAGGTCTTGGTGGTGGTGGTAAGGATTGCCACCCGCCCAATAGATCAGGCGAATATCCGGGTAGGCTTCGCGACGCCCATTGAAGTCATAGGGTTGGCCGGGGTTGCGCAGCATATCCGCGACGCGGGCCACGGGTATGACCTTGTCGACCGGGTTCACGCCCTGCGGCAGCGTCATTCCACGCAAGCCGATCAAGGATTTCCCGACGCCGCCGATCGCACCGTAGCCAAAGCCGACACCACCCCCCGGAAGCCCAATTTGCCCAAGCATGGAAGCAAGAACGGACGCCATCCAATAGGGCTGCTCGCCATGTTCGGCCCGTTGCAGCGACCAGGCGACCGTGATCAGCGTACGGGTGGCAGCCATGCGACGCGCAAGGTCGTGAATGGCCTGGGGTGCGACCCCGCAAAGGGGCCCGGCCCAATCCGGCGTCTTTGGTTGGCCATCGCTTTGACCCAGAAGATAGGGCAGGAATTGTTCGAAACCCACCGTGTAGCGGTCAAGAAACGCATGATCCGCCAGATCTTCGGTGTACAGCACATAAGCGAGGGCCAGCATCAAGGCCGTGTCCGAAGATGGCCTCAGCGCAAGCCATTCGCAGCCCGCGGTCGCGTCGGAACGCTGCGGACTGATGTTGATACAGCGGGCGCCCTTGGCCAGACACCGGTCCAGCCAACTGCCGGTGTCATGTTCCGTGATCCCGCCCATGCTGACTTGCGCATTCTTGGGGTTGATCCCGCCGAACATGACCAGCGTTTCCGTGTGGGCGTGGATCGTGGACCAGCCATCCTGATGCTCATAGAGCAACGCAAGGAAATCTGTGCCGAACACATGCGGCATGATGGCCTGCGCGCACCCGGTTGAGTAACTTCCGAACGACGCCACATACCCGCCCGCGCAGTTCAAAAAGCGATGCAACTGGCTTTGTGCATGGTGAAACCGACCGGCTGATCCCCAACCGTAAGAACCGCCGTAAATCGCCTCGTTGCCATGGGATTTGCGCACGCGGTCAATTTCCTGCGCGGCCAAATCAAGTGCTTCGTCCCAGGGCACTTCGACAAAGGGATCACTGCCCCGCCCCGCACGGTCGCGGTGTTCAAGCCATTGCCGACGGATCGACGGGCGCGACACACGCGATCGGTGATGCACGGCCGCAGGCACGCTTTCAGGGATGCGGCTTGGCGCCGGGTCTGGTCCAAAGGGGCGCGTGGCGACGATCCGGTCGTCTTCGACATCGACCTCGAATGCCCCCCAATGACTCGACGTGATCTTTGTTTTTCGTGTCGAACGATCTGCCATTTCAGGTCCTCTGATCAGCATTGCACGTTTTGTCCCTTCAATCGCATATGCCGGAATTCATGCGTCGCACAATAGAAACAAACCGCTGTCTGACAGGGATCAGGACAGCGTCGGCACCGGCGGCGATGGTTGCAGCGCCTCGTATGCCGCTCCGATACGAAGAGCGGTAATTTCATCGTTGGGCCGCGCAATGACCTGCAGACTGGTTGGCAGCCCATCGCTCGCCAGCCCCGACGGCACCGAAAGCGCGCACATCCCGAAATAGTTCACATGCCGCGTAAAGTGACCCGGTGCGACGGATTGGTCGACAGTATCGACCGGTGGAGCGGTCGTCGCCATGGTCGGCGTCAGAAGCGCATCCAAGCCCGTCATACGCCTCAGGTACTCATCCCTTCCAGCAACACGATCCTTCAGGAGACGAATATAGTCCACCGCGGTCACATCGCGCCCCATCAGCATCCTAAGGCGCACGTCCTCGTCCAGAGGAAGGTCATCCTGCTCATAGAGATGACCGCGATGAAAATAGCCTTCGGCAACGATCAGCAATCCACAGGACGACGTCAGATCGGCATAGGGCTGCGCCGCGGAAAAGACGACCAGTTCGGCACCGGCATGACGCAGCTTGTCCAGCGCCGCGTCATAGGCGTGCAGAACATCGCCAGAGCAGGCGCTTCGTTCGTCAGCATCAAGTACGCCCAACCGCAATCCCCGAACACCACGTTGCAGGGCGGCGAAAGTCCCGGTGCCTTGGCGGCGATCGCGCTCGACATGCCATCCTTCGGCACCCTTCATCGCGAGATACATCAGCAGCGTGTCTTCGACGGATCGCGCCAATGGGCCCGGCGTATCCAGCGTGTCCGACAGTGGCAGGATGCCTTCGGTTGGAAGCTGCCCCTCGGTCACCTTGAGGCCGACAAGGCCGCAGTATCCCGCCGGAAGACGCACCGAACCGCCCGTGTCCGTTCCGACACCGCAGACGATCATGCCAGCAGCAGTTCCGGCCGCCGTTCCGGAGGATGACCCCCCCGGCACCCTGTGTACATTCATATCCCAAGGGTTGCGCGGCGTGCCCATTTTCTGGTTTGTGCCCCAGCCTCCCAATGCGAATTCGACGGTTTTTGTTTTGCCCAGCATAATGCCGCCCGCGTCAAACAATCGGCGCGCCAGAGGGCCGGTCGTGGGCGAAATACGGTCCTTGAAGACCATCGAGCCGCCGGTCGTTACCCGTCCTTCGACGTCACAAATATCCTTCAGCCCGAAAGGGATTCCGTGAAACGGCCCCAGCCGCGCGCCTGTCGCCAACATGCGGTCTGCGGCCTCGGCCTGCGCCATGGCCTCTTCGGCATAGACTGCCTGAAATGCGCCAATGACCGGGTCCCATCGTTCGATCCGGTCCAGATGTGCCTTGACCACGTCTGAGGGTCGCAGTGACCCGCTGACGTAACCATCCGTGATTTCCACCAATGACGGATACCGGGTGTCGTCAAGAAAGCGCATTCAGCCCGGCTTCGCTGCAGCAATTTTCTTTTCAGAGAACCAGTCCTTGCCCGGCACCGCGGCCAACAACTCACGGGTGTAGGTTTCCGTGGGGTTTGCAAACATCGTCGATGTTGGCCCGACCTCGATTACCTTGCCGCGCTGCATCACCGCAATCCTGTCACAGACCTGAGCGGCGACACGAAGGTCGTGCGTGATGAAGATCATCGACAGGTTCATGCGGTCGCGAATCTCATCCAGCAGCGTCAGGATTTGCGCCTGAATAGACACGTCCAGCGCGGACACAGGCTCATCCGCCACCAGAATCTCGGGCTCGAGCGCCAAGGCGCGCGCGATCCCGATCCGTTGCCGCTGACCGCCTGAAAACTCGTGCGGAAAGCGCTCATAGGCCCGCGCATCCAACCCGACAATTTCAAGCAATTCCAGCGTGCGGTCCTTGGCTTCCTTTGCACTTGCGCCATACATCATCGGGCCCTGCGCGATGATCTTGCCAATCCGCGTCCGCGGGTTGAGAGACGCGAACGGGTCCTGAAACACCATCTGGATTTTCGATCGATGCGGACGCATTGCCGCCCGACCAAGCGGTCGCAGATCGACATCACCCAGCAAGATCTGCCCCGCTTCGGCGTCGTTCAAACGAACGATGCAGCGCGCCACGGTCGACTTGCCCGAGCCGCTTTCTCCCACGATACCAAGTGTTTCCCCCCGCGCCAGATCGACAGATACGTCATTCGCCGCATGCACGACCCGGCCTTTGCCCCCGAACAGACCGCCACCACTTCGGTAGGTCTTTTCAAGATTCTTGACTCGCATTACGATTTCAGTGGATCGCGGACGTGCGGGACGTGGAACAAGATCCGGCACCGCAGCGATCAGGGCCTGGGTGTAGGGATGGGAAGGACTTCCCAAGACCTGTTCGGTCGTGCCCGTTTCGACCACCAGACCGTTTTGCATGACACAAACCCGATCCGCGATATCGGCAACAACGCCGAAATCATGGGTGATGAACAAGACGCCGGTCCCATGCGCAGCCTGCATTTCCTTGATCAGTTTGAGCACTTGCGCCTGTGTCGTCACGTCCAGCGCCGTGGTTGGTTCATCTGCAATCAGGATCTTGGGATCCAGAGCAAGCGCCATCGCAATCATGGCGCGTTGCCGTTGACCGCCGGAAAGTTCATGCGGATAAGCCTTCAACGTCTGTTCCGGGTCCGGCAACTGGACATCCTGCAAGAGTTTCAGCGCGCGGCTGCGCCGTTCCTTGCCGGACATCCGTTGATGAAAGCGAAAGACCTCGTCGATTTGCGTCCCGATCGTCATGACCGGGTTCAAGGCCGTCATCGGCTCCTGAAAAATCATCGATATTTCGGAGCCTCGGATTTCCCGCAAACGTTCGTCGCTGGCTTGCGCCAGATCCTCACCCTCAAAAACCACGCTGCCTTTGGAGATTTGCACATGCGGCTTGGGCAATAGCCCCATGACGGCCCGCGCGGTCAGTGATTTGCCCGACCCGCTTTCGCCCACGACGCAGAGTATCTCGTTTGGATCGAGGTGCAGGTTCATGCCTTCAACGGCATAGGGCCGCTGACTTTCTGCGGGCAACGCGACGTGCAGATCGGAAATGTCCAGAAGGCGGCTCATGTGCGCTCCCTCAGCCGTGGGTTCAGTGCATCATTGATGCCCTCACCGACAAGGTTAATCGCAAGCACCGTCACCAGAATGGCAATGCCGGGGAAAGTGCAGACCCACCAGGCCGATCGCAAAAGCGTCCGTCCGGCCCCAATCTGAAATCCCCAACTCATGATGTTGGGATCACCAAGGCCAAGGAAGGCCAGACCACTTTCGATCAGAATGGCCGTCGCCACCATGAGCGAGCCGATGACGATCACCGGTGAGAGGCAATTGGGCAGGATTTCACCCAGCATGATGCGGATATCCGACATGCCGAGCGTGTGACAGGCCTGAACGAACTCCCGATTGCGCAGCGACAGGAATTCGCCGCGCACCAAACGCGCGACCGCAGGCCAGGATACAACCGCAATCGCGATCACGATGCTTTCAATGGACGGCTTCATGATGGCGACCAGAAGAATGGCAAAGATGAAAGAGGGGATCGTCTGGAACATTTCCGTGAAGCGCATCAACAGGTTGTCGATGATCCCGCCGTAATAGCCCGCCAAGGCCCCCATCACGATTCCGACGAATACGGCGACCAACGTGGCCAGCAATCCGATCAGGAGCGATGTCTTGGCACCGTGCGCGATCCCTGCGGCCACGTCGCGCCCAAGACTGTCGCTGCCCAGAAGAAAGCCGTTTTCACCGGGCGGCGACATCGGAACGCCGGCAAGGCTGAACGGGTCTGCCGGGAAAAACAAACCAGCCGTTATGGCCAGGAATGTCATTAAAAACAGGATCAGAAGCCCGATGACTGCGCCACGGTTTCGCGCGAAGAGTTTCCAGAATGTCATGCTTCAGTCCACTTCGATCCGGGGGTCGAGCGACGAGTAGACGATATCGACCACCAGATTCACGGCCACGACCAAAAGGGCGGAGAGAAAAAATATCCCAAGCAGCAGGTTCAGGTCTCGGGAAAACAGGGCTTCAAATGCCAACATACCCAGACCGGGCCAGGCGAAAACAGACTCCACAATCACCGATCCGCCGATCAACGCGCCAACCTGCACACCCGCCATGGTCACCACCGGCAGCAATGCGTTGCGCAAGACATGCACGAACATGATCCTGTTTTCCGTCACGCCCTTGGCGCGCGCGGTGGTCACGTAGTCCTGACCCGCCTGCTCCAGCATGGAGGCGCGCATAAGGCGCGTGTAGAGGGCAAGATAGAACAGCGCCAACGTGATTGTCGGCAGCACGAGATGATGCGCGATATCTTTGACCCTGTCCCAGCCTTCATAGAACATTGCGAAGTTTTCCATGCCCGATGTGGGGAACCATCCGAGGTTCAAGGAAAAGACAACGATGAGCATCAACCCCACCCAGAACAGCGGGGTCGCGTAGGTAATAAGTGCAAAGATCGATATTGCCGTGTCGCGCCATGTGTTCAAACCCATCGCGGCGACAAGACCCAGAAAAACACCGAAACCAACGGCAAGGGTTATGGTCGCCACCATCAAAAGAACCGTGGCGAGCAACCGGTCAAAGATGAGCTCGCTGACGGGCATTTCGTGCCGGAATGAATAACCTAGATCCAAGAAGACGACGTTCTTGAGGTAAACGGCCAGTTGCACCGGAAGGGGTTGGTCCAGCCCGAATTTTGCGCGCAATTCGGCCATGTACTCCGGCGTTGCTGACCCCGCTTCACCGGCCAGAACGTCGACGGCATCGCCCTCGGCCAACTGCAACAGCAAGAAATTCAGAATGATAATCGCCAGAACGATTGGAATGGCTTGTAGAAGCCGCTTGACGACGTACCGCATACGGCGCGCGAAATGTGACACGATCGAAGTCCCCCGGTCATGTCTCCGGCCCAAAGCGGGCCGGAGCTTTTTTGCTAAAGATTACTGCTCTATCCAGACACGGTCGAACGGACCGTAAGCCCCAAGCGCCGAGGTCGCGTGGTCTTTAAGCTTGTCATTGTAGACAGTCAGGAATTCCATTTCGAACACGTTTGCCACCGGCAGATCTTCTGCGAGAATACTTTGAATCTCGGCATAGATTTCTGAACGCTTGTCCGCATCCGGCTCTACCGCACCCGCCGCAAGCAGCGCGTCGATTTCAGGGTTAGAGTAGCGCGACGAGTTCACAAAGGCCGTTCCGGGACGGATTTGGTCCGTTCCGTAGTGACGGTGAACACCAAGCACCGGATCGGAAAGCTGGTAGAAGTAGTTGATGTTCATCTGGAAGTCATAATCGCCATAAATGCGTTTGATCCATGTCGGGACATCTTCGTAGCGCAGTTCCACTTCGAGACCGAGCGGCATCAGTGCTTGCTTCAGGTATTCGCCCGCACGTCGCCAGTCTTCGCCGTAGGGGATCAGATCCAGCGTGAAGGACCCTCGCACGCCGTCCGCATCCGGCATGATGCCAGCGTCGTCCAGAACAGCGATTGCCGCTTCCACATCGCCACTGGCGGGGTAGTTTGGCATACCCGCGGCATAAAGCCCGGTCGCATCAAAGTTGCTGGACAAGGCCGCGGTCGCCGGCTTGCCATAGCCGAACCAGATGTTTTCGATCAGAAAGTCACGGTCAACCACAAGCGAGATCGCTTTGCGCATCGCCGGGTTGTCGAAGGGCGCAATGGTCGTGTTGAACTCAATCAACGCCATCGGGTTGATCATCGAATAGCCATCGGTCGTGACCGAGAAACCGTCCATCTCGCGCAAACGCACGGCATCAATGTTCGGGATCGCACCATAGGCGCCGTAGAGCACCTCGCCATTTTCCATTGCGGCAGTCCGCGTCGATGCATCGGGAATAAACCGGCCTACGATACGGTCAAGATGGGGCAGGCCCGGCTTCCAATAGTTTTCGTTCTTATCCAGACGAATGTACTGGCCCTTCTTCCACTCGACGAACTTATATGCGCCGGTGCCGACTGGGTTATTGACCAGATCCGCGCTCCGCAGGTCCTGACCTTCCAGAAGGTGCTTGGGAACTATCGGGCTTTCATAACCTGACAGGGCCCGCAGCATATAGGGCGCCGGATTGGCAAGGTTGAACACGGCCGTGTGGTCATCCGGCGTATCGATAGACGTCACTTCGCGGAACGAATTCGGGCCCCGTGGGTGCACTTGCTTGAGCACATCCATCACGGTGAACTGCACATCGGCCGATGTGAACGGCGCACCATCATGCCACGTCACGCCTTGGCGCAGGGTGAACGTAACGGTCTTGCCGTCGTCGCTCACTTCATAACCTTCGGCGAGCGCAGGAACGATGTTCAGGTCGTTGTCATAGTCGAACAGGCCATCGTAAATTTTCGGAGCCACCAGACCGATTGGGCCAGAGGTCGAAAGATAGGACGCAAGCGATGGCGGCTCAGGCTGAACAATATAAACGAACGTACCGCCAGCGTCTTGCGCGGCGGCCAAACTTGGACCAAAGGCCACTCCGATTGCGCACAAGGCCGCAGTGGCCAAGTTCCGGAATTTCATTTTATTACCTCCATGTCAGACAATTTTTCATTTTTTCTAAGTGCGCCCACAATGCCCTAATATTCCATTCGGGCAAGCTCCTAACGCGCTGGCTCCCGGAAACACCCTAAAAACATTGAGGAAAATTCTGCGGTGCCTGCTTTTTGAGCAACCGCCTGCAAAGCAACATCCGGGTTGAGAACGGCCTGCGAATCGCGCCGCAACGGCTGTCTGCGTCATTGGACCAGTCTCAGTTCGCCGCCATGTTCCTGATGCTGACCGGAACAGAAGTCACTCAAATCGAGAGGACCAGCGCTCTTGTTGAACTCTGAATTGTCATTCTATGCAAAGGTGCGGCATCCGATTGAAGAGGTCCGCAAAACCGGGCAGCGTGCTGAGGTGTATCCAACCTTGACGACAGGCTGCACAAATGACGAAGAGACGCGGTTTTTCGGGCAAGTTCAAAGCTACTTTGGCGCTTGCCGCGCTGCGTGACGACATGGAAACGGCAAGCCATTGATCACTGCCCGGCAGTGTTATGCGTCGCATGATCCCGAGAGGACAAGCTTCCATCGCGGAACTGAGCAAGCAACTACTACCGGGGCTTTTGTGGCGCTGTCTGAAGTCGTGCCTGTGCTGGAAGCCGATGCACACACGGACTGGGACCGCGTCGATCTGGCGGGCCTGCGGGCGCATCCGATGGATATGGCACGGTTGGTGTCTGAGATTGCAGTGACTGAGACCAAGCGGCCAGAAGGACTCGCCACGTTCCGCCGCTTGGTTCTGGTCCATGCCGCGCAACTCGCGAGCGACAATCACTGGACAGTGGAAACCTCAAAACTGGAAAGCGGGATGGAGTTGCGTTTGCCAGTGACGATCCTGCCGTGGTCACCTGCATCAAGGGACTTGGCGTCTTCGGACTGATAGCGAGCCAGGATCGTCATCGAGAGCACATCTGATGAAGGCGCTTGGCGAAGGCACGAACGACCACAGGCCGCCGCGACAGGATTATCACAGCTTTGGCTTGCAAATCCGCATATACCCCATGTAGGTATATGGGATGGCTCTGTTTCGCATCCTTCTTGTCGCCATTTTGGCACTGTCTGCTTCGGTTTCCGGAGCAATGGACGCACGGCATGCGACTGTCATGGAGCATAGCAAAATGGCAGCAAGCGAAGTGATCGCCGATCAGCCAGTCTGCTGTTCGGAAAGCTCAGAGCGCTCCCAGACCTGCCATGTCCTGTCCGCCTTGCTTCCAGGTGCAGACCACGATGATACCGCTCCTGCTACCTGCCAGGATATGTCCTTCGGTGGCGGCCTGCTGCTGACGGGCTTTGAGCCGTCCGGCCCTCTCGATCCTCCCCGCGCTGTGTGATGCTTTGCGCGCTCTGCCGAGCGCGTCTTCCAAATTTGCAATACATCTGAGCGGGCATTGCCCGCGCCTATTCCTGACGAGAGGAACTGACATGAAACCGATAACGACACTACTCGCCTTTGCCCTTGCCAATGGCCTCGCCTTCTTTGGCTCGGTCGGGATGGCCCATGCCGACAGCCACGCTGGCATGATGGATCACGGTACGATGCACGTGACCAAAAGCCCGACATGCGGCTGTTGCGGCGCTTGGGTCACGCTGGCCCGTGAAGAGGGCTACGACATCGAGGTCACGGACACCCGCGATGTGACCCGCATCAAATTGGACAACGATGTGCCTGGCGCAATGTGGGCCTGCCATACCGCGATAATCGACGGCTATGTCGTCGAAGGTCACGTGCCGTTTGTGGCCATTGCCAAGCTGCTCAAAGAACGCCCGGAGATCACCGGGATCGCGGTGCCCGGAATGCCCGGCGGCTCTCCCGGCATGGGGAACGATCCGACCGCGCGGTATGACGTGATGGCCTTCGGCGGCGATGCCGGTAAAGGCGCGGTCTTTCATCGGGCCGGTCTGTGAACCGGGTTTTGGCAATCAGCCTCGGGGCAGCGGTTCTGGTAGGAGCCGCTGTCCTCGCCTGCGGGTGGGGATCGTCCGACCCGGCGGGAACCGTTCTCAAACCTTCGGACCAGCAGGTGTTGGCCATTGGGCAGGCGATCTACGCAGACAACTGCGCGTCCTGCCACGGCGCAGAGCTCGAAGGTCAGCCGAACTGGCGGTCGCCCGGTTTGGATGGGCGGCTCCCCGCGCCGCCTCACGATGAAACCGGACATACCTGGCACCATGACGGCGACACGCTCTTCCGTCTCACGAAATACGGAACCGGAGCGCTGATCGGTGATCCTGACTACGCAAGCAACATGCCCATTTATGAGAGCATCCTGACTGACGATGAGATCATCGCAGTCCTCAGCTACATCAAATCGACCTGGCCGCAAAAAATCCGCGAAAGGCACGATGTGATGGAGCGGAACCGATCGCGGTGATAGCCTCGGTGCCGCTGTTGGCGAGGAGAGCATTCGGCGGTGGCATGGTGGCGCCCATGGCCGTCGGCGGCGTGACCTACCCGCAAGGCACCCGGGCGACCGCAATAGTGGCCATTTCCTCGCTCTTCGTGGTCGTTGCGATTCAGACCGGAGATGCGCTGGAGATCGTCGTCCATACTGGTCTAGCCGCGGGCATTGTGACTATGGCGACTATCGGCGCGCGCACCACCTCCTGAATACTGACCGCGGCTTTACTTTGGCATGGGATTTTCGACGTGGTCGCCGGATCAGCCATCGCAAACCCCGCGCCTGGATGATGGGTGCCGTTCTGCCTCGGGATTGACGTGGTGCTGGCGGCGGCACTCGCCGCGATCGTCCGGCGCGGGCGGACACTCGATTAATATGCCTACCGGGACGCCTTCTGTAAGAGCCCGATCAGTTCATCGAACTTCGCCCTTTGTTCTTCCGGATCTCCGCTTTCAATGGCGGATTCCACGCAGTGTTGAGCGTGGTTTTCGAGGATCAACTTCTCGACCCCCAGAACAGCAGACCGGATCGCGGCAGTTTGGGCCAGAATATCCATGCAATAGCGGTCGTTCTCTACCATCTTTGCAACACCGCGCACCTGTCCTTCGAGCCGCGACAGACGGTCCAGCGTTTTTTCCTTGTTGGCCTTCATGCGGCGGCGCTCCCTTTTTTGGAACCTTTGGCTGACCATTTGGTTATATACCCCATATGGGTATATCCAAGAGGCAAGCAATGGCACATCAGGACGACACTACAATGGTTTCGGACAACGCGCATCAGGATAGCGACGTCAGCAAAGGCAGCGGCTATGGCCGGTTCTTTGCCATGATCGGGACGTCGACCATTGTGATGTACGGCCTGATGTATCTCAACACCTACGCGCTGAGTCACGTATTCTTCTCACAGACCCGGATGTGGATGGCCCTTTACATGGGCATGATGATGGCCATCATCATGCTTGCCTTCATGCTCGGCATGTATTCCAACCGAAAAGCCAATATCGCGATTTTCACTGGCGCGGCCATCGCCTTCGCCGCGGGCGTTTACCTCGTCCGGTCGCAGGACACGGTGGGCGACGTTGCCTGGATGAAAGCGATGATCCCGCACCACTCCATCGCGATCCTGACCAGCGAGCGCGCCAATATTTCCGATCCGCGCGTCCGCGAACTGGCCGATGCGATAATCCAGGCACAGCGCGGCGAGATCGCGGAAATGCAGGAATATATCGCGGACATTGAAGCAAATGGTGATGCAGCCCCAGGCACATCCCGAACAGAACCCTGAGACGACGGAGACCTATCATGCCGAAAGATACCCGCAACGTCGCCGATGTGACGACCGATCCCGCAACAGCCGCCACCGAAAAGACCGCCGTTCTCTACCGCATGGCCCTGCCGAACCATCTGTGCCCGGCGGGCCAGAAAGCGCGCTGGCTTCTGGAGAGCAAGGGATACAAGGTCGATGACCGGCTGTTCCGGGAGCGGCCCGAGGTTGATGCATTCAAAGAAGAATACGACGTTCCCACCACGCCACAGGTTTGGATCGAAGGCGCACGCGTCGGTGGCTATGATGCTCTGCGCCGGAAGCTCACAGACTACGACCCGGATGCGCCGACCTACAAACCGGTGATCTACCTCTTCGCCGTGGCCGCCGCGACGTCACTTGCTTTGTCCATCGGATTTCTCAGCGCGATTACATGGCAGACGCTCGGCTGGTTCATCTCGGTCTCGATGATCCTTTTGGGGATGCAGAAACTCCGGGATATGGAGAGCTTTACGACGATGTTCCTCAACTATGACCTGCTGGCGCGCAAATGGGTGCCATACGCCTATATCTATCCTTGGGTCGAAACCGGGGCAGGCATTCTGATGACCGGCATGTTACTGACTTGGCTTGCCGCGCCGGCGGCGCTCCTTATCGCCACTGTCGGCGCAATCAGCGTGTTCAAGGCCGTGTACGTCGACAAGCGCGAGCTGAAATGTGCCTGCGTGGGCGGGAACTCGAACGTGCCCCTCGGGTTCGTAAGCTTGACCGAAAACCTGATGATGATGGGAATGGCGATCGTGATGCTCGTCCTGATCATGGTCTGATGCTTATTCTGGGCGATAGGCAAAGCTCGGGCTGGCCACGTGGAGATTCGTTACATCTTCAACATTCGGCGGAGGCAGGCATTTATACTCGTGCGCCTGAATTGACCTGAGGTTTTCCCCTCAAATCACTTTGTATTCTTTGAGCGATACGACGCGGAAG
>NZ_JAIMIA010000100.1 GCF_019966495.1 Tateyamaria pelophila | reverse complement strand
AACGCATGATCTTCTCTCCTGAATTTTGAAACCATACCGCCACAGCGGGTTTCAAAATTCAGGAGAGAAGATCAGAGAAAGATTCGCTGAAGCGGACCGGCTAGAAGCCGGTGGCTTCGATCCATTAGGTGGAAAGTAAAGATGCTGTAAACGTTCTTCTATTCATCATGGTAGTCACTCCTCCCTAGAGTATTTCGCCTCGTTGCCGCTGTCTTCTGCGGTCAAGGCCTTAAACGGCGCGCACAGTATTCCTGAGCGTGCCGATTTCCGAAACCTCGCATATTACCGTGTCGCCATCCTTGAGGAACTTCGGAGGCTCCATCGCATAGCCGACGCCAGATGGTGTGCCGGTGGCGATGATGTCGCCGGGCTCAAGGGTCAGGCCTTCGGACAGCGACGCAATCAACGTCGGTATGTCGAAAATCATGTCCGACGTTTTACCGTCTTGGCGTTGTTCACCGTTCACCGTCAGACCGATGGACAACGCGTGCGGATCGCTGATCGCATCGGCCGTCACGATGACAGGGCCCAGCGGGCAGGATCCGTCCAATCCCTTGCCCTTGAAATACTGCCCGCCGTGTCGGCGCTGAATATCGCGCGCGGTGATATCGTTCAGTATTGTATAGCCGAAAACGTGATCGAATGCATCCGCCTTGGCAATATTGCGACCCGCTTTGCCAATGATGACCGCCAGTTCGACCTCGTAGTCGATCGACTCGGAGACCGAAGGAAAGATCAACACGTCGCCGTCAGGTGCCACGATGGACGTGGGCGGCTTGGTAAAGAACACCGGGTATTCGGTGACACCGACCTTTTGCTTCTGAGCGCGGTCACCTTCTGCAATATGCTCGGCGTAATTCCGCCCGACACAAAACACATTTTTGCGCGGCACCGGGATCGGCGCCATCAACGGCGCGCCCGCGGGTATCACAGCCTCGGAATGTTGACCTGCCTCGGCTTCGGCAACCACGTCACGCAACCGATCCTGCGCCGCCGGGCCAGCCTCAACCAATTGTTGCATGGTTTCAAAACGCAGCGCCTCTGCGTCCTGACCCGACAGGCCTCCCGTCGCTTTCGCAATATCAAGCATGCGACCGTCGGTCAGAATTGCGACGCAGACGGGATTGCCATCCGATGAAATTGTTGCCAGCCGCACTGGGCTTCCTCCCTCGATTTATTCCGCCGGGCGGCCGACACATTCAAGCATTCGACTCATGGGCCACACCGACTCTTCCCTTTAGTAATTTGTCCAATTATCGTTTCGATCAATCAACCAATCCCCGAATTGGGCGGAAAAATGACTGAACTGACCGGCCTCGCAGCCAGATTGCGCGAAATGATCGAGAACGCAGGATACCGGCACAACGATCGCGTTCCGCCAGAACGTGAATTGTGCGAAATGCTGGGTACCAAACGCAACCAACTGCGCCGCGCTCTGGCGGAACTCGAGGCGCAGGGGCTGATTTGGCGGCATGTCGGGCGCGGCACCTTTGTCGGATCAAGGCCCGTTCTGAACTTGCAGGACGTCACCTATCTCGGGGATCAGATCAAGCCTGCGCAGGTTGTCGCCGTCCGCTTCAACATCGAGCCCGAGTTGTGCCGCCTTGCTGCGTCCCACGCCACACGGTCGGACCGGGAACAAATGAAACTCTGTGCAAAGAAGTGCCAGACCGCCGAGGATTGGCGCACCTATGAAGCCTGGGACAACAACCTGCATCACGCCATCGCACGGGCCACGCGCAACCAGCTGTTCCTGTATTTTTTCGAAACGTTGAACTCGGTGCGGCGGTCGATCGTGTGGGGACAACCCCGGCTTACACTGAAACCGCCGGACAATTATTGCAGTTTCCGCGAACACGATGTCATCGTGTCTGCGATTGCCGCCGGAGATGGTGACCTTGCGGCCCAGGCGATGCGCGGACACCTGCAATCCGTCTATTCCCGCACATTGCCCGAGAGCATTCCAAAGGGCCTGTAACGCGCCGATAAAGTCGACCAATTCGCGAAATGGTTGCCCGCATTTCGTCTGTTGCTCTTGCAAACAGCAGGACAACTTCGCGATTACTCTGACAACAGTCGCATCAGGCCACACATGCGCGGCTTTCGGTCCCGGACCATTCATTCCGTCCGCGACCAGACGTTCGGCCATCAACCGCTCAGGAGGAAAGAAATGTCAGAAAACGTCATTCCAGCGCCAGAGGTTCATACCATTCCCACCGCTGGTGGCGGGACGTTCCCGGTACGGCGCGTGTATTGCATTGGTCGCAATTTTGCGGCCCACGCTGTCGAAATGGGCCACGATCCCGACCGGGAGCCACCGTTCTTCTTTCAGAAAAACCCTGACAATCTGGACGCGTCGGGCGAATTCCCCTACCCGCCTCACAGTACGGATGTTCATCACGAGATCGAATTGCTGGTCGGCTTGAAATCCGGCGGCACGAACATCCCGCTGGATCAGGCGCTCGACCACGTCTGGGGCTATGGCGTCTCGCTCGACATGACCCGCCGCGACCTGCAGGGCCAAGCCAAAAAGATGGGCCGTCCGTGGGAAATCGGCAAGGCGTTTGAACGCTCTGGCCCGGTCGGGCCGCTGATCCCGGCCTCTGACATCGGACATCCCGATCAGGGGAGCGTCACCTTGCTGGTCAACGGCGACGTCCGTCAGGAAGGCGACCTGAACCAGATGATCTGGAAGGTCCCTGAAATGATCTCCTACCTGTCGGAATATTTCGAGCTCAAGGCCGGTGACGTCATCATGGCCGGGACCCCATCGGGCGTGAATGCCATTGAACGCGGGGACACGATGGAAGCGACGATCGAAGGCGTTGGCGTACTCACCGTCAAAGTGGTCTAGCCGTTCTATCCGAAAAATCGGTGCTGTGTTCCGACTTTGCAGCAATCCCATCATGAAAAGGCAGACCGCAAGGCGCCCGTAGGGACGCGTCGCGGCCTGACCGACCTGATGACAGCGGTGGATCATGCCTTGGGTCCACCGGCGGCAATACGATGAATTCGACCATCACGAAACGTCATCGCGCCTGCATCGCATTGGTTTGAAACACCTCGTCCGGATACGCGCAAATCACGCTGGGCTCGGTGGTGACAGCGTCGCCTGGTTGAACGTTGGCGCGATCGGACCGGCTATTTCAGGCCGACACTTCCACCGTCAGGGCTGCTGAATGCTCTCAAGATAGAACAGCAATCCGGCCAAGGCTCTGGGCGTCGGCGTCAATACGCCATCCACTTCGAGTGGCACCAGATCCAGAGACATCGCATCTGCAAACTCCGGCATGACCCGTGCCAGATGCCCCTGCTCAGGATCACCGTACACATAACTCAGAGCCTGAGCCGTGGGGAACGTCCCGCCGTTGTCCCGGCTCAGGGTCGTCAGGTCCCGAGGTGCTACGGGCAATTGCGCAGTCAGCGGGCCGTCGCCCTTGCCCGTGCTGCCATGGCACGCAGTACAGTTTTCGGCAAAAAAGGCCGCCCCGTCCGATGCGTCGGGCATAACGGCGTCAGACGGCGCAAGGGCCTCAATGCACCCCGAAAGTCCAAGCATCACACTGCTGTACGTCAAAAACCGAAAGGTGGTGGCCCGCATAATTTCACCCGATTTGTTTTGTTTGCCTATCCTGCGCTGCTCTGCGCCTGAAAAACAATGTAAACCAACCCGATCAGGACTGAAAGCGGCCGATTTATGCTGCAACTGCCGCGCATCATGACCGGTTTTCCAGAGATGTTCCGCAAAAGCCGTATCAACCCTTGGGCACAGCCGGTATGGAAACATACGGATACACCATATGGAGAGAGTACCGATGCAGCCAGGTGCAATTGGACGCGTGCAATCCCCCCGCATCATTCGCATCGGCGGCGGTGTGGCCCGCGAGGTTGGCGAGGTCATGGCACAACTGGGCGTGGCGCGCCCCCTGATCGTCACGGATACCAACCTTGTGGCGCTGGGTCATGTGCAAACCGTCACGGATGTTCTGGATGCCGAGCGCGTTGACTGGCGCTTGTTTGACGATGTCGTCGAAGATCCGACGGACACCTGCGTCGATGCAGGTCTTGCTGCATTTCGAAACGGCGATTTTGACTGCATCATCGGGCTGGGTGGCGGCAGTCCGATGGACACGGCCAAGGCGATCAGTTTCATGAGCGTCAATCCAGGCCACGTCCGCGACTACAAGGCCCCGGTCCAGATTGATCGTTGTGGCCCACCGGTGATCCTGATCCCGACCACAGGCGGGACCGGCTCGGAACTGACACGCTGGTGCGTGATCACGGATACGGCGCAACCAGAGAAATACAACCTCTCCGGTCTGGCCTGCGTGGCCACCGCCGCGCTGATCGACTGGACCTTCACGACCACCAAACCGTGGCGGATCACGGCCGATACCGCTGTCGACAGCCTGACCCACGCAATGGAAGCCTTGGTCAGCCGCAAGGCATTTCCCTATGCCGATGGCTTTGCGCTTGCCGCGATGCCAGCGATTGCCAAACACGTCCGTATGGCCTGCGCAGAGCCGGAAAACGCAACGGCGCGCAGCGCCTTGATGCTGGCTGCGGCGCAGGCTGGCATGGCCTTTTCCAACGCATCGGTCGCATTGGTCCACGGGATGAGCCGCCCCATCGGCGCGCATTTTCACGTGGCCCACGGTTTGTCGAACGCGATGCTCTTGCCGAAGGTCACACAGTTTTCCATCGGCGCGGCCCAAGCGCGCTATGCCACCTGCGCGCGGGTGATGGACTGGGCGCGGGATCACGATACGGACGCGACCGCCTGCGAGAGGCTTGTCGAAAACCTGACAGTCCTGAACGCTGATCTGAAAGTGCCGAGCCCTAGCAGTCTGGGGCATGCGGCCAAGCCTGCGATATTCGAATTGATGGCGGCGCAGGCCCTTGCCTCCGGGTCGCCGCAAAACAATCCCCGCATCCCAACGCAAGACGAAATCGTGCAGCTCTATCGCGATATTTGGTGACGGATTTCAAGTCTTTGGCCGGGTGTGCAATGGGGGCGACCCGCCGCACTGCGGGGCCAGTTCAAAGGACGGACGGTGACTTTGCGATCCCCGCATCCTCCAACTGTTCGCGGTCGGGCAAATCGCGCAGACTGTCCAGCCCGAACGCGGTCAGAAACTTCTCGGTCGTCACAAAGGTGAGCGGTGCGCCACGGCGCGGGCTCCGGGGCCCGGTGCCGATCAGCTCGCGCGCATGTAAGCGCCCGATCAGGTCGCGGCTGATCTCCTTGCCAAAGATATCCTTCAACCCGTCGCGGGTGATCGGCTGGTGATAGGCGACGGCCGCGAGCACGGCCACGTCAAACGCACGCAGATCGAGGTCTTGCGCGCTCACATCTGCCGCTGCACGGATCGCCGGCGCATAGGCCTGCCGGGTACGCAATATCCAGCCCCCCGCCGAACGGGCCAGTTCGAATGACCGACCCTCCAGATCTGCCGCCAGATCCTCGATCAAAAGGTCAACAGAAGCGCCCTGCCCCACGATCCGAGCCAGATCCTGAGGCGCAACGGGCGACGCGCTGGCAAACAGCACCGCCTCGATCCGGCGCATCCATTCGCGCCAGCGGAGTTCGGCAGGCAAGTCTGCCAACTCCCGATCAAAATCAACTGTTGCGCGTTTCGACATTTATCAAACGCCATAAAGCCGGAAACTGTCGCGCCCGGTCAATTCGCGCGCAACGCCCAAGGCCACCATTCGATCACAGAACCGCCGCGCGGCGCGATCCGAGTTCAGCGACGTGAGCGCGGCAGGTGCCACCGCATCGCGGGTCAGAAACATCTCGACCGCAGCCCCTGCCCCTTTTGCCCGCAGTTTCGGCGCAATTGCGTTCAGACGCGCGGCTTTGCGCCCCAGATCCGCCGCCATCTGCAGCGCCACAGCCGCCGACGCCGTTGCCGCCCGATGGCACGCGTGTTGCAAGTCTGCCTCGCGCTTGCGCAGATCGGCCCGCTTGAGACCAAAGGACAGCAGCGGAACAACATGCGACCAACCCAAGGCTTGCGACAGAGCGGCATCGGCAAGAAGCACGGCGTCGGTCTCGGCCCGTGGATCCTGCATCAGAACGGCTGCCAATACGGATGCGCTGCGGGCAACGGGGCCGCCTTGCCCGGCGTCCATCCAAACCGCGATCTGGTTGGCGTCCCTTTGCGGCAATACGCGGTGCAAGACCTTGATCGACACGCGGCGTTCAATTGCGCGGCGCCAGGTCAGGTAAATCTCTCCCGCCGGTCCGGGCAAATCGCCGGGGCGGAGCAGATGGACAGCATCGCGCAAGTCCCCTGCCCGTTCCGGGCGGCCGGAAAATCCGACACAGACCTCGGCAGCTTGCAAGGCAAGCCGCGCACGCAACAGGTTTTGGGGCACCGCCTCCCGATGCAGGACGATATGCAGATGTGCCAGCGCGGCCCCCGAACAAAACGCCGCATCGCACAGGGTTTCAGCGCGCCCGGAGCCGACCCAGGCAGGCATCCGAGGCAAAGTTTCCAAGTCTTGCAAAGAATCCGGCAGCGCAGAAGTCATGGCACATCCGTAAACGCTAACGGCGTTTTACACCACAATATTGTACGCGAACCGCCCTGCCTTGCAGGTCATTGAAACCGCGCGTCATCATGTCCAAATCGCCTGCCCGATCCTTGGCCTCAGATGCAAATTATTCAGCAGCGGCAGCCAGAAATAAAATGCGTGCCAAATGCCCCCTGCCAAACCGCTGAAATAGACCGCGCCGCCACCCAAGAAAATGAAACCGGGCCTGAGACACTGTACTGACCTTCAACGTCTTCGGACGCCGTTACAGCGGTTTGAGGCATGCAGGCTTCGCAAGGCACCTATGCGCGAATAGGTGGTGGTCAGCTCCCGCTCCTATGCCTATCTGGCGGACATAACAGATATCCCCCTAGGATCAGGATCATGACAAAACAAGTAAGAGACGCTTTGGCGATCGCGAGCTTTATCGCGATAACCGCGGTGTTTATCGGCGTGCACGCCTGGATGTACACGCACTGATCGAGACGGCAGCGCCGGCTCGGATCGAACGGGCAACCCTTCGCTGAACACGCAAACCTTCGACAAGAAAACACATCACTAAAAAAAACGGCATCCCACCATGGGATGCCGTTTTTCCGTTTGAGGCAGGTCGATCTACCGGCTGATCAGAAGATCAGGCAACCACAGCGCCAGTTCAGGCACAAAGGTCGTCAGCATCAGCGTCGGCAGCCAGGCAAAAACGATGAACACCAGTGTGGGCCACAGCATGCGGGACACTGGCACATCACAGATCTGCGCACCCAGATACAGCAAAGGCGCCGTGGGTGGCGTGATGTTCGCCATGCCGAGGTTGACCCCGATGATGGCCGCAAAGTGGATCGGATCGACGCCGACGCTTTGAGCAATCGGCAGCAGGATCGGCGTTGCCAGCAACAGGCCCGAGATGTCGTCCATCAGCATCCCGATCAGGATCATCACGACATTGATCATCAACAGGATCACGATCGGATTGTCGGACACGGAATAGACCATGTCTTTGGCCAATTGCGGCGCACCCTGCGCGATCAGGTTGTCGGAGACGATCAACACCATGAAGATCATGACCATCACCACACCGATCGTCACACCGGACGTCTGGATGGTCTGAGCCAGCGTTCTCCACGTCAGGCCGCGATAGAAATAGATCGCAATCGGGATCGCATAGACCACCGCGATGCCTGCGGCCTCTGTCGGGGTCATGATGCCGCCATAGATGCCACCCAGAATGATAACAGGCATCATGAGCGCGGGCCCCGCCAGACGGCCCTGACCCAACAGCGCGGGCATGAACGGGCTTGGCCGCTCCCGGAGCTGGATATTGTCATATTTACGCAGCATGAACTGGTTGGTTATGATCAGCAGCGTGATCAGAATGATCGCGGGAATGACCGTGGACAAAAAGCACTTCAGCACGTGTTGCTGTGCGATCCAGCCATACAGGATGTGCGACGAACTGGGCGGGATCAACAATCCCAGGGGGCTTGCAGAAACGATCAGCGCGGCGGACTGGCCGGCCGGGTAATTCGCCTTTTTCAGGTGAGGCATCATGATGCCGCCGATGCAGGTCAGCGTCGCGTTCGCACTGCCCGAGATTGACCCGAAGATCCCACAGGCCAGAACCCCGGCCGCGCTCAGACCGCCCTTGACATGGCCGATGAACATCTCTGCCAGCGACACAAGCGGAGCGGCAATCCGGCCTTTCTCCATGATGCCACCGGCAATCATGAAGAGCGGGATCGCCAAGAGCACCAGCGACCGGATCCCGGTCGCTCCTGTCGGCAGATAGCCCGAGATCGACTGGTCCCCGACAAGCGCGATGAAGATCAGGACCGATCCGAAAGCTACATAGACGCTGACGCCCAGCAGCAGCATCACACAGACGATAATCAGACTTCCTGTGATAATCATTGGGCGGTCCCCTCAGCGGTATCGGACTTCAGGGGAAGGCCCAGACCTATGCGGATATGAACATAGAGATGCGCCGCCGAGAACATCGCCATGAAGCTGAAGGCAACCATGATTGCAATCCGCCACGACACAAACGGAATGCGCAGGACGGGCGTCGCCCGCAACCGCGGAAAGGAAAAGTCGTCAAGCAGGGAGATGTAGCACGCATAGACGATGAAGAGCGTGACCGACAGTTCAATCAGCAGCACGACAAAACCGCGCCACCAGATCAATCTGCTGTCCTGGATCACGATGCTCAGGATGTCGGCGTTGATGTGCAGATTGCGCTCGGATGCGAGCACGGCACCGGCGAAAAAGCCGACAATGCTGATCGCCAGAAGCCATTCCTCGTAAGCGAACAGGTCGCCCCCGAACCCGTATCGGATCACGACGACGGCGCCGAAGGCAAAGGCCATCAGGAACCCTGAGAATGTCACGATCACCTTCATGACCCACAGCATCCAGTTCATGGGCGTACCGATCACCCTTGGCAGTTCATCGGTAATATTGACCATGCCCACCCTTCCTCTCATCTTCGTCTCAAGACCTGAAAAAAGGGCCGGCAGATTTTGCCGACCCTTGGTATTCTTAGCTTCCGTTCTTGGCTGCGAGGAGCCGGTCGATGATATCCTGACCAACGCTATCTGCCATCAACGGCCAGATTTCCTCTTGAACATGTGCGGCCATCGCGGCTTGTTCTTCTTCGTTCAGACGCAAGATCGTATAGCCACTGTCGATCAGACGCTGTGCATAGACCTCGTCATTCTCGCGGTTATAGGCAAAGAAATCGTCGGAGGCTTTGGTCATGGCTGTCTGCAAGACGTCGCGCTGTTCCTCGGTCAGTTTGTCAAGCGAGCGTTGCGACGCGTAGAAAGTCGTCAGTTCGGAGATCGAATTATACTCGACGAAATGGGTGCCGACATCAGACTGGGCAAAGATCGAATAGGTCGCCGTTTTTGTACAGCAGATCGCGCCATCCACGATGCCCGACTGGATCGCCGGGAAAATATCGCCCCATGCCATTGTCGTTGCCTGAAAGCCGAGAGATTCCACCATGGATTTCACAACGTTGGACGACCACACCCGAATGTTCATGCCTTTGTCTTCAAAGGTGTTCCAGTTGGTCGGCTCTTGCGTGGCAACGATGCCGACGAAGCCTTCCGGGTTCTGGGCGAGGATTTTCACGCCGTAATCCGTCGTGATTTCCTGAAGGATCTGGTTATATTCGGAATCCAGATCGCGCATGATGGTGTCCATGTCTTCCCAGCCACCGACGAGGAACGGCATCGACAGGAATTCAAGACGCGGATCGGTATCCGCGTAGATAAATGCCGCTGCCAGATCAATGTTACCGCGTGCGACGTCCTCGAACAGGGCCTCGCCCGATCCCAACTGGTTGGCCGGGAAGACATTGATCGTCAGACCGACGTCAGCGGCTGCCACGTCCGCTGCCACCTGCTCCATCATTTTTGTGCCCTGGTGGTCAATCGGGAAGACACCGGCAAAACGCAATGTCGTGTCTTCGGCCATCGCTGATGTTGACATCAGCGCACCAAGCGCGCCGACTGTCACGATCTTTGTAAAATTTGTGATATTCATTGAGTTTTCTCCCTCTTGATTTTTTTCACTCGCTTCGGAGTTGGTTACCGCCGCACCGTCCCATACAGGCTCCGGGCATTCTAGAATAAACTTACGTTTTTTAAGGATTGCTCTATAACGTATTGGTTTTCATTGTTAAAATTTAGGATTCGGATGCTTTTTTGAGCAAAGAATCTCGTGGATCGCTGAAAAATAGCCGATTCCTAAACCGCAGATTCTTCAAATCCATTCAGGAACGCATGGAGATTGTCCCCCAAAGCGTCGCAAAGATATCCACCCTCCTGCACGATCACCGATGGCAGTTCGAGAGCCGCCAGCAGGCCTGCCATCTGTGCAAACCCCGGCGTTGAAACGGCCAACCCGCCAAAGGGATCGCCTTCGAAACTATCGAGGCCGAGCGCGATCACGACGGCAGTGGGGGCAAAGGCCCGGACATGGTCCAGCCCCGCCGACAGGCCCGCCAGAAACCCTTCATCTCCCGTGCCACGCGGCAGCGGGATGTTCAGGTTGTATCCGTGGCCCGCGCCCTCGCCCACCTCATGCGCATGGCCCCAGAAAAAAGGATAAAACCGGGCAGGATCTGCATGGATCGACACCGTAAACACATCATTGCGGTCATAAAAAATGCCCTGCGTGCCGTTGCCATGGTGCAGGTCCACATCAATGATCGCCACCCGGTCATGCGCGCGGCGCAGAACCTGGGCCGCGATCGCGCTGTTGTTGAGGTAGCAAAAGCCTCCGGCCAGATCAGCAAAGCAATGATGCCCCGGCGGACGGCACAGCGCATAGGCCACCTTTTCGCCGTCAAGAACTGCACTTGCGGCCGACACCGCGCATTGCGCCGACGCATAGACGGCATCCCATGTATGTTCGGTTATGGGGCAAGACATATCGGTGATGTGAAACCCGGCCTGCCCCACGGCGGACAGGGGATAGCTGGCCGTGCGCCGATCCGGGTGAATGTTCGGGAAAATCTCGGGGGCTGCATCAGGGATGCGTTTCCAGCGGTCATAGACCGTGGACAGGAACTTGACATAGGCCGGGGTGTGCACGGCGGCAATCGGGCCAAGACCGTGATCGTGGGGCACGTGCACCGCGTGCCCACCTTGCGCCACGCCTGCAAGAAGGCGTGCGATACGCTCCGGCTTTTCGGGATTGGGCTGCATGACGCCATTCACCAGAAACCCGCTGGGGTCGTGCTGGTTTTGTCGCGGCTGGTCCGAGAAGACTTTCATTCCTAGAACCCCACCTTGTCGGCACCCTTCAGCGCCAGCATCGCGCGCGCCTCATCCGGAGTTGCGATCTCATACCCCAGCTCTTCCAACACTCTGCGTATCTTGCCGACCTGCTGGGCATTGCTCACGGCAAGCTCACCGCGTCCGATCATCAGGCTGTCTTCGAGCCCCACACGCACATTGCCCCCAAGGATCACGCTCATGGTGCCAAGCGGCATCTGTTGCCGCCCTGCTGCCAGAACGGAGAATTGATAGGCGTCGCCCAGCAGCCGATCAGCGGTGTCCTTCATCATCATCAGGCTGTGCGGACTGGCATCAATGCCTCCCAGAACACCCATGACGAATTGCAGGAAGATGGGCGCCTTGAGCCGGTTCTGGGCCAGGTAATACGCGACCGTCTGGATGTGACCCACATCGTAGCATTCCAATTCAAACCGCGCGCCGCCTGCATCGCCCAGCATCCGAAATACGGTTTCGATGTCATGGAAGGTATTTTTGAAAACCGTGTCCCGAGTGTTTTCAAGAAAGGTTTCCTCCCAATCATGCTTCCACTCCTGATAGCGATCCTTCATCGGAAAGAGCCCGAAGTTGATGGATCCCATGTTCAGCGAACACATTTCCGGAGCAAGTTCCGCCGGGGCGGACAATCGCTGCTCGACTGTCATTTGCGAACTGCCGCCGGTGGTCAGGTTGATCACGGCATCGGTTGCATCCTTGATCCGCGGCAGGAACTGACGAAACACCGCGATATCGGAACTGGGGCGCCCGCTCTCGGGATCGCGTGCGTGCAAGTGCAGGATCGACGCGCCCGCCTCTGCCGCCGCGATGGCCGAGGTTGCGATTTCATCGGGCGTGACCGGCAAATGCGGGCTCATGCTGGGGGTATGGATCGATCCGGTCACCGCACAGGTGAGAATAATCTTCTTTGGCATGGTCAGGCCTCCAACCCGCATTCTTGGGCAAACACCGCCAGGCTGTCGTCCAATATGTTCAGAATTTCATCCACCTGCGGATGCGTTACGATCATCGGCGGACAGATCAGAAAGTGATCCCCGTCGATCCCGCCACGCGTGCGCCGGGAATAGGTAATCAAATGGCGCGCGTAACAAATCTCGAGGAACCGCTCGTAGGCGTTCAGCGATTTTGGCAAGGGCGCCATCGTTTCGCGGTCGGAAACCATCTCGAACGCCGTCAGCAACCCCTTGCCCCGTACGTCACCGATAAATTCATAACGATCCATCAGATCGCGCAGCCCCGACATCAACACATCGCCCATCGCGGCCGCGTTCGCCATCAGGTCAAGCCGGTCGATTTCTTGCAGAACCGCCAGACCGGCCGCACAGGCGAGCGGATTGCCCGCATAGGTGTGCCCGTGCGCAAAGCCTCCGGCATCCAGCACGGTGTCGACCATGCGCTGATCGGCAATCATCGCACCCAGGGGCACATAGCCTGCACCGAACCCCTTGGAGACGGCCACCAGATCTGCGCGAATGTTCCAGTGTTCGGACGCCATGAACTTGCCGGTTCGCCCGACGCCCGACATCACCTCATCCATGATCAGCAGCACGCCGAATTCATCGCAAATCTCGCGGATTCGGGCATAGTAGCTGTCCGGTGCGACCAACGCCCCGGTCGACGCCCCGCCCACCGGCTCCATCGCAAAGGCCAGCACAGTATCGGAGCCTTGCGCGAGAATCTCGTCGCGCAACATCTCGGCATATTTGAGGCCGCGTTCCTCATCCGTCAGGTTGTCCCGATCCAGATAGCAGGTCGGCGCGGGAATTTTGGGCATTTCCTTGAACATCGGCGCGAACGCATCCGTCAATGGCCCGTAGCCCGTGATTGATAACGCCCCCAAGGTCGAACCGTGATAAGATGGAAACCGCGATATCACCTTCCACCGACCGGACTGCCCGGTGGCCACGGCCCATTGCCGCGCAAACTTGACACAAGACTCCATCGCCTCGGACCCGCCAGAGACAAAGAACACACGGTTCAGCCCATCGGGCATGCGATCGGCAATCGACCGCGCCAGATCCTCTGCCGCACTGTTTTCGAAATGCAGCCGATAAGCGAATGTGGCGCTGTCCATCTGCGCTTTCATGGCCGCCAGAACGTTGGGGTTGGAATGCCCGATATTGCTGACCATCGCGCCGGACGACCCGTCAATATAACGCGCGCCGTCCTTGGCCCAGATATAGATGCCTTCCGCACGATCCACTTCCGGGCGGCGGGACCGGCTTTGATAAAACAGGTTGGATGTTTTCACAGGTGTCTTTCTGTTTCAGGCGACGCGTCGGCGCAATCACCGCGCTTGGGTATGCAACAGGGTTGAGATTTTCCGGCTCATAGTGCAAATAGATAACGTTTATAATGATCATTGGTCAAATCAATGAAAGATATCCAAGATCTTGAAAAGCTGATCCGGGAACTGGATTGGAACCTGCTGCGCACCTTCATGTTCGTCGTGCAAGACCGCAGCATTACCGGCGCGGCCAAACGCCTGATGCGGCGTCAACCCTCGGTCAGTCAGGCGCTGCAACGGCTGGAGACGCGGCTGGGCACCCAGTTGATCGATCGCGGCCCATCGCATTTTCGCATAACTCCCGCAGGCGAAACCCTGTACCGCGAATGCCTCGACATTTTCGGCAATCTCGTGCGCACAATTCAAAGAACTCAAGGCACCGAGGACGTGGTGACCGGCACGTTGAAGCTCGCCTTGGTCAGCGGCGTCGTCAATGACTTCTTTGATCAGGTTCTGTCGGATTTTCACCGCCAGAACCCCGAAGTGGGTTTCGACCTCGAAGTGATGTCCAGCAAAGCCGTGCAAGAGGCCGTGCTGGACAAGTCCGCCAGCTTTGGCGTCTGCCTCATGCATGATCCAAACCCCAACCTGCATTACGATGTCCTCTACAGGTCCTGTTTCGGGTTCTATTGCGGCCCGGGTCATCCCCTCTTTGGCCGACAGGACTTGAGCATCGATGACATGCGCGACCACGCCTCCGTTTCCTTCAGGACCGATCAGCTTTGGGATGCGTTGCGGCCCGTGGCGTTGTTACGGGCACAGCACAAGCTCGACAACAAGGTGATCGGATACACGTCCGACCTGGGAGAGGCGCAAAGGATGATCGTTGCGGGTCTCGGGTTTGGCCCCCTGCCCGTTCACTATGCGCAACCGCTTGTTGATCGCGGCAAGCTGTGGCGTTTGCCGCCGCTCGAAAATACGCTGGTCATCGATATTCACCTGGTGCACCACAAAACGGCGCGCCTGAACCGGGCGGAGCTTGCCATCCTTGAGATGTTCCAGACGCGGATCGCCACTCAACCTTTGGCGCAGCGCAGTTATGACCTCGAAAGCCAGACCTGACCGCCCCGCCGATTGCAAAAGGACATGAGACAGATGACCGGACAAGACACCCTGACCGTGCTGGCCTGTCAGATCGAGGTCCCCGCAACACCTGACGCGGCGGCCCGCGACAAACATCTGGCGCAGAGCGCGTCAAAAGTGCGCGCGCAATTACGTACAACGCGCGCCGACCTCGTGGTGCTGCCAGAACTTTCGAGCATCGACTATTCCCGCGCGGCCTTTGACGCCCTTGCGGACCTTTCCGAACCTCTGGACGGACCCTCCTTTGACACGTGGCAGTCCGTCGCGCTCGAATTGGGCGTCTATGTTTCATACAGCTTTGCGCGGCGGGACGGCGACCAAACCTATATCTCCATTGCCGTGGTCGCACCGGATGGCACGCTGATCGGGCATTATGACAAGCTGCATCTGTGCCAATACGGGGCGTCGATGGAAAAGGAATATTTTTCCGCCGGTGACCACATATTCACGTTCAAGGTCAAAGACTTCACCCTGGCTCCGATCATCTGCTATGACATCAGAATTCCCGAGCTTTCCCGCGTCCTGACGCTCGATCGGGACGTCGATGTGATCCTGCATTGCGGTGCCTATTACCGCGACGAATCCTTCATGACCTGGCACAACTTCGCCATCGCCCGGGCGATGGAAAACCAGGTGTTTCTTCTGTCGTTGAACCGTGCCGGCAAGACTTGGGGCAATTCGATCTTTTGTCCTCCCTGGATGGACGAAAATACCCTGCCCCTCCACTTTGCCGAGACCGGCGAAGAGTTTCGCCATGTGGAGATCACCAAGGAACAAAAGGTACAGGCACGAACGGACTACACGTTCTTGAAGGACAGGTTGCCAGATTACCGCGTGCTTTGACTTTTGTATGGAGGCAAAAGCCGCCGTCCGGAACCTCTCTGGCCTACGCCGCCGTATTGAGCGGTGCAGGCACATGCTCTTTTACAGTTCCCGGATCGAAATGGCGCCCAATCTGCATGTCGTCGAGGCCCGCGACCGGAAAGCGGCCAAGCCCGGCTTGCATCAAGGCCGTAAAGACAGAGAATCCGGATCCTTGGCAACCGCTTCCTTGATCGTTCGGAACTCCGACCATGTCAGCTTTGCCGCATCAACAAAGATGGCACCACATGTGACGGGCGCGGCGCGAACCAGGGTTTGAGGATATCGCTGAACTTCCTCGACCATGACCATAGCGTAAGCACCAAGGGAACCCCCTCTTATATGGCATGATCTGATCTGGGAGTATTGCGCGAGGCGGTACTGTAACCTGACGTCTGGAAATTTAGTTGGAGATTGCGCTGAGAGCCCCTGCCGAGGCGTGCCCCGGCAG